>NZ_MDEJ01000010.1 GCF_002940065.1 Xanthomonas populi
CATCATCGGCTCACCACACAAACGGGCACGGCCTTAGGATCTGCTGCGGACTCAGTCGCTGCGCCAGGCCCGCATGCAGCATCGCCACCATTGCCGTATCGCTACTGGGAAAGCTACACCGGCATCTACCACACCGACACTCCGAACTGGCGCACGCGCGGTACGCTCACCCTGGACTGGAGCTACGGCAACCTGGCCGCCAACTGGGCCGTGCGTTACTACTCGGGCATGAAGGACGACGACTCGGAGCTGGACGACAGCGGCAACTATGGCAACGTCGCGGCGGCCGCGTTCAACGATATGCAAGTGTCTTATCAGGCGCCGTGGAACGCGACCGTACATGTCAGTCTGAACAATGTATTGGACCGCGACCCGCCGGTGGCGCTCAGCGCCTCTCCCAATTCGTTCGATTCGGCCTACGCCATCCCTGGACGCTGTAGCTACCTGAAGTACACCCAGCGCTTCTGATTCGCCGCAGTTGGTTGGCTGATCCGCTATTTGGACACGCGTGTTGTCACAACGAGCTGCTTCGGGAGGTCGTTGTATTTATGCCAACGTTGACACGCAGCGGGCCGGTTGGCACACAGCACGGCGATGGCGGCATGCGAGGACATTTCCACGGCACATCACACCGCTAGCCTGCAGTCACTAAAACAAGAAACCTGCTCTCTCTCCCTGCCGCCGATCTTCGGCGGCCTTTTTTTGGGGAGCGTACGTGCAGACTCCAAACCCAACACCGCGTTATTCCAGTGTATAACCCACGCGCAATCCACCCCAGTGCTTGCGGCCGACGAAGATCGGGGCCGACAGGTCGAACATGATCTGGCCGGTGTCGCGGCGATACACCTGCAGGCGATACGGGTCGGTATGCGCGCCCACGCTGCGGCCAACGCGATCGGTGAAGGTGCGCTTGGTACGGTTGCCGACCAGATCGCGCTTGGGATCGCCGGTCAGCGGCTGGGTGAAGCGCAGATTGTGCGTGGGCACATAGCCGTCGGGATTGGCGCAGATGGCGAACACGATCCAGGGATGCGCATCCAGCAGCGGCTCTTGCAAAGCCGGTAATACCTCGTCGCAGAGCGCGTCGAAATCGCTACTGAACTTGGGCGGCTCCACGCCGGCAATCGGTGTGTAGATGCGTGCGAACAACGACGCTTCGTCGATCTGTCCACGTGCGATGGCTTGCGCCAAGGCGCTGCCGATGCGGCCGGCGGTCGCCACTGCCAGTTCCTTGACGCGCGCGTGCCTGTGCACTTTCAGCGGGTCGGCCGGCAAACGGAACAGGCCCACACAATCGCGCAGGGTTTCGGTACCGCGCTCCAGCGCCTCGCTGCGTTCGGCCACATGCGCGGCATGCTGCAAGTTGCTGCGGCCCAGCGCCACCACGCCATCCACGGCGCTTTCGATCCCGCGAATCTCGCTGTCCTGCGCCTGGATACGCCCGGCCACCGTCGTCATCGCGCTGCTGGCCTGGCCGAGCATGCGGGTGATGCCATTGAGCACCGCTTCGGTGCCGCGTGCAGATGCCGCGCCCTCGCCCACCGCAGCGCTGGTTTCGGCCAGGATCGCGCGCACGTCGCGCGCTGCCGCTGCCGCGCGTTCGGCCAGGCGGCGGATTTCGGTGGCGACCACCGCAAAACCGCGCCCGGCATTGCCGGCGTGGGCCGCTTCGATGCTGGCGTTGATCGACAGGATATTGGTCTGGAACGCCACCGAGTCGATGACTTCGATGACCTCGCCGGCACGCGCCGCGCGGCGTTCCACTTCGTGCATAGCCTGGCCTAGCGCATGCGCGGCAGCCACGCCCTGACGTGCACTTTCGTCGGCGCTGGCGGCCAGCGCAATCACCTGCGTCAGATCGGCGTTGACGTCCTGCAAGCTAGCCGACAGCCGCTCTACGGAGGTGCGGGCGCCATCCAGTGCTTCGGTCTGCGCCTGCGACTGGCGCACCATCTCATCGTTCTCGGCCACCAGCGGCGGCACTTCGGCAGCGATCTGCACCGACAGCGCGACGGCCTGACGGATCGCTTCGGCCAGATTGCCGAAGCCAGCCTGCAGCCGGCGACCCATGTCGGTCTCTGCCAACCCCGGTGGCAACAACAGTTCCAGCTCGCAACCAGCCAGCGCCTGTGCGGTGCGCTCCAGCACGGTACGGTCTTCGTGTTCGGCCTGCAGGCGTGCAACCAGGGGCTGCAGCAGTGGCGAGATCGGCACCGGCCGGCTGTCTTCGGCCAGGCGGGTGGCTTCGCGCAGCAAAATCGCGGTTTCCACATGCGGCAGCGACAGCATCCAGCCACCATGTTCGCGATCGCGCACATAGCGCACGCGCCGGGCCGGGTCGTCGCCCGCGGCGGCCCACACGCCGTCTTCGCCGACCAGATCGGCTGCGCTCAATCCCCACAGCACCGACGCTGACGCGCCTTGCAGTTCGCTGGCGGTCTTGCCAAGCACGTCCAGGCCGGCGCGGTTACAGGCCACCAGGCACGCATCGGCCGATAGCCGCAGCAAAGCGACCGGTGCATCGGGGAGCAACGCCGCACGCATTTGCGACGGCAGGTCAGGCTGTTGCATCGAGCTCATGGGAATTCCTAAACCATCACGATCATTAGCGGCCCGCTGCGGCTGGAGTTGAGCGGCGCAGCGCACCCACAAGCGCTTGTTCAGTAACCTGCCGCCTGCCCGTCCTTGCGGCTTTCCGAAGCGCCGTAATACACACCGTTGGCTGGGTCGCGTGCAATCGCCTGGTACCCGCCATACGGGCCGTCGGCAAGGATCACCCGGTGGCCTTTGCGCATCAACGCGCGAATGGTGTCGTAGGAGAAACCGGTTTCCAGATTGACCTCGCCGCCGTCGCTCATCGCAGTGGCCTGGCCAGTCGGCTCGGTGGAGCCTTCATGCTGGATGCGCGGCGCATCGCCGGCTTCCTGCACATTCATATGGGAATCCACGAGATTCATCACGATCTGCACGTGCCCCTGCGGCTGCATCGCTCCGCCCATCACCCCGAAGCTCAGCCACGGTTTGCCATCCTTGGTGACCAAGGCGGGAATGATCGTCTGGAACGGCCGCTTGCCCGGCGCGTAGCCATTGGGGTGGTCCTTCTTCAGCACGAACATCTCGCCGCGGTCCTGCAGGATGAAACCCAGCCCGGGCGGCGCCAGGCCGCTGCCCATGCCGCGGTAGTTGGACTGGATCAACGACACCATCATGCCATCGGCGTCGGCCACGGTCATGTAGATGGTGTCGCCCTCTTCCAGTTGTTTGGGCGTGCCCGGTTGCACTTCCTTGAGCGCCTTGTCCATCGAAATCAATGCACGGCGTTGCGTGGCGTAATCCTTGGAGATCAGCTTGGCCAGCGGCGCCGGCTGGAAGGCCGGGTCGGCGTAGAAACTCGCGCGATCGGCGAACGCCAGCTTCTTGGCCTCGGTGAACAGGTGCAAGTGCTCGGCCGAACCGAACGGGATTTTGGAAAAGTCGTAGCCTTCCAGGATGTTGAGCATCTGCAACGCGGCAATGCCCTGGCTGTTGGGCGGCAATTCCCACACGTCATAGCCGCGGTAGTTGGTGGACACCGGCTCCACCCACTCGCCCGTGTGGCTGGCCATATCCTCGTAACTCAGGTAGCCGCCATTGGTCTTGAAGTAGGCGCCGATGGTGCGGGCGATGTCACCTTTGTAGAACGCATCGCGGCCGTCGTCGGCGATCTGCTGCAGCGTGTTGGCCAGGTTCGGGTTCTTCCACAGCTCGCCCTTGCGCGGAGCGTGCCCGTCGATGGTGAACTGCTCTTTGAAGCCGGGATACTGCGACAAATGCAGCACCGAACGGTCCCAGTAATAGGCGATGGTCTCGGCCACCGGATGGCCTTCACGGGCATAGCGAATGGCAGGGGCCAGGTTCTGCGCCATCAGCCTGCGACCGAAGCGCTCGTGCAGCGCGAACCATCCATCCACCGCACCCGGTACCGACACCGGCAGCGGGCCGGTCGGCGGGATATCCTTCAACCTGCGGCGCTGGAACTCGGCCAGAGTCAGCGACTTAGGCGAGCGGCCCGAGCCGTTGTAGCCGTAGAGCTTGTTGGTGCTGGGGTCCCAGACGATGGCGAACAGATCCCCGCCCACCCCGTTGCCGGTCGGCTCCATCAGGCCCAGCGCCGCATTGGCGGCGATCGCCGCATCCACCGCCGAACCGCCGTCCTTCATGACATCCAGCGCGATCTGGCTGGCCAACGGCTGCGAGGTGGCCGCCATCGCATGCGGGGCGATGACTTCCGAACGGGTAGCGAACGCCTGCCCGGTCACGCGATCAGCAGCACCAAGAGGAGGCGCGAGCAGCACCAGAGCAGACACCAATAAGACGGGTACGCAACGCATGACAGGCGGCCTCCACGACACAACAGAATGCGTCGCCAACCATACCAGCGGCGCATGCTGTCTCGTTAGATGACCATTGCTCGGCGGCGCGAATGCCGCGCATTTAGTGACCCGCATCGGCCCGCACTGCCGTGCATCGATCCGGTTTCAGCGGTAACCATACTGCTGTCATGCGGTTTGGCGCGGCGACTTGCAAATAGAGGCGGCCGTTTCACGCGCAAGGGTTGACATCCCACCTGCGGCGATGGTTATCTCATTCCCATGCAGGACCACCACACTATGTCGAACGCCCCAGCATCCGCGCCCTTCGGCGCGTTGGCAGCGTCGCTTCTCGTGCTCGTACTTATTACCTCGCCAACCGTTGCGGGACGAGACTTCGTGTAGGCAATAGACACACAAGGCTTCGATCAAACCCCGCACCGGCAACGGCGCGGGGTTTCGCGTTTCAGGGACCACCAAAAGTTTCGAATGACATGAACGACATCACTGACATCGCCGCCATCTGCACCACCCGCGCCCACAACTGCGCCGGTGCACGTGCCTGCATGGCAAGTGCCATCGTCCATCCCCGCTTTGCTCGGCCGGCCAGTGTCTCCACTGCCTGCTGATCCCTTCCCCACTGTCAACCCCCGCAAGGACTTACTCCATGAGCAACGACATCCAACCGAAAATCGCGATCATCGGCTACGGCAGCCAGGGCCGCGCGCATGCGCTGAACCTGCGCGATTCCGGCTTCGACGTCACCGTCGGGCTGCGTCCCGGTGGCCCGACCGAATCCAAGGCGCAGGCCGATGGCTTCACCGTCGTGGCGCCAGCCGAGGCAGTGAAGAGCGCCGACCTGGTCGCGATCCTGACCCCGGACATGGTGCAGAAGAAGCTTTACGAAGAGATCATCGCACCGAACATGAAGCAGGGCGCCTGCCTGCTGTTCGCGCATGGCCTGAACGTGCATTTCGACATGATCAAGCCGCGCGAAGATCTGGATGTGGTACTGGTCGCGCCGAAGGGCCCAGGCGCACTGGTGCGTCGCGAATATGAAATCGGCCGCGGCGTGCCGTGTATCTATGCGGTGTACCAGGACACCAGCGGCAAGGCCGAGCAGTTCGCGCTGACCTATGCCGGCGGCCTGGGCGGTGCACGCGCCAACATCATCAAGACCACCTTCAAGGAAGAGACCGAGACCGATCTGTTCGGCGAGCAGGCGGTGCTGTGCGGCGGCGCCTCGTCGCTGGTGCAGGCCGGTTTCGAAGTGCTGGTGGAAGCCGGCTATCAGCCCGAAATCGCATACTACGAAGTGCTGCACGAACTGAAGTTGATCGTGGACCTGTTTTACGAAGGCGGCATCACCCGCATGCTTGAATTCGTGTCCGAAACCGCGCAGTACGGCGACTATGTCAGCGGCCCGCGCGTGATCGACGCCAGCACCAAGGCGCGCATGAAGGACGTGCTGACCGACATCCAGAACGGCACCTTCACCAAGAACTGGGTGGCCGAATACGAGGCCGGCCTGCCGAACTACACCAAGTTCAAGCAGGCTGATCTGGAGCACCCGATCGAAGAAGTGGGCAAGAAGCTGCGCGCCAAGATGGTCTGGCTCAACGGCGAACAACAGGCCGCTGCCGCACCTGAGAATCAACAAGCGGCTTAATGCCACAGCACCCCCCCGCTAATACGAAAGGTCCGCAACGCATGAACACCTCCGCACACAGCACGCCCCGCAATGGCGCGCGCTGGCTGACGCAGGCCCTGGAAGCCGAGGGCGTGGAAACGCTGTTTGGCTATCCGGGCGGCACCATCATGCCGTTCTACGACGCCCTGGTGGACTCCAGGCTCAAGCACATCCTGGTTCGTCACGAACAGGGCGCCGCACTTGCCGCCAACGGGTACGCCCGTGCCAGCGGCCGGGTGGGCGTGTGTGTGGCCACTTCCGGCCCCGGCGCGTCCAATCTGGTCACCGGCATCGCCGATGCGATGCTCGATTCGGTGCCGATGGTGTGCTTGACCGGCCAGGTTGCCACGCCCTTGCTGGGCACCGATGCGTTCCAGGAACTGGACGTGTTCGGCATGACCATGCCGATCGTCAAGCACAGCTTTCTGGTGCGGAGTGTGGAGGAGCTTCCGGAGATCGTGCGCGAGGCGTTTCGCATCGCGTGCGAGGGCCGCCCAGGGCCGGTCCTGATCGACCTGCCCAAGGACGTGCAGGTCGCCGATGCCTCGCATTTGCCCGACCACGTGCCGGCGGTGGCGGTGCCGCCGCCGGCACCGGCAGATGCGAAATTGGCCGAGGCATTGGCGACCATCGCCAGTGCCGAGCGCCCGGTGATTTACGGCGGTGGCGGCATCGCCCTGGGCAACGCGGTGGACGCGTTCCGCCGTTTTGTCGAAGTCACCGGCATCCCCACCGCGCTGACCTTGCGCGGTTTGGGGGCGTTGCCGCATGCGCATCCGGATTACCTGGGCATGCTTGGCATGCACGGCACCCGTGCGGCCAATATGGCGATCCAGGAATGCGATCTGTTGGTGGTCGTTGGCGCACGTTTCGACGACCGTGCTACCGGCAAATTGAGTGAGTTCGCCCCGCTTGCGCGCGTCATCCATCTGGATGCCGACGCGTATGAAATTTCCAAGCTGCGCACTGCCGACATCGCAGTGCCCGGCGATGTGGCACTAAGTTTGAAAGCCTTGAGCGCGGCACGCGGCAACTGCCAGGCATGGCGCACCCGTTGCTTTGCCAATCGCGAAAAATACGGTGCGCGCTACGACGCGCCCGGTACCGACATCTACGCGCCGGCGTTGCTGAAGCGCCTGAGCGAAGTGGCCCCGGCCGACACCATCATCGCCTGCGACGTGGGTCAGCATCAGATGTGGGTGGCGCAGCATTGCCGTTTCAATCATCCGCGCAATCACCTCACCAGCGGCGCACTCGGCACAATGGGCTTCGGCCTGCCGGCGGCGATGGGTGCGCAGTTCGCCTGCCCCGACCGCACCGTGGTGCTGGTCTCCGGCGACGGCAGTTTCATGATGAATGTGCAGGAGCTGGTGACGATTGCGCGCTGCAAGCTGCCGGTGAAGATCGTGCTGCTGGACAACAGTTCGCTGGGCATGGTGCGGCAGTGGCAGGAGCTGTTCTTTGCCGAGCGCTATAGCGAGATCGACTTGTCCGACAACCCGGATTTCGCGGCGTTGGCGCAGGTGTTCGGCATCCCGGCCAAGCGCATCGTCGCGCGTGCCGATGTGGATGGCGCGCTGGCCGAACTGCTGGCACAGCCCGGCCCCGGCCTGCTGCACGTGGCCATCGATGCGCGTGCCAACGTCTGGCCGCTGGTGCCGCCCAATAACGCCAACAGCACCATGCTGGACAGCAATCCAGCACACGCGGCCAAGGAGACATCGCATGCGTTACCGGCTTGATCTGGTGCTGAAGCCGGCCGAAGGCGCGTTGGTGCGCGTGCTCGGCATTACCGAGCGGCGCGGCTTCCGTCCGTGCGCTATCCAGGGCGCCTGCGCCCCGGACGATGCGGGCCGCTGGCATCTGCAGTTGGATGTGGACAGTACACGCCCACCGGAAACGCTGCGCCTGCAGTTGGAAAAGGTGTACGACTGCGCGTCGGTGGTGATCACTGCGCTGGAATCGGTCGAGGTCGCTGCATGAACACCCAGACCTCGCGCGACCATCAAACCGCTGTCCGGAGGTGTCTTCTTCCGGATCGGCCGTTCGCGTGCCGCAATGCCTGATTCCCGTTGCCCGTCACTGCAGGAGCCAAACGTAAGCGACGTGGCCGTCAGCGTTGCCGACGTGCTGGCTGCGCAGGCACGCCTGCGCAAGTACCTGTCGCCCACGCCGCTGCATTACGCCGAGCGCTTCGGTGTGTGGTTGAAGCTGGAAAATCTGCAGCGCACCGGCTCCTACAAGGTGCGCGGCGCATTGAATGCGCTGCTGGCCGGCTTGGAACGCGGCGACGAGCGTCCGGTGATCTGCGCCTCGGCCGGCAATCACGCACAAGGTGTGGCGTGGTCGGCATATCGGCTGGGCGTGCAGGCCATCACGGTGATGCCGTACGGCGCGCCGCAGACCAAGATCGCCGGTGTCGCGCACTGGGGCGCAACTGTACGCCAGCATGGCAACAGTTACGACGAAGCATTTGCATTTGCGCGCGAGCTGGCCGACCAGAACGGCTACCGCTTTCTGTCCGCCTTCGACGACCCGGATGTGATCGCGGGGCAAGGCACCGTGGGCATCGAACTGGCCGCGCATGCGCCGGACGTGGTGATCGTGCCAATCGGCGGCGGCGGGCTGGCCTCCGGGGTGGCGCTGGCACTGAAATCGCAAGGCGTGCGCATCGTCGGCGCGCAGGTGGAAGGCGTCGATTCGATGGCGCGCGCAGTGCGCGGCGACTTCCGCGAAATCACCCCGGTGGCCACGCTGGCCGACGGCGTGAAGGTCAAGATTCCCGGCTTTCTGACTCGCCGTTTATGCGCAAGCCTGCTCGACGATGTGGTGATCGTGCGCGAGGCCGAATTACGCGAAACGCTGGTGCGTTTGGCGCTGGAAGAACACGTCATCGCCGAGGGCGCCGGTGCGCTGGCGCTGGCCGCTGGTCGCCGCGTTTCGGGTAAACGCAAGTGCGCAGTGGTCTCTGGCGGTAATATCGACGCAACTGTTCTGGCCACCCTCTTGTCCGAGGTGCGGCCTCGGCCGCCACGCAAGCCGCGTCGTCGCAATACCGAGCGACTGCGCAACGAACGCAGCGCCAAATCACTTCCCAAAACACCCGTTCTTTCCCGCCCATCCGCAGTCGCTTCAACGCCTGTGACCGCCATCGCCATCGCCGTAGAGGAGTCTTCATGGTGAACACGACCGTATCCAACCAGACCCCGCGTATCCGAATTTTCGACACCACCCTGCGCGACGGCGAGCAATCCCCCGGCTGCAGCATGACGCCCCAGCAAAAGCTGGTGATGGCGCGCGCGCTGGACGAGCTCGGCGTGGACATCATCGAAACCGGCTTCCCAGCCAGCTCGCATTCTGACCGCGAAGCCGTCGCGATGATCGGCCGCGAGTTGCATCGCCCCACGCTGGCAGTACTGTCGCGCTGCCTGCAAGCCGATATCGAAACCTCCGCACGTGCGCTGGAAGCGGCTGCCAACCCACGCCTGCACGTGTTCCTGTCCACCAGCCCGCTGCATCGCGAGCACAAGCTGCGCATGAGCCGCGAGCAGGTGCTGGAATCGGTGCACAAGCATGTGGCGCTGGCGCGCGGTTACATCGACGATGTCGAGTTCTCCGCCGAGGACGCCACCCGTACCGAAGAGGATTTCCTGGCCGAGGTCACCCGCGTGGCGATCGCCGCCGGTGCCACCACAATCAATCTGCCGGACACGGTGGGCTTCACCACGCCGGAAGAGATCAGCGGCATGTTCTCGCGCCTGATCGCCAGCGTGGAAGGTGCCGACACCGTCATCTTCAGTGCGCACTGCCACAACGATCTGGGTCTGGCGGTGGCCAACTCGCTGGCCGCCATCGAAGGCGGCGCACGGCAGGTCGAATGCACCATCAACGGCATCGGCGAGCGCGCGGGCAACTGCGCGCTGGAAGAAATCACCATGGCACTGAAGGTGCGCGGTGCGTTCTACAACATCGATACCGACATCAACACGCCACGCATCGTTTCCACCTCGCAGTTGCTGCAGCGCCTGGTCGGCATGCCGGTGCAGCGCAACAAGGCAGTGGTCGGCGGCAACGCGTTTGCGCATGAGTCGGGCATTCATCAGCACGGCATGCTGCGTCATCGTGGCACCTACGAAATCATGCGGCCGGAGGACGTAGGCTGGGAGTCCTCGCAGATGGTGCTGGGCCGTCACAGCGGCCGCGCTGCGGTGGAGCAGCGTCTGCGTGCATTGGGTTATCTGCTGGAAGAAGACGAGGTCAAGCTGGTCTTCGAACAGTTCAAAACTTTGTGCGAAAAGCAGCGCGTGGTCACCGACGCCGATTTGCAGGCACTGATGCAAGATGCCACCGTGCAGGAAGGCTACCGCCTGGCCTCGATGACCATCAGCGATGTCGGTAGCCGTGCGAACGCGTTGGTGGAGTTATCCGATCCGGAAGGCAATCGTGTCGCTGAAACCGCGCAAGGCAATGGCCCGGTGGATGCACTGTTCGGCGCACTGGCCTCGGCCACCGGCGTGAGGCTGGAGCTGGACAGCTACCAGGTCCACAGCGTGGGCATCGGCGCAGACGCGCGTGGCGAAGCCAGCCTGAGCGTGCGCCACGACGGCGTGGAATACGAAGGCACCGGCACCAGCAAGGACATCATCGAAGCCAGCGCACTGGCGTGGCTGGATGTGGCCAACCGCCTGTTGCGCCAGCGCGAGCGTGGCGTGGTCGCCGGCAAGACGGCTGCGGTGGCGTAACGCGGCGCGCAGCGATCTACCGATCCGATCCTGACGGCCAGCAGAGCGATCTGCTGGCCGTTCTGGTTTTTTAGCCTGGGCGTAGGGATTGGCAGGGAATCGTGATGGCGCTATCCAAGTTCTGCCACGCCATTGCGGCAAGCTGCTGGAGCGAACCCTGTGGCGAAGCGCATGCGCACCTCAAAATTTGTAGGTGAAGTTGGCGTACAACTGCCGCCCGATCGCGCTGTACACGCGCGGGAAGTACGGCCATGAGGTGTAGGTGTCGTCGCGCGGGTGGATTCTGTCGAACACGTTCAACACACTGAGGCCGAGCGTGGCCTTGTCGGTGATCTGCTTGGCGATGTCCACATTCCAGACCACGTACTGCGCCACGCGTCCGCTCTGGGCGTAGTTAGGGCGCGAGCCGTAGCGGTAGCCGTACAGGCTGGTGGACCAGTTGCCGATGCTCCAGTTCAGACGCCAGTTGCTGCGCGTGCGGAACGCCAGGTAGTCGACGTCGTTCATCGCGTCCACCGGCTTGGCCCCGGCGAACTGCGCCACTTCCATCTTCAGTACGTGGGTATAGCCCGCCTGCAGGCCGAACGCGCCCCAATCGCCGAGGTCGACGCTGTAGCGCAGATTGGCGTCGACACCGTCGGTGCGCATCAGCGACTGGTTGATCGGGAAGGTCTCGAACGCGGTGATCCGGCCTTCGGCGTTCAGGTCTGTGCCGGGGCTGCGGGTCACCGACTGGATATAGAACTGGCACGCCGCCGACGCAGTATCGACCGCATTGCCGGCGCGGTCGCGGCCGAGCAGGCAGTTGGCGTTGTTCTCCAGCAGTGTCTCGCTGGAGATCTCCTGCACTCGCCCTTCCAGGTCGATCCGGTAGTAATCCGCGCTCAGCAACAACGTCGGCAGCACGTCCCAGACGAAGCCCAGCGTGGTCGACTTGCCCTTCTCTTCCTCCAGCAGCGGATTGGACGACTGGGTGGAGAAGGTCTGGTACTCGTGCGCGGCCGAACAGGCGTCCGACAGCGGATCCAGGCCATCGCGGCGGCACAGGTATTCGTCGGTGACGGTGGGATTGTTGGCGCTGGTGCCCGCGTAGATCCACAGCAGGTCCGGCCCGCGGAAACTGGTGGCGTGACTGCCGCGCAGCAGCAGGCTGTCGAACGGCCGCCATTCCAGCCCGGCCTGCCAGGTGGTGGCATCGTCGACCGAGGTGATGTCGTCGTACTTGTCGTAGCGCCCGGCCAGCGTGGCGCTGAGCCGGCTGAAGATCGGCACGCGCAACTCCAAGCCGGCGGCGTAGCGGTCGCGCGGGCCGCCGCCCGGGGTCTGGGTCAGGTTGTAGACGCGCTCGCTGCCGGTGTAGGCCACAGTGGTGCGCGGATCCGGATCCAGGTCGTACTTCTGCCGCGCCGCCTCTAGCACGGTGGCGATCTGCAGCATGCCGGCCGGCAGCACGAACAGGTCGCCGCTGAACACGAACTGGGCCTGGTCGGTGCTGGATTCGCCGCGGCTCACCACCTCGGTAGTGAGCTGGTCGTACAGCGCCGCATTGCCCGGCGCGAACAGCCTATCGGCGTAGAACTCGCGGATCTCGGTGCCATCGGGCCGATAGCCCAGCACCGGCCCCATGTAGTGGTCGCGCACCGCGTTGGTGAGGAAGCGCGGACGTCGCGTGGTGATGTCGTAGCGCGACATCGACACGCTCGCATCCCAGTCGAAGCGGCCGTCGAACAGCTTGCCGCGCACGCCGGCGTTGAGGTTCCAGGACTTCTCGTCGTACTCGATGTTCTTGATCCCGCCCACTTCTGAGGGCAGGAAGACGCGCTGCGCGGTGACCAGGCCCAGATCCGGGTCGTAGACGGTCAACGCGCCTTCGCCGATGTAGTAGTGGGTCTGGCTGGAGCTTTCGTCCTTGGAGCGATTGGCCAGCACCTGCGCATAGCCGGTGACATCGTCGCTGACATCGAAACTGCCGGACAGGTAGGCGGAGGTCTTGCCGTAGCCGTTCTGCACCGAGCGGCCTTCGTAATAGCCGAACGCGCCGCAGCGCTTGGGCGCAGCCAGGCTGTCGGCGGTCTTGTAGGGCACGAACGCCGGGTTGGTCGCCGCGCAGGCCGCGTCCAGCGCGCCGGCCGAGGTCGACAACGTGCCGCTGCTCGGCCACAGGTAGGTGTTGCCGCGGCGTAGGTAGACCCCGGAAATCGACGCGTTGGGGCTGGACGGATCGGCCTTGTTGCCGGGATGGTCGTCGTACGAATCCAGGAAGTCGCGCTGGCTGGCGACGATCGCTTCCCGGTCCAGCCGCTCGAACGCGTAGGTCAGGCTCCAACGATCGCCGGTGCGCCCGCCGCTCCATTGCAACTGGCCGCTGTCGCCGCCGCCGCGCGTGGTGGTGCCGCCGCGCAGGCGCAGCGTGTCGCCGTTGAAATCGCGTTTGGTAATGATGTTAACCACGCCGGCCACCGCATCGGAGCCGTAGATCGCCGAGGCGCCGCCGCTCATCACCTCGATGCGCTCCACTGCCGCGGCGGGAATGCTGCCCAGGCTGACCGCGGTGCCGTTGGCGCCGTAGGACTACGGGTAATCGGCCATGCGCTTGCCGTTGAGCAGGATCAGCTGGTAGCCCGGGCCCAGGCCGCGCAGGTTGAGATACTGGCCATTGGGCGAACTGCCGGTCTGGTCGCTTTCGTTGAAGGCGCTGCCGCTGAACTGGGTCAACGTGCCGAGCGATTCCCACACCGTGCTGAAGCCCTGCTTCCGGATGTCCTCGGCGGTGATGACGGTCACCGGCGCCGGACCCTCCACCTGCGCGCGCGCAATGCGCGAGCCGGTAACGGTGACCGTGTCCAGGTCGCGCGTGGCGCTTGACGTTTCCTGCGCCGCTGCAAGAGGCGGCAGCGCGAGCCCCGCCAGCAGCGCAAGCGCAATGCGAGACGGTCGTAGGTGGAAACGCGAACGCAGAACTCGGATGAACATGCAGATCTCTCCTGCAATCGACGAGAAACGATGACGACGGCGCCCGGAGTCGACGCAAGGCCAGCAGCCGGCTGCATCCCCAAGCCTACGCGCGAACACCATCGCACACCGCAGTGACTTGCATGACCTTGCCGACCGACCTAACGAAAATGGCCATCGTCCACCAGAACGATAGCCACCACTGTTCAAGCAAGAAGGGCTTTTACAGCGCGGCCACCACCGCATCCCCCATCGCCACGGTACCGACCTCGGTGGTGCCTTCCGACCAGATGTCGGCGGTGCGCACGCCTTGGTCGAGCACCTTGCCGACAGCGTGCTCGATGGCATCCGCTGCAGCCGGTTGCGCGAAGGTGTAACGCAACATCATTGCAACCGACAGGATGGTGGCCAACGGATTGGCGACCCCCTTGCCCGCGATATCCGGCGCCGAGCCATGACACGGCTCGTACATGCCTTTGCTGTTGGCATCCAGCGAGGCCGATGGCAGGATGCCGATCGAGCCGGTGAGCATCGACGCCTGGTCGGACAGGATGTCGCCGAACATGTTGTCGGTGACGATTACGTCGAACTGTTTTGGCGCACGCACCAACTGCATGGCCGCGTTGTCCACATACATGTGCGATAGCGCGATGTCCGGATAGTCCTTGGCAACTTCTTCCACTACCGCACGCCATAGCTGGCTAGATGCCAACACGTTGGCCTTGTCGACCGAGCACAACTTCTTGCCGCGCAAACGCGCCATCTCGAAGCCGGCCTTGGCGATGCGGCGGATCTCGCTTTCGCTGTACGGCAAGGTGTCGTAAGCCTGGCGCTCGCCATTGTCCAGCGTGCGCGTGCCGCGCGGCTGACCGAAATAAATACCGCCTGTGAGCTCACGCAGAATCAGCAGATCCAGCCCGGACACCACCTCCGGCTTGAGCGTGGAGGCATCGGCCAGCTGTGGATACAACAGTGCCGGACGCAAGTTGGCGAACAACCCGAGCTGCGAGCGGATCTTGAGCAGGCCACGCTCCGGGCGCAGCGCAGGATCGATGGTGTCCCATTGCGGCCCACCGACTGCGCCCAGCAGCACCGCGTCGGCAGCGCGTGCGCGCTCCAGCGTTTCGTCGGCCAACGGGCTGCCGTATTTGTCGTAGGCCGCTCCACCGAGTTCGTCGTACACCAGGGTGAAACCCAGGCCATGTTGCGCGTCGATCCGCGTCAGCACCTTGACCGCTTCGGCCATGATCTCCGGGCCGATGCCGTCGCCAGGAAGAATCAAAATCTGCTTGCTCATGCAATCCTCGTAAGTTGGCGCCGTAGCTCCCTGAAAATCAACGTGTGGCCCATACCACCAGCACATCGGTGCTGAAGGAACCATCGGCCGCAATCTGAAAGTAGTCGCGCACCTCGTCCACCGCCGCGTGCTGCAATGCGCGAACGGCCGCGCGCAACACCTCCGGCGTGCGCATGCGGTCTACCCAGCTCAGATAGTCCAGTTGCAGCCGTTGGCACTGATGACGCTGCAACCGCAAGCCGGCATCACCCACCATCTGCAACCACTGCGCCGCACTGTAGTCGCGCACATGGCTCGTATCGCGCAGCAACTCGATCGCCTGCAGGTGCGTGTCCAGCAATGGCAGCCCAGGCGCCACCACATCGATAAAGGCAGCGATCCCGCCTGGCCGCAACACGCGCCGCACTTCGCGCAGTGCCTGTCCCAGGTCGCTCCAATGGTGCGCCGAGTAGCGGCTGACCACTGCATCCATGCTGCCGCTCTCGAACGGCAAGCGCTCGGCGACGCCTTGCAGAGTACGCACCTTCGTCAGCCCACGCTTGGCGGCGGTGGCGGCCACGACGGTAAGCATGTCGGCAGACAGATCATAGGCCACCACCTCGGCCATCAACGGCGCCAGCTGGAAACTCACATGCCCGGCACCGCAGCCAAGGTCTAGCAATCGGCCGTTGCGATGACCGGCCAGACCAGCGCGGAGCTCGGCGAACTCGGCGCCTTGCGCATGCACGTCGCTGTGCAGATAGGCCTGCGCCTGCGGACCGAACTGCGCAGCGACATGCGCGCTCTGCGCTCCCGCATCGGTGGCGTTGGCAACCGAGTTCACTGCAGCGCGCCGAACAACCACGGTTGACGCGCGCGATGGCCTTGTTCGAAGCGACCGATCGCATCGGCGTCCTGCAAGGTCAGGCCGATGTCGTCCAGCCCGTTGAGCAGGAAGTGCTTGCGGAAGGCATCGATGTCGAAGCTGTATTCCACGCCATCGGAGCGGCGCACGCGTTGTGCGGCCAGATCCACGGTGAGTTGATAGCCCTCGGTCGCCAGGCATTGTTGGAACAGCGCATCCACTTCCGCTTCGGCCAGCACGATCGGCAGCAGGCCGTTCTTGAAACTGTTGTTGAAGAAGATGTCGGCAAAGCTCGGTGCAATCACTGCGCGAAAGCCGTATTCGTCCAGCGCCCACGGCGCGTGCTCGCGCGAGGAACCGCAGCCGAAGTTTTCGCGTGCCAGCAACACGATGGCACCTTGGTAGCGCGGGAAATTGAGTACAAACTCCGGGTTGATCGGGCGCTGGCTGTTGTCGCGACCAGGCTCGCCGATATCCAGATACCGCCACTCGTCGAACAGGTTCGGACCGAAGCCGGTGCGCTTGATCGACTTGAGAAATTGCTTGGGAATGATCTGGTCGGTATCGACGTTGGCGCGATCCAGCGGCGCGACCAGTCCGGTGTGTTGGGTGAAAGGCTTCATGTTCGTTCCTCAGGCCTGCATCAGCGTGCGCACATCAACGAAGTAGCCGCTGATCGCAGCAGCCGCTGCCATCGCAGGGCTGACCAGATGGGTGCAACCACCGGCGCCCTGGCGGCCTTCGAAATTGCGGTTGGAAGTGGAGGCGCAATGCTCGCCGCTGCCCAGCTTGTCCGGGTTCATCGCCAGACACATCGAGCAACCCGGCTCGCGCCATTCGAAGCCGGCGTCCAAAAACACCTTGTCCAGGCCTTCGGCTTCGGCCTGCGCCTTGACCAGACCCGAGCCCGGCACCACCAATGCTTGCTTGATGGTGGAAGCGACCTTGCGGCCCTTGGCAACCGCAGCGGCCGCACGCAGGTCTTCGATGCGTGAATTGGTGCACGAGCCGATGAACACGCGATCCAGGCGGA
Source organism: Xanthomonas populi (assembly GCF_002940065.1). Classification (GTDB taxonomy): domain Bacteria; phylum Pseudomonadota; class Gammaproteobacteria; order Xanthomonadales; family Xanthomonadaceae; genus Xanthomonas; species Xanthomonas populi. Next base: position 16,908 of record NZ_MDEJ01000010.1, read on the forward strand.
TGTCGGTTATCGGCTGGTTTGCCCGCAAGCCCATGTATTTGAGCGCGCGCTCGATCGAATCGCGCTTTGTCGGATCATGTTCGGCGGCCGGATCGGGCAAGTGCTGATCCACCGCCAGCACCATTTCCGGCGAGGTACCCCAGCTGACCTGTGGCTTGATGTCTTCTGCGCGCAGCTCCACCACGGTGTCGAAGTGCGCATCGGCATCGGAGACCAACGTGCGCCACAACGCGACCGCCGCCTCCCAGTCGGCGCCCTTGGGCGCGAACGGGCGACCTTCGACATAGGCAATGGTTTTTTCATCCACCGCCACCATGCCCACGCGCGCGCCAGCTTCGATGGACATGTTGCAGATGGTCATGCGGCCTTCGATCGACAACGCGCGGATCGCGCTGCCGGCAAATTCCAGCGCATGGCCGTTGCCGCCGGCGGTGCCGATCTTGCCGATCACCGCCAGCACGATGTCTTTGGCAGTCACGCCGAACGGCAGCGTGCCTTCCACGCGCACCTGCATGTTCTTCATCTTCTTGGCGATCAGGCATTGCGTGGCCAGCACATGCTCGACCTCCGAGGTGCCGATGCCATGCGCCAGCGCGCCGAACGCGCCATGCGTGGAGGTGTGCGAATCGCCGCAGACCACGGTCATGCCGGGCAAGGTGGCGCCCTGCTCCGGGCCGACCACGTGCACGATGCCCTGGCGGGTGTCGTTCATCTTGAACTCGAGGATGCCGAAATCGTCGCAGTTCTCGTCCAGCGTCTGCACCTGAAGGCGCGAGACTTCGTCGGTGATCGACTCCAGCCCGCCCTGACGTTCGGCACGTGTGGTCGGCACGTTGTGATCGGGCGTGGCGATGTTGGCGTCGATGCGCCACGGCTTGCGCCCGGCCAGGCGCAGGCCTTCGAAGGCTTGCGGCGAGGTCACTTCATGCAGGATGTGGCGGTCGATGTAGATCAGCGACGAGCCATCGTCACGGCGCGTGACCTCGTGCAGTTCCCACAATTTGTGGTACAGCGTCTTGGCGGTCATCGCAGCAACCCGATTGGCGGACGGTGGGTTCGCCCACCTGGCTGAGTTCGATGCTAGGAGCTTGCCTTGAATAACGCAAATTCATATTGTTTATTCAATAAATGAATTTAAGGAATAGCAATGGACCTGGCCAACCTCAGCGCGTTCGTGGCGATCGCACAGAGTGGTAGCTTCTCGGCAGCCGGCGAGGCCCTGCACCTCACCCAGCCAGCGGTGAGCAAGCGCATCGCCTTGCTGGAAGGGCAATTGTCCGCCCGCCTGTTCGACCGCCTCGGCCGCCAGGTGGTGCTGACCGAAGCCGGCCAGGCCTTGCTGCCGCGCGCGCAACGCATCCTGACCGAGCTGGAAGACACCCGCCGTGTGCTGGAACACCTGGGGGCTGCCGTCTGTGGGCGCCTGAGTCTGGCCACCAGCCACCATGTCGGACTGCACCGCCTGCCCGCACTGCTGCGGCGCTTCGCTGCAGAACATCCGCAGGCAGCGCTGGACATCCAGTTCATGGATTCGGAATTGGCCTATGCAGCCGTGCTGCGCGGAGAAGTGGAATTGGCGGTCACCACGCTCGCGCCGGACACACGTGCACCGCTGCGCGCGCAGCCGATCTGGCACGACCGCCTGCAGTTCGTAGTGGCGCCGGATCATCCGTTGGCGGCGGTGCGCGCGGTGACACTGAATGATGTGGTGACGCATCCGGCGGTGCTGCCGGATCCGGGCACGTTCACCCATCGCATCGTTGCCGGCCTGTTCGCCGAGCGCGGTCTGGTAACGCGTGTGCGCATGAGCACAAACTATCTGGAGACGATCAAGATGCTGGTCTCGGTGGGTCTGGCCTGGAGCGTGTTGCCGGAGCGCATGATCGATCATCAGATCGTCGCCCTGCCGCTGGCCGATGTGGCGCTGTCGCGCGTGCTGGGCTGCGTGACACATGGCGGGCGCACCTTGTCACGGGCCGCGCAGGCGTTTGTTGCGTTGTTGAATGCGCAGGCGGAGCAGCTGCAGGGGTGAACGGTGACTGCTTTGCGAGCTGCGCTTGTTCGTATCGAACGTACCGAAACCAGCAATGCGCGCGGCCAGCACGCGTTGCAACGCAAGCGCGTTACCGCCCCACCAACCGATCCCGCACCTGCCGCTTGGCCTGATACAAACGACGATCCGCCAACGCCAGCACTTCGCGCCGGCTCGGTGCTTCATCGCTCATCGCCATGCCCATGCTGGCGGTACAACGCACGGTTGTGCCCTGCGCGTCGACACCGATCGTTGCAAGCCGTTGACGCATGCGCTCGAACAGCGCGCGTGCCTGCGCCGGGCCCAGGCCGATGCCCGCCAGCAAGAACTCCTCGCCACCCTGCCGGGCAGCAAAGCACTGCGCCTGATCCTGTTCGCTCAATGCCTTGCCAATCGCAGACAGCACCGCATCGCCGACCTCATGGCCGTAGGCATCGTTGATGCGTTTGAGGTGATCGATATCCATCAGCGCCAACGCCAATGCCGCACCACCGACGTGCGCCTCGTCGAACCAGTGCTGCAGCACGCGCCTCGGCCTCGCGCCGGTTGGGCAGCGCAGTGAGTACGTCGTGGCTGGCGCGATATTCCAGCTGCCGCATCAACGCCTCGCGCTCCTGGCTGGCCTGCAGCAGCGCGAGATTCTTATCGCTCAACTCGCCCGTGCGCCGGTCGATCACCGTGTTGAGCTGGCGCTGGCGACGACGGTAGCTGGCGCAGCGCCACAGATAAAACCCGTAGATCACACTGCCCAGGCAAAGGATGCCCAGCGCCCTCACGTCGCCACGGCGCCACCAGGGCGGCGCCAGTTCGATGACCAAGCTGGATTGGCCCAGCAACTCGGTCTGGCGCCAGTCCACCGGCAGCCACATCGCCTGCACCCAGAAGCGAAAACGCCAAGGCGGCAGAGTGGTGTAGATCGCCTCGATGGCGCTGTCGGCATCCACCCACTCCGGGTCGGAGCCTTCCAGCCGCTAGCGATAACGCACCTTGTCCGGCCTGCAAAAATTCAACCCGGTATAGTCAATGGCGATACGCCGGGTGTCTGCGCCCAATCGATGCGGGCCGTTCAACCGCTGCACCATGCCATCGACCAGCAAGCGCTCGAACACGATCGGCACACGATGACCTTGCAAGGTGCCCACACGCGTCGAGTGGATCACGCCCAGACCGGCTGCGGTGGGAAACAGCACCTGTCCGGACTGTGTCATCCACCCGGCCGGTGCACTGCTGCCGTTGGCTTGACTGCCGGGCATGCCGTCGCTGCGATCCACCACTTCCACACTCAATTGCCCGCGCGTGCCGGCATCGCGTTGGTCGAAATCGCTGCGCGCGCTGCGGAACACGCCGTGGTTGCTCGACAACCAGAAATAGACGCGGCCGTCGTCGATCACCCGAACCACTTTGTCGCGCGGCAACCCGACCCGATGGTCGTAGACGCGGACTGTCTCTCGGCGCAGGCGCAGCAGGCCGCGATCGCTGGCGATCCACAGATCGCCAGCGTCGTCGGCCGATAGCGCAGTGACGCGTGCACGCGGCAGACCGGCCTGGCGGCCGACATCGACCACGCGCCCATCGGCCTCGATCCGTTACAGCGTCTGGGGCGTGCCCACCCACAACGCGCCGTCGGCACGCCGCAACAATGCGCTGACCGCCAGATGCCGGACGGAGGCATCGCCCAGCTGCTGCCAGTGGCCATCCTGAGAGTGATAGACCCCATCGAATGCGGTGGCGAACCACATCCCGCCGGTGCTGTCGCGCACCACCACGAACACACCGCCCAGCTCGAAGCCAGGGGTGTTCTGACGGTCGTAGACCGTGAAATCGCGGCCGTTGAAGCGCGCCACACCTTTGCAGGTTTGCCGACATACGTCGACGTACCGTCAGTCACTCTATCACCGGGTTTTTCAACGCCCTAGGGAAGGTCTGATTAACCCATGCATCGCCGCTATGCGGCTCAGTCAAATCAATGAGTTAAGCTTCGCGCAAGTGGTTAATCAGAGAATCCCTAGAGGATCGCCTACAGCTGCCAGGCAGGCGATGACACCGGGAGGCCTTCAGATGAGACAGTTATCGGCGATAAGCAAGCTTGTCCACCGCAGTCACTCCGCCAGCGAATCAGGCGCGACGGTTTGTGAGCGCTTCAATGCATTTCATAGGCCCGAGTATAAATATAGAACCCAATGGTCTAGTATTGGCGGCATGTCCAGCTTGCCCCCCCTCAAGTCCAAGACCAAGAGCAACGGTCCTGGGCGTCCCAAGGATCTTGGGAAACGCGCCGCCATTCTTGGCGCCGCCCGCACCATGTTCACGGAGCAGGGCTTTGCTGGGGTCAGCATGGACAGCATCGCCGCAGTCGCAGGTGTTTCCAAACTGACCGTCTACAGTCACTTTGGCGACAAAGAGAGCCTGTTTTCTGAAGCGATCCGCGCACAATGCGAGCACATGATGCCAGACGATCTGTTCGACCACGCCCCAAAAGGGAGTGTGCGCGACCAGCTGATCGAAATCGCCGACGCCTTCTTTGCGCTGGTCAGTACCGACTCGGCGATCGCCACCCACCGCATGATGATGGCACCTGGTACTGGCAATGTGCACGTGCGCGCAATGTTCTGGGATGCCGGCCCCAAGCGAACCCAACAGGCGCTGGCGGATTTTCTCTCGGCGCGGGTTGCCGATGGTCAACTGGATATCCCCGAGCTTCCGCGCGCTGCCTCTCAGTTTTTCTGCCTGCTCAAAGGCGAGCTGCATGCGCTGATGATGTGCGGCCTGCACGGCCAGCCCACCCGCGCGCAGGTGGATGAGCACATTCAGGCCAGCGTGGATTTCTTTTTGAGAGCGTATGCGCCGCGCTGATTGCACCGAGACGTTGGTGGCGATGACTCCCGGCGCTGCGTGCTTTAGCCGCGCGCCGCGATGCTAGATGCACCAGTTGCCTCGCGCACCGGTAAAATGGCTGCCCCACTGCGTTGGATAGCCGCACCATGACGATCGATTTCTCCCAAGCCCGCGAAAAGATGGTCGAACAGCAGATCCGGCCGTGGGACGTGCTGGACCTGCGCGTGCTCGACGTGCTGGCGCGCCTGCCGCGCGAAGCCTTCGTGCCCGGGGCTTACAAGACCCTGGCCTACGTCGATGTGGAAATTCCGCTGTCGGCCGGTCACAAGATGATGAAGCCGGTGGTCGAAGGTCGCATGCTGCAGACGCTGGATCTGCAGCCGGGCGACGACGTGCTGGAAATCGGCACCGGCAGTGGGTTTTCCACCGCCTGCCTGGCCGCACTGGCCCGCGACGTGGTGAGCCTGGAGATCGACCCGGCACTCGCCACCGCCGCACGCGCCAATCTGGACAGCACCGGCCTGGGCAGCAACGTACGCATCGAAACCGTCGATGCGTTCGGCTGGCAGAGCGAGCGTCGTTTCGATGCCATCTGCATCACCGGCGCGGTCGACACGCTGCCGACCCCGTGGCTGCAATGGTTGCGCCCGAATGGCCGGCTGTTTGTCGTGCGCGGTCGCGAACCGGTGATGGAAGCGGTCCTGGTCCGTGGCGACGTCAACGCACCGCGCATCGAATCGTTGTTCGAAACCGACCTCGCCTATCTTCAGGGCGCCGCACCGACGCCCCGATTCCACTTCTGATTCCCAAGGAAGCTTCCCCGATGATCTGCCGATCCCTCGTCCTGGCGCTGGCCGCCGCCCTCTCTCCGATGGCTGCAAACGCCACCGATCTGCTGCAGGTCTACGAAATGGCCCGCAACGGCGATCCGCAGCTGGCAGTGGCCGAGTCCACCCGCCTGGTCAATCGGGAAGGCCAGGTGCAGGCGCGGGCGGCGCTGTTGCCGCAGCTCAACGGCGCCTACGACTACAGCAAATCGCACCGCGAGATCGAGCGCCAGGAGGGCCTCATCACCACCTCGTCGCGTTCCAGCCAGATCCAGGGTTCGCAGACCATCTTTAACTGGACCCAGTTCTCCAACCTGCGTGCACAGCGCCAAGTCGCACGGGCAGCAGACTTCACATTGGCATCGGCCAACAACGACCTGATCACCCGCACTTCGGCAGCCTATTTCCAGGTACTGGTGGGAATCGAATCGCTGGCGGCGGCAGAGACCAACGAGGCAGCGGCCAAGAAGCAGTTCGACTATGCCGACAAGCGCCTGGAAGTGGGCTTGGCGCCGATTACCGACGTGCATGAAGCACGCGCTCAGTATGATCAGGCGCGCGCCGACACCATCAATGCGCGCAACACGCTCAAGGACTACTACCAGGCACTGACCGAACTGACCGGCCAGCCGGTGGTGGGCCTGCGCGCGTTGCCGGAAGAGTTCCGCCCTGAAGTGCCGGCTGCTTACGCCAATGTCGATCAACTGGTTGCCGCAGCCATCGCCGACAATCCGGCGTTGAAGGCACAGCAACTACAGGTCAGTGCGGCCGAAGCCAGCATTACTGCAGCACGCGCTGGTCACTTGCCTACGATCAACCTGACCGGCAGCGTGGGGCGCAGCAATAGCTGGGGCACCGGAGCCGCAGAAAGCGGCGTGTTCACCACCCAGGGCCGCGACATCGATGCCGACGCGATTGGCGTGACCGTGTCGATTCCAATCTTCGCCGGTGGCGCCACGCAGTCGGCCGTTCGCCAAGCGCTATCGCAGCGTGACATCCAGCAGGACACCTACGAGCAGCAGAAGCGCGCGCTGGATCGCAACACACGTAATGCCTATCAGACGGTCGTTGCCGGCATCAGCGAAGTGGAAGCCCGCCGTCTGGCCGTGGTGTCTGCCCAGGCTGCGTACGACGCCTCGCAGGTGGGTCTGGAAGTCGGCACGCGCACCGTGCTGGACGTGGTGCAGAACCAGCGCACCCTGTTCCAGGCGCAGGTGAACTACGCGCAATCGCGCTACAACTTCCTGCAGAACCGTTTGCTGCTGGGCCAGGCGATCGGCAAGCTCGACATCACCGATCTGCAGGATGTAAACCGCCTGCTGTCGCAGGACGCCGAGTCGAAGCTGCAAGGCAGTGGCTCGCTGCAGTAAGACGATCTGACAGGTAACGCAAAAGGCGGGCGCAGGCCCGCCTTTTTTGCGCAAATTCTCTGTACTTGTCTTAGATCGGCTAACAAAACTACTGCGCAGCCGCCGGGCGGGCGCGGCCGGTGCTCGGAATCGGCATGTGCCACTCGTAGACTCCGGTTCTGAGCGCGCCGTCCGCACCCACCTGACGACTGCTCGCTACGTTTTGTTAGCCGCTCTAAATCTTGCGGGCGCCACATTGCACCTCGCTCAGCGCGTCACACCGATAAAGCGCAAGCCCACGCCCGGTTCGGTGACGATGTAATGCGGGTCGGCGGCATCGTCGTGCAGTTTCTGGCGCAGTTTGCCGACCAGGATGCGCAGGTAATGGGTGTCGTCTTCGTGAGTGGGGCCCCACACCTCGCGCAGCAGTTGCGGCTGGGTAACCACGCGGCCGGCGTGTCTGAGCAGTAGCGCAAGCAAGGCGTATTCCTTGCGACTCAAGGGCACCACCTCGCCAGTGAGCGTGACTTCGCGCAGGCCCAGATGAATGTGCAGGCGGCCGTCGTCGAACACGCTTTCTTCCACCGTGCTGCCGGCGCCGGCCTGGCGCAACAGCGAGCGGATGCGTGCCATCAATTCCTGCACGCCGAACGGTTTGGTGACGTAGTCATTGGCGCCGGCATCGAGCGCGGCGACCTTCTCTGTTTCACCCGCGCGCACGGTGAGCATGATCACCGGCACGTTGGACCACTGACGGATCTCGCGCAGCACTTCGTGGCCGTCGCGATCGGGCAGGCCGATGTCCAGTACCACCAGGTCGGCGCCCTGCCCGGCTAGCGTGACCAAGCCTTCTTCGGCGGTGCCGGCCTGCAGCACGCGGTAGCCCTGCGCACGCAGGCTGATGTCGAGAAAGCGGCGGATCTGCGGCTCGTCGTCGACGATCAGCACGCGGGCGGGCGGGATGGCAGTAGGATCAGTCGGCATCGGGGCGAGGTGGCGCGGCGGGAACGAGCAACGGCAGCGTAATGCGGATTGTGGTGCCGTGACCATCTGCGCCGGCCAGCGCCTCCACGCTGCCGCCGTGCGCGCCGATCATGCCCTGGCAGATGGCAAGGCCCAGCCCGGTGCCATTGCGACCACGGTCGCCGCGCTCCACGCTGTAGAACATGTCGAAAATGCGCGCGCGCTCGTCTTCGGGAATGCCCGGGCCCTGGTCGCCGATATCGATCTGCAAGGCGCCAGCCTGCAGACGCGCGTGCACCGTCACCGCAATGCCCGGTGGCGAAAATTTCGCCGCATTCTCCAGCACGTTGAAGATGACCTGTTCCACCAGTGCCGGATGCACCCAGATCGCCGGCAGGTCGCCGGCCAGATCCAGTTGCAGGCGCACCGCTGGCTGGTAGCGCTGCAGCCGGCGCGTGGCCGAGCCGATCAATTCGTCCACGCCGATCCAGTCGCGATTCAAGGTCAACCCGGTGTGGCCGAGCCGGGTCATGTCGAGCAGGTTCTGGATGTAGCGATCCAGCCGCTCGCCTTCGAGCTGGATGGTGTCCAGCAGGCTGTGGCGGTCCTGCGCGTCCATCGCATCGCCATAGCTGGCCAGACTGCTGGCCGAGCCGATCATCGAGGCCAGCGGCGAGCGCAGATCGTGCGAGACCGACGACAACAATGCCGAGCGCAGGCGCTCGGTTTCGCCGCTGACGCGTGCGCCTTCCAGATCGGCGACCAGGCGCGTGCGCAGCGCCGCCTGGCCGATGTCTTCCACCATCGCTTCGGCAAGCCTGCGTTGCTCCAGGCCGGGCCGCGCCACGTTCTGGCGGAAGCGCAGCGCGGCCACACCCAGGCTACCGCGCTCGTGCCGCACCGGCAGGCACCACCACTGCGCGCCGGCCAGCGTATCGGTGAAGCGGCCGGCCGGCTGGCCGTGGCGCTGGGTCCACTCCGCCGCGCTGCGATCGAGCGTGCCGAAGCTGGCCGGTGCGTCGCTTTCGCGTTGCTCCAGACGCAACCAGGCTTCTGCATCGAGTGCCGTTGCCAACGCGCGGCGGCCGGCTTCCAGCACCTGGCCCAGATCGGCGGCGGTGCTGAGTTCGCGGGCCAGTGCCTGCAATGCATTGGCATGCGTATTGGCGGCGCGCAAGGCCAGTACCTGGCTGCGCAGACGCGAGGCCAGACGGCCGGCGACCAGGGCTGCGATCAGGAACAGGCACACCGTCACCACGCCCTGGCGCGCGCTGATATGCAGGGTGAAACGCGGTTCGATGAAGAAGAAGTTGTAGGCGACAAAACTCAGCAGCGCGGCGATCACTGCGGCTGCCATGCGCGTGCGCGAGGCCACCAGCACCACCGCGACGATGAACACCATCGAAAGATCGTCGATGCCAGTCCAGAGCTGGATCACCCACGCCACTGCGACCGCTGCAGCGGCCGCAGTCGCCGCGAACGCCAGGTCGTAACGTTGCAGCCACTGACGCGGATTGCGCCAACGCTGGCGTGCACGCGCACGCGCATCGGCGGAGCTGACGATGACCAGTTCGTAATGCGCGCCACGCTGCAACAATTGCTGGGTCAGGGTGCGGTTGAACATGCGCGCGAGCGGGCGCTCGCGCGTGCGCCCCAGCACCAGGGTGGACACGCCGTTTTGCGAGGCGAAATCCAGCAGCGCTTCTGCAACGTTGGCGCCGAGCAGCAGCGCGGTATTTCCCCCCAAACGGCGTGTCAGTGCGAACGCGCGGTCGATTTCAAGCTGCCAGGCCGCATCGGCCACGGTGCGCGTCTGCACGGTGACCACGGTCCACGGCGCATCGCGCCGCTCGGATAACCGCCGTGCCACCCGCACCAGATAATCCGAGCTGCCACGCCCATCGATGGCCACCACCACCCGGCGACGCAATGCGGCGGCGCCGGGCAAACCGCGCGCGGCCTGGGTGTCGCGTAGATCACTGTCGACGCGGTCGGCAGCGGCCTGCATCGCCAGCTCGCGCAGCGCGGTGAGATTGGAGGGCGAAAAAAACGCCTGCAAGGCCTGCGTCGCCTGTTCGGGCAGATACACCTTGCCCTGCTGCAGCCGCTCGATCAGTTCGCGCGGCGGCAGATCCACCAACACGATGTCGCGCAGGCGATCGAACACCGCATCGGGCACCGTTTCGGACACGCGCACGCCGGTGATGCGCAGCACGATGTCGTTGAGACTTTCCAGATGCTGGATGTTGACCGTTGTGTAGACATCGATGCCGGCATCGAGCAGTTCGACGATGTCCTGCCAGCGTCGCTCGTGCCGGCTACCCGGCACATTGCGATGGGCAAGCTCGTCGATCAGGGCCAGCTTGGGCTTGCGCGCCAGCAACGCGTCAAGGTCGAGTTCTTCCAGCTCCCGGCCCTGGTAGCTGATGCGAGTGCGCGGCAACAGCGGCAGGCCATCCAGCAGCGCGGCAGTTTCGCTGCGGCCATGGGTTTCGATCACACCGGCCACCACGTCCATGCCCTGCCGCAAGCGCTCGCGCGCGCGCGACAACATGGCGTAGGTCTTGCCGACGCCGGGCGCGGCGCCCAGAAAGACGGTCAGGCGCCCCCCATGTTCGCGCTGCAGTTCGCCGATCAGCGCGTCGGCTTGTTGGGTGCGGGCGTCGGTCATCGGGAATGGAGAATGGAGAATAGGAATCGCAAAGCCTACAGCTGCCTGACGATCCTAGCGCTTTTGCTTCAACCCATTCTCGATGACCGATTCCCGATTCCCAGCCGCATCCAGCGCAAGGTTCAGCGCTAAAACATTCACACGCTGCTGCCCAAGCAGGCCGAACTGTTGGTGTTCGGTAGCAGCCTGCACCAGAGCGGCTACGCGTTGTTCCGGCCAGCCGCGCGCGGTGGCGACACGGCGCAGTTGCACCTGCACGGCAGCCGGGCTCAGATTCGGGTCCAGGCCACTGCCGGATTGGGTCAGCAATTCGCTGGGAACCGCCTCCGGTGCGATGCCGTCGCGTGCGGCCACTTCGGCCCGCATGGCTGCAATGCGGGCCTGCAGATCGGGATTGGAACGCGCCTGGTTGCTGCCGGCCGCCGCTGTCGGGTCGTACTTGGCCGCCGAAGGACGCGGCTGGAAATAGCGCGCATCGGCAAACGGCTGAGCCACCAGTGCCGAGCCGACGACACGCGTGTCATCACGCAGCAGCGAGCCCTGCGCCTGCAAGGGAAACAGCGCGCCAGTGATGCCCGTGGCAACCAACGAATAGCTCAAGCCCAGACCAAACAAGATGAACAACGCCAGCATCACCGCGCCGCGCAAGGCGCCGTCGTCGCGCAACGGCAGCGAACGGGACATGCGAGTGTTTGAAGAAATCGTCATGACTCAGTTTCCCAGAGTGGCGACAAGCGCCAGGTCGATCAACTTGATTGCGGCAAATGGCAGCAACACGCCACCCACGCCGTAGATCAGCATGTTCCGGCGCAGCAAGGCCGTGGCGCTGGAGGGACGAAAGCGCACGCCGCGCAGCGCCAACGGAATCAACGCAGGAATGATCAGTGCATTGAAGATCAATGCCGCAAGCACTGCATGACGCGGGCTGGACAACTGCATCACGTTAAGTGCGGCCATCGAGGGAATCGCCGCGGCAAACAGCGCCGGCAGGATCGCGAAATACTTGGACACATCGTTGGCCAACGAGAACGTGGTCAACGCACCACGCGTGATCAGCTGCTGCTTGCCCACCTCGACCACCGCCAGCAATTTGGCAGGATCCGAATCCAGATCGACCATGTTGCCGGCCTCCTTGGCCGCCTGCGTGCCGGAGTTCATTGCCAGGCCTACGTCGGCCTGCGCGAGCGCCGGTGCATCGTTGGTGCCGTCGCCAACCATCGCCACCAGCCGTCCGCCGGCCTGCTCGGCGCGGATGCGCGCCAGCTTGTCTTCCGGGCGCGCTTGCGCGATGTAATCGTCCACGCCGGCTTCGGCTGCAATCGCTGCGGCAGTGAGCGGGTTGTCGCCGGTGATCATCACCGTCTTGATGCCCATCGCACGCAACTGCGCGAACTTCTCCTTGATGCCCGGCTTGACCACGTCACTCAACTCGACCACACCGAGCACGTGACGGCCTTCGGCCACCACCAGCGGTGTCGCGCCGCTGCGCGCGACTTCTTCGATGCGTCCGTTCAATTCCGGCGACACCGTGGCACCCATCGCCTGCACATACGCCACGATCGCGTCGCCGGCGCCCTTGCGGATGCCACGCCCGGCCAAATCAACGCCGGACATGCGGGTTTGCGCGGTGAACGCGATGAAGTGCGCACCCTCTGGTTCGACCGCCACCGCACCCTGCTGGCGTGCCAGCTTGACGATAGACTTGCCTTCCGGCGTCGGGTCGGCAAGCGAGGCGAGCATCGCCGCATCGCGTAGTTGCGCACGATCGATGCCTGCCAGCGGATGGAACGCGGTGGCCTGCCGATCGCCGAAGGTGATGGTGCCGGTCTTGTCGAGCAGCAACACGTCTACGTCGCCGGCCACTTCCACTGCCTTGCCGGATTTGGCCAACACATTGGCCGACAGCGCGCGGTTCATGCCGGCGATGCCGATCGCCGGCAACAGCCCGCCGATGGTGGTCGGAATCAGGCACACCAGCAGCGCGATCAGCAGCAGAGGATCCAATGCGACGCCAACGAAACCTGCGATCGCCGGCAGCGACGCCACCACGATCAAGAACGTCAGCGTCATCGCCGCCAGCAACAAGGTAAGCGCGATTTCGTTCGGCGTTTTCTGCCGGTTGGCGCCTTCCACCAACGCGATCATGCGATCCAGAAAACTATGCCCCGGCTCGGCGGTGACCTTGAACACGATCTCATCGGAGAGCACCCGCGTCCCGCCGATCACACCACTGCGATCGGTGCCGGCCTCGCGCAATACCGGTGCCGATTCGCCGGTCACCGCGGCTTCGTTGATCGTTGCAACGCCGCGCACTATTTCGCCATCGGCCGGGACGAATTCGCCTTCGGACACCATCACGTAGTCGCCCGGCCGCAACTCCGCCGCCGGCACGCGGGTCTCGCGGCCACCGAGTGCGGTTTCTACGCGACGTGCCACCAAATCCTTGCGCGCACGGCGCAACGAGGCCGCCTGTCCACGCCCACGCGCTTCGGCGATGGCCTCGGCGAAATTGCCGAACAACACAGTGACGAACAAAATCGCCGTCACCGCCCAGCCGAAGCCGGCATTGCCATGCCCGCTGGCGGTGATCACCGCCGCCAACACCGTGCCTCCCATCACCACCGCCATCACTGGGCTGCGCAGCAAATGCCGCGGCGCCAACTTGAGGAAGGCAGCACGCATCGCCGCAACCAGCACGGCAGCATCGAACAACGCTGCGTCGCCGCGCTCGCGTTTTTCAGTCGTATCGATCGTAGACATTGCTCAAACTCTCAGGACGCCGCCAGGGCGAGGTGTTCATCGATAGGACCCAGCACCAGTGCCGGCATGAACTGCAGCACGGTGAGCACAAGCACGATCGCCATCAGGGTCAACGCAAAGGTGGGGGTTTCGACCTGCAAGCTGCCGGCCGACTCCGGCGCACGCCGCTTCACCGCCATACGCGCAGCCACAATCAACGGCAAAATCAACGACGGATACCGGCCCAGTACCAACACCACCGAGCAGCTCAGGTCCCACCAATACGTCGCGTCGCCCAGGCCTTCGAAACCCGAACCATTGTTGGAGAATGCAGAGGTGTACTCGTAGAACACCTGGCTGATACCGTGAAAGCCGGGATTGGAATTGGCAGTCAATGCCGGCACCGCCAACGCTACCGCAGTGAAGCCCAATACCACCAGCGGCTGCAGCAGAATCAATAGCGCAAGCAACTGCACTTCGCGCGATTCGATCTTGCGGCCGAACAACTCCGGCGTGCGGCCTGTCATCAAACCGGCCAGAAACACGCTCAGCAACAGATACACCACAAACTGCTGCAAACCGCAGCCGATGCCGCCCCAGATCGCGTTGATCAGCATGTTCACCAGCGTGACCAGGCCGCTCAGTGGCGCCAACGAATCATGCATCGCATTGACCGAGCCATTAGAGGTCTGTGTGGTCAACGCCGCCCACAACGCGGACGCATCGGCGCCAATACGCACCTCTTTGCCTTCCATCAAGGCAGGCGAGCTCGTGCTGGCCGAATACGCTTCGGACCACAGCAACAGCGCGGTGGATGCGGCCGACATCGTCAACATGGTGCCGAATACCAATGCGGTGAGACGTTTGCGCCCGGTCAGATAGCCAACCATGAACACCACGCTCATCGGCAACAACACGATCGCCAGCGTTTCGAGAAAATTGCTCAACGGCGTTGGGTTTTCCAGCGCCACCGAACTATTGGGACCGTACCAGCCACCACCATTGGTGCCGAGTTGCTTGACCGCAACCATCGCCGCAACCGGGCCGACCGGGATGGTCTGCTTGGGCATGCCGGCACTGCTATCCAGCGGTGCGGCCGTTGCCGCACCCTGCAGTGTGGACGGCACGCCTTGCCAGCCAAGCAGCACGGTCCACAGCAGACACAACGGCAGCAGGACGCGCACGCTGGCGCGGATCACATCGGCCCAGTAATTGCCGACGTCTGCCTCGGGCAGGGCCTCTAACCCGGAAGTCGACTGCTGCCGTCCTTGGCGCGACAGCACTCTCTCCGGATCGTCCGATCCTGCCATCGGGGCGCTCGCCGTCGCCTCCAATGCCGGCGAGGCATCGGACACGCTCGCGACGGCGCGCCCGCCGAACAACGCACGCAGGGTCGCCACTGCCAACGCCAGTCCCATCATCGGTGTCACTACCTGCAGGCCGACGATGCCGGTCATCTGCGCCAGATACGACAACTGCGCCTGGCCCGAATAGTGCTGCTGATTGGTGTTGGTGACGAACGACACCATGGTGTGAAGCGCAGTATCCCAACGCATGTTCGGGATGGCATCCGGGTTGAACGGTAGCCACGCCTGGGTCATGAACACTGCCCAGGTCAGCAGGCCGACAATCAGGTTGCTGAGCAAAAACGCCACGGCATAGCCGCGCCACGACATGCCCTGCTGCGGGCGGGTGCCGAGCAACGCATACAACGGCCGTTCGATCCAGCCGAACACCGCATCGCCGCGCATCGGCGCGCCACGCATCACCGCCGCCAGATAGCGGCCCAGAGGCCACGCCAGCACGATGGCCAGCGCATAGACAAGAAAGGTTTCAGTCATTGGAGCGCACTCGCATCAGAAGTCTTCGGGCCGCAACACCACGTACAACAAATACGCAGCGGCAACGAGTACGGCCACGCCGCACAGCAGGGACAACCAGGCAGGCATGTCGGTTACTCCCGATGACGCGCGCAACGCGGCGCGATGGATGCGATGCGCGACGGCATATGCAGCGTCTGCAGGCCAACAAGGCAAAGCGCTGCCGCACCGTGCGCGCAGCACCGATTGAGCAGACAGGTCAAAGGATGCATCGGGATCGTCCAGGGCGGAACCGCTCCGCCAACCTGCGCAGTGTCTTCCCGGGCTGCGTAAAGTCGCTATGGACCTGTCATGGCTGCCGCGTAAATTCTGCATAAATGCTGCGTAGCGACGGCATGCAGCGACGTATCCACCCTCTGCAGTGGTCTCAAGGCAACTACGACGAGTGCCTTCGTTGACACGCTGATCGGACACGCCGTTTATTCAACCAACGCGCGCCATGCCCTGCTTGCAACCATGCACACCGACCATCTCGACTGGTCCTTGCCCGCCCACCGTCGCGGGACCTTCTGCGGCATGGATGCCCCACAACAGCCTCCAGGGACGGATTCACGGCGTGTCCCGCGAGGGTGGGCGGGCAAGGGCCCTGCAACAAAGCCGCAGATCAGCCGCCCTGTGTCCGCCTCTCAACCATCGTCAAACGTTTACTGACAGTCGAGCGCGCACAAGTCCACGCGACATCCGACTGTACAAGCCAAAGTAGGCCGTCGAGAGCTGTGCGCCCGCGCACCTGTCGACGCAACACTCACCGCCGCTGCACTAACGTGCGGACGTCATCTATCAGAGTCTTCGCACATGCCCTTCCGCTATTCGATCAGCCTGCCCGACCCCACGCTCGCCCGCGGCGGCGATGCGAGCGTGAGCTTCAGCGCCCACGGTGCCGAGGCATTTGCCGAACAGTTGCAGGCGGCCCTGCGTGACCCTGCCTGGTTCGATCGCTGGCGCCAGCTGCAGGCCGACCCAGACGCGGTGGACACGAGCTTTGGCGTCACCGATCCGTCGGCGACGGTGAGCGGCAAGCAGGGTGACCCACGTATCGACCTAGTCGCCACCACCAGCATCCCCGGCGACCTGCTCAAGCAGCGCATGCAGGCACTGGCCGGACATCATTGGGAATTGCGCGACGTGCGTTGAAGCCCACTGCCGCTGCGCGCACGGCGCGGCGGCGGCACCGCGGCGGCAAGCCTGCTCAGGTCAGCGCGTTGTTCACCACACGCCGTGGCCAACGCCACTTCAGATTCACCGCCAGCGTCCCGATCACGATCAACGCCAGGCCCAGCCATTGCACCGGCACCAGCGCGTGGCCGTAGAGCAGATAGTCCAGCAACAGCGTGACCAGCGGATACACGAACGCCAGTACCGCGATCGTGGCCACATGCAGGTGGCGATAGGACGAATAGAACAGCACATACACGATGCCGCTGTGGATCACGCCCAAGCCCACCAGCCACAGCCAGTGCAGGCCCGGATGCAGCGCGGCGCCACTGGAAAACCCCGCAAGCAATAAGGTGCCGACCCAGCATTGTACGGTCACAACAGCAAGTGGCCGCTCGCGGCTGATGCGGCGCGACATCAACAACGATGCACCGCACAGCAACGCCGCCAGCAAGGTCAGCGCGATGCCGAGCAGATAGCCGCGATCGGCGCTCTGCCACAACCGCGCCGGATCTGCAGAACACGCCACACCGACGAAGGCCAGCAACGTCCAGGCCAGGTCGACACGGCGCGTGCGCTCGCCCTGCAGCAATGCGGCAAGGATCAACATCACGAACGGAAACACGTGGTAGACCATCGCCGCCACACCGATCGACGAGCGCGCCATGCCGGCGAACAACGCCACCCAGTTCAGCACCAGCAAGACACCGCTGATGACCGCATCGCGCAACAGCGCACGCTCGCGCCACAGGCCGCGCAGCTGCCCACCGATCAAACCGCACACCGTCATAAACAGCGCACCGAACAGGCAGCGGTAGAACACCGCAGTCACCGAATCCTGCCCGCTTTCGTGCACGAAGACGCCCACCGACCCGATCAACACTTCGGCCACCAGCAATTGCCAGATCGCACGTCGTGCAGCACCGGCCGATGTCGCTTGAACCGCCAAGGGAATGCTCATAGCGCAATCGTTCCCTGCAGATACTGCACAGCGCTGCCGCGCACGTACACATGCTGCGGCTCGACCCGGCAATCGAGTTCACCGCCGCGTGCCGATGCCTGCAGCGCACGCAGCTGCGTCTTGCCAAGCGTTTGTGCCCACAGCGGCGCCAACGCGGCATGGATCGACCCGGTCACCGGATCCTCGCTACCGCCATTGGCCGGCCAGAAATAGCGCGAGACGAAGTCATGCCCAGTCCCCGGCGCGGTGACCGCTACATCGCGCGGCGCCAGCACCAACATCCGGCTCAGATCGGGCGTTACCTCACGCACCTGTCCTTCATCGGCGTAGACGGCGATGTAGGCCTGCGCGTTTGCATAGACAGCCTGTGGCGCGATCGACAACGCCTCCAACAAGGCTTGCGGCACTACCGGCACCAGCGACGGCATCTGGTTGGGGAAGCACAGCTCGAAGGTACTCTCGGCCACCCTGGCGACCTCGATCTCACCGACTGCAGGCGCGCGCAATCGCAACGGGAATGCAGCGCCTTGATGCATGGCAATCACGAACGCGCTGGCCAAGGTCGCATGCCCGCAGAAGCCGACTTCCTTGATCGGAGAAAACCAGCGAATGTCGAATACTCCGCTCTCGTCGCGCACGAAAAATGCGGTCTCCGACAAATTGTGTTCGCTGGCAATCGCCTGCATCAGCGACTCCGGCAGCCATTCCTGCAACGGCACAACAGCCGCAGGATTGCCCTTGAAACGCACCGTAGTGAACGCATCGACCATAAACATAGGAAGCAGCACGGCCAACCTCACAGAAGAGAACACACACCTGGCGCACTCACCGGGCCGACCCAGTCTGCAGCGCAGTACACGACCCTGACAGATTCAGATACGCTGCAAATCGACCAATACAGATGAAAGGTACCGGCACATGCTTCTGTACGAATCGCTGGCCACTCAGCTGCGACAGCAAATCGAAGGCGGCACCCTGCGTGCCGGCGAGCGCCTGCCTTCGATCCGGCAACTGGCTGCCAATCACGGCATCAGCACCGCCACCGCAGTGCAGGCCTTCCTGCAACTGGAACGCGAAGGGCGCGTGCAGGCGCGGCCGCGCTCCGGCTACTTCGTGCGCACCACCGCCTCTGCATTGCCTGTCGCTACACCCGCAACGCGTCGGCGCAAACCCGGCATGGTCGACAACCCTGCCTTGCAGCGCGTGCTCGACACCCTGGCGCGTACCGACCTGCTGCCGCTGCACACCGCCACTCCCGCGCCGGCGTTGTTGCCGGCTGCGCACTTGGCCGCCGCCCTGTCGCGTCAGTTGCGGCGCCAACGCACTGCCGCACTGGACTACGCACCGCCACAAGGCCACGCCGTACTGCGCCGGCAGATCGCACAGCGCTACGCACACTGCGCAACCACCGTAGCCGCAGAAGAAGTGGTGATCACCGCCGGTGCGATGGAGGCCATTAGCCTGGCGCTGCGCACGCTCACCGCACCGGGCGATGTAGTGCTGGTGGAAACGCCCACCTACCACGGCATCCTGCAGGCGGTGGCCGCGTTACGACTCAAGGTGCTGGAAGTCCCCAACCGCGCCGGCCACGGCATCGATGTCGCGCGCCTGGACGCGCTGCTGCAACGCACGCCGGTACGCGCGGCGCTGCTGGTGCCCAACTTCAAAAATCCAAACGGCAGCCTCACCCCCGACAGTGCCAAGTACGCATTGCTCGACAGCTGCGCGCGCCACGGCACCGTGGTGATCGAAGACGATATCTACGGCGAACTGGATTGGTCGGGCCAGCGCCCACGCCCGCTACGCCACTTCGACACGCATGCCAACGTGATCACCTGCGGCTCGTTCTCCAAGGTACTGTCGCCCGGCCTGCGAGTGGGGTGGTTGCTGGGCGGCGACTGGACCGACGCCTTGGTGCGCGCCAAATACTTTTCCACCGTCGGCAGCGCCAGCCTACCGCAACTGGCGCTGGCCGATTATCTTGCGCAGCACGATCTGGAACGGCATCTGCGCAAGCTACTCCGCACCCTGGCCGACAACGGCCAACGCCTGCGCGATGCGATCGTGCGGCATTGGCCGGAGGGAACGCGGGTGGGCGACCCGGCCGGCGGACTCTCGCTGTGGCTGCAATTACCGAACGGTGAAAGTGGACAAGCCTTGTTCGAAGCCGCATTGGCCGAAGGTATCGGCACCTCGCCGGGCCATCTGTACTCCAGCCGCGGCGATTACGCAGATCATCTACGCCTGACCTGCGGCCAGCCGTGGAGCGACACGCTGGAACGTGCGATGCGACGATTGGGCAAGCTTGCGGCGCAGGTGGCGCGTTAGCTTCGTTGTTGGCATCAACTTTTGAATTGGCGTCGGCTGTTGCTGTTGCTGTTGAACAACAACAACGATGTCGCCGCATCTACTTGACGCGAACTTTCAGATGCGCAATAGCGAGCCCCTCTCCCCACGGGAGAGGGGTTGGGGTGAGGGTAAGGGGCGAAGCCGTCGTCACTTTCAAACTGCACGAGGCTTCGCTCGTACACTCATCCGCCCCTGCGGGGCACCTTCTCCCGAAGGGAGAAGGGACATCAGGTTGCCGCTTTACTCATGACACCAGCGCACGCAATACAGCAATGCCAGGCGCCAGGCGCGTACCTCTCGCCATCCCATGGCACGCACTCCACTACTCACTCAACCAGCCACTCCTCACGCAACGAAACAATCAACCACGCAACGCCGCAGCATGATGCGCAATATGCTCGCCGATAAAACTCGAGATGAAGTAATAGCTATGGTCATAACCAGGCTGCAGACGTACCGTGACCGGATAATCAGCGGTCTGTGCAGCTTCCTCGAATAGCGCAGTTTTCAACTGGTTTTCGAGAAATTCATCCGCGTCGCCCTGATCGATCAATAGCGGCAAGCGCTCCTGCGTCTTTGCGATCAACGCAGTGGCGTCATAGGCTTTCCACGTATCGCGATCCGGCCCCAGATACTGGCCAAACGCCTTCTCACCCCACGGCACCTGGCTCGGCGCGACGATCGGTGAAAATGCCGACACGCTGCGATAGCGGCCCGGATTCTTCAATGCGATGGTCAAGGCGCCGTGCCCGCCCATCGAGTGGCCGCTGATCGCGCGCGCGCCGGTGGTAGCGAAAGTCGCTTCGATCAACGCCGGCAATTCGTTCACCACATAGTCGTACATGCGGTAGTGCGCCGCCCACGGCTGCTCGGTGGCATCGACGTAGAAACCGGCGCCCTTGCCGATATCGTAGCCGTCCGCGTCGGCCACGTCGTCGCCACGCGGGCTGGTATCCGGTGCGACCAGGATCACGCCATGCTCGGCCGCGTAACGCTGCGCGCCGGCCTTGCTGATGAAATTCTGTTCGGTGCAGGTCAGGCCGCTGAGCCAGTACAGCACCGGCAGCGGGCCATCGGCGGCCTGCGGTGGCAGATACACGCCCACCTGCATGCTGCAGTTCAAGCTCTGCGACTGGTGCCGGTAGACGTCTTGCCAACCGCCGAAGCAGGCACGGTGTTCGATACGTTCCATGAGATTCCTTCGATAAAAACCTGCGGCCGACATGGATGCCGACCGCGGGGTTGGGCGATCAGTGCAGCAAGCCCTTATGGCGTGCCACATTGGCCGCCAATGCATCCATCAATCCCGGCGACAGGCAGTCGTACGGGGTCAAGCCGAGCTCGTTGAGACGCGCGCGTACGCCGTCCATGTCATCCGGCGGCGTGCCGGTTTCGATGATGGAGGACACGAACGCCGCAAAGCCCGGCGGCGACCAGCCCGACTGTTGCGACAACTCGGTATGGATGAAGTCAAGACCGTAAAACGCATGGTCCTTGTTCTCGATGCGGCCAATCATATGCACACCGCAACCGGTACAGGCGTGGCGCTGGATCGCCGCGCTTTCGTCGACGATCTTGAGCTTCTCCGCATGCGCGGTGACCGTGACCTTGTCGCGCGGCACCACTGCAATCACCGAAAAGGTCGCGCCTTCCGGCTTCCAGCATTTACTGCAACCGCAGGCGTGGTTATGCGCGGTCTGCGCACCCACTTCCACGGTCACCTTGTCGCTGGCACAATGGCATTCAAGGGTTCCCCCCTGAAAGCTTTCTGCACCTCCACGCGCAACACCACTGTCTACCGAAGGATGAATCGAGACGCTGGTCATCATGCCCCTCCCGGAGTATCGGGTACCACGTGCGCGGAAGCGGCCGCGCGCCTATCCTGGCCGTACGGTCAGAAGTGAATCACGGTGCGGATCGACTTGCCTTCGTGCATCAGGTGGAAGGCTTCGTTGATCTCTTCCAGCGGCATGGTGTGGGTGATGAACGGGTCCAGATCGATCTCGCCCTTCATCGATTGCTCCACCATGCCCGGCAATTGGGTACGTCCCTTGACGCCGCCGAAGGCCGAGCCGCGCCACACGCGGCCGGTCACCAGCTGAAACGGACGGGTGCTGATTTCCTGGCCTGCACCAGCCACGCCGATGATGACGCTCTCGCCCCAGCCCTTGTGGCAACACTCCAGCGCCGACCGCATCACGTTGACGTTGCCGATGCACTCGAAGCTGAAATCCACGCCGCCATCGGTCAACTCGACGATGACCTCCTGGATCGGCTTGTCGTAGTCCTTGGGGTTGATGCAATCGGTGGCGCCCATGCTGCGCGCCAGATCGAACTTGCCCGGGTTGGTGTCGATGGCCAGGATGCGCCCGGCCTTGGCCTGCACCGCGCCCTGAATCACCGCAAGACCAATGCCGCCCAGGCCGAACACCGCCACGCTCTCGCCCGGCTTGACCTTGGCGGTGTTGTGCACGGCACCGATGCCGGTGGTGACGCCACAGCCGAGCAGGCAGACCTTCTCCAGCGGCGCTTCCGGGTTGACCACGGCCAGCGAAATCTCCGGCACCACGGTGTACTCGCTGAAGGTGCTGCAGCCCATGTAGTGATAGATCGGCTCACCGTTGTAGGAGAAGCGCGTGGTGCCGTCGGGCATCAGGCCCTTGCCCTGCGTGGCACGCACTGCCTGGCACAGATTGGTCTTGCCGGACAGGCAGAATTTGCACTTGCGGCATTCGGCGGTATACAGCGGGATCACGTGATCGCCGACCTTGACGCTGGTGACGCCCTCGCCGATCTCTTCAACGATGCCGCCGCCTTCGTGGCCCAGCACGGACGGGAAGATGCCTTCCGGGTCGTCGCCAGACAGCGTGAACGCATCGGTGTGGCAGACGCCGGTGTGGGTGATGCGGACCAGCACTTCGCCGGCCTTCGGCGGTGCGACGTCGATTTCGACGATTTCCAGCGGCTTGCCGGGTCCGAATGCAACTGCTGCACGGGATTTCATTGGATGACGCTCCTGACGATGAGATTCAAGGACGGGTGCGGCATGCGCCGACCCGGTGGGAGTTCATTTGAGGTAGGACCGGACCAGGCCGAGCAATTCCTGCACCCGCTCGGCGCGTTGCGCATCGGACGTGGCGGCATGCCCGAAATCTTCCCGGATATGCGCTTCAAGCACCTGCGACATCAGCCCATTCACGGCCCCCCCGGATCGCGGCGATCTGCTGCAGCACAGGCGCATAGTCTGCGCCCGTCTGCAACGCACGTTCAAGCGCATCGCATTGCCCACGTAAGCGTCGCACGCGTGCTAGCGCTCGCTTTTTCTCTTGCGGCGAATGCGGCATGACGGCTCCGGCCAGATACTGGGGGGCAGGATATGGATCCGGATGAAAAAAAGCCATGGATGCAGTCACCTTCTGACGAAGATGCGGTTTGGCGACGGCGTATCCGATTGAGGGGAGATGTGCGCAGAGTACCGTCAGCGGTGATGCTGGCGCCGTGGCGCCGGTGCCATAGACCGATTCAAAACCGTCCTGGCTTCCCTGCAGATTCGCGACTGCACCCTAGAAACTAATCGCACTGCCGCATGACGGCGAGTGATGTGCACCTGCAGCATCTCCCATTAACCCTTCTCCCCCTCCAGACGCATGCTTTCCGACACCGGCAGTTCGATCGTGCAGCGCACGCCATCCGGGTCCAGCGCATAGGTGGTTTCGGCTTGCAGTTGATACGGCAGCGCGCGCTCGATCAATTCGCTGCCGTACCCGGAGCCATGTGGCGCTTGGCCGGGCGCTGGCATGTTCACGCCGGTTTCGCTCCATTCGATCCGTAGCCGCGTGCCGTTACTGGTGCGCAGCAAGCGCCAACGTACCTGCAACTGGCCGCCGGGTTGTGAGAGCGCACCGTACTTATTCGCATTGGTCGCCAGCTCATGCAGCGCCAGCGCAAAGGTCTGCACGGTGCTGGAGCGCAGACGCACGCCGCTGGGGCCATCCAGCACCACCTGCTCGCCCTGGCCGTGCGCATCGATCGCGCCCATTGCCGAAAGTTCGACATGGATCAACTCATCGAACAGGATGCGATCGCCCTCGTTCAAGCGCGACAGCAATCCCTGCACGCGTGCCAGTGCATCCAGACGGTCGTTGTAGATCAGCGCCAGCTCGGCGATGGTCTTGCTGCTGCGCTGCGTGCGGTTGAAGACCACGCGCACCACGCCCATCAGGTTGCGCGTGCGGTGCTGCAGTTCGGCCAGCAACACCTGCTGGCGATCTTCCCATTGCCGCCTCCGGGTCACATCCTGGCCGATCGTGAGATAGCCCAGCGGCTCGACACCGCCATCACGCAGTGGCCGGATTGCACCTTCGATGAAGACGCGGCGGCCGTCCTTGCATTGATGCCAGCGAACGTTGGGGGCAAAGCCGGTGTGGTGCGCCTGTTCGATCTCGCGCTGCGGCACGCCGGCAAGGCGATCTTCTGCAACGAAGTTCATGGCGATATGTTGGCCCACCGCTTCTTCGGCGGTCCAGCCGAACACCGCTGCCGCACCGGGTGGCCAGGTCTGGATATGCCCGCTGGTGTCGGTGGTAAAGATCGCGTAGTCCAGCGCATTTTCCAGAATCAACCGGTAGCGCTCTTCGCTTTCGATCAGCGCGCCCTGTGCGCGTGCGCGCTCCAATGCCGCCCAGGTGCGCTCTGCGGTTTCTTCGGCCAGGCGGATTTCGGCAGCCGTCCAATCGCGTGCAGTGCGCTGATTGACCACGAAGGTGGCGACCAGCTGGCCGCCATTGATCAGCGGCACCACGATCAGCGCACCGATGTCGTTGCCGAGATAGGCCACGCGCTGGCCGTCGTCGGGCAACGCTGCGTCGATGGCGGTGTCGCGTACCACCCATGTCTGCGCGTCGATCAGCCAGGGCATCGGCCAATCGCTCAGTGCCAAGCGCCGCGCCTGACTGGTTTCGCCAGGTTGATGCCAATCGCGCTCGACCACGTACTGCTGCGTTCTGCCATCCACTTCGACGAAATACGCGCGGCCAGCGTTCACGTGCTCGCCCAGCACGCGTGCGGCTTTGCCCTGTATCGCCGCCGGGTCGCTCAGCGGCCGCAGCGCATCGGACAGCTTCAGCAACAATGCATTGCGATCCTGCACCTCGCGTAATGCTGCTTCGGCCAGCTTGCGGTCGGTGATGTCGAGCACGAACTCGAAGCCGGTTCCATCCGGCAGCCGCTTGGCGGCGAACAATGCCCAGCGGAGCGAGCCGTCCTTGCGCAGATATTCGCGCTCATACGGCGTGGTGCTGCCCTTGGCTTTCAACTCTTGAAAGGCCTGCGCGGTCAAGCCATGCGATGTTGCCGGGGTCAGGTTCTGCCAGGTCAGCGCGCCGGCTTCCACATCCGCACGGCTGTAACCGCTCATCTTCAAGAACGCATCGTTGGCATCGGTCAGGCGGCCATCCATATCAAAATACGTCGCCCCCACGGTTTCGATCGTCAGTGCGGTGCGGAAGCGCTCTTCACTGGCACGCAGCTGCTCTTGCGCACGTTTGCTGTCGGAGATATCGCGAAAATACGCCGACATGCCGCCATCGCTGGTGGGAGACAGACTGATGTCGACCCAATGGCCCAGCACCGGCGACGCCACATCCAGGCGAACCATCTGCCGCGTCTGTACGGCCTGCAGGTGCGCCGTGTGCGTTGCAGACCAGATCAACGCGGCGAACTCGTCCCCGATCACCTTGCCCGGTAATTGTGCAGGCGAGCGCGCCCACAGCGCCTCGGCCTTACGATTGATATAGGTAAAGCGCCACTGCGCATCGAGGCCATAGAACGCGTCGGAAATGCTTTCCAGAATGTCGCGGTTATGCTCGGCAAGCACGCCCAGTCCGGCCTGCACGTGGCGTTGTCCGGTCACGTCCTGCACCACGGTCAATCCACCGGTCACCTTGCTGCCATCGCGTAACGCAAAGGCGGTGACGCGTAGCCAACGTTCGGTGGTTCCATCCAGGTGGCGGAAATCGACCGGCGCTGCCGTGTCTTCGCCGCGCAACGCACGCACACCGGGAAACTGTTGCGGCGTCACCGGGTTGCCTTGCTGGTCGATTCCCTTCCATTGGTCTCCATACACGCTATCGAGCGAGGGACTGAGACCGGTCAATTGGTCGCTCAGCTGCGGGTTCTTGTAAGTGAAACGGCCTTGCGTATCGAACAGACCGACGCCAATCGGCACCTGGTCGAGCACCAGCGCCAGCCGTGTCTCGCTGTCGCGCAGGCGTTGTTCGGCCTGCTTGCGTGCGGTGATGTCGGCGGCGGTGCCGAACCACTCGCAGATGTTTCCCTGCGCATCCAGCGCCGGCAGGCCTTTGGTGGCGATCCACGCCACGCTGCCGTCCGCACGTCGTACCCGATGCTCGAAAATGATCGGTGTCTTTGTGTGGATGCCGGCGTCGATCTTCTGCCGCACCAATGCCTGATCGCCATCGGGAATGTAGTCCATCAGCCAGGCGCGACTCGGATTGACCGTATCGGCCAGAAAGCCTTTACCGGTCAGCGCGCGCATCTCACCCCAATCCGGGCTCATCCGGTAATGCACTTCGGAGCTTGCCAGCGACAACGCCACCAGCCGCGATTCGCTGGTCCGCAGCACCGCTTGAGCACGATTGCGCTCGACATAATCGGCGGCGGTCCATGCAAGCAATTCGAGCAACCTGAGTTCATGCTCCGCCAGCCGATACGGCACGGTGAATTGCGTACTGAGCAAACCCAGCAACACGCCGGCACGATTGAACATCGGTGTGAACTGCGCGGTACGAATACCACTACACAACGCAGACGCGTAGTCCGGCGTGCCCTTGCGTGGCGTAAACGCCTCGATGTCTTCGATCACCAGCTGTCGGCGCTCGCGGCGCACGGTATCGCAAATAGCCTGAAAACCGTCTTTCAAGAACTGCTGCACGAACGGTCGGCACTCGTCATGCCCACGATACACACCCAGTTCGATGTCGTTGCTGTGCTCGTCGACCAGTTGCACGCAACCGCACTCGGTGCGCGCAAACGTGCAGGCAAGCGCGGCGATTTCCTGCAATGCCACCCGCATATCGAGCTGCGCTGCAAGACTGACCTGTAGCGTATGCAACGTGCGCATGCCGGCCAGCTCTTCCAGCAAGCTCGCATCGTCTTTCAAACGTTCCACGTTGTCTCTATCTTCGTCAGGCGCACGCTTCATCGTGACTGGTTTCTCCCTGCGCGCATCATTGATCTTTCGCCAAGGGTGAAGCCACACAATGCGCAATCACGAGCGAAGAGACCGTAGTAGCGTACTCGACATCTGCAGTATTTTTTGACGGGTGAGGCTCCGTTTCAGAGACGGAGCCGACGCGACTGCAACGTGGTGTCCACTCCGCTTGCAGTGATACCTGACCAAACACCGGCCATTTTTGCTGTACGGCAACGCCCGCTTGCAGCAAGGCAGCTGCGGTGCGTGCGCGATAAGACCTGTGCGAACGGTTTTTGTTGGCACCCACTTTCGCATCTATATGAGTATGCGAAAGCCCATCAGAGGCCGGCGGCGAACGCGTATCGCGCGTCTTATTAATTACCTACAGGGCACTCTTTAAGTTGCATCGCACTGCTACTTCCAGCAGGCAGCTAAGAAACCACTACCTGCTTGATCAATCGATATCAGCCGTGACGCGGCGGCGGCTTGAATCCCTCCGCTTCCAGGCATTGCAACAACGACGGCGGCAGCGGCACATCCGGCACCGGCAGCGCGATGCCTTGCGCCGTGGCGCAGGCCTGTAGTGCTGCGTCGAATTCGGGGTCATGCGGTGGTGGCGGGCCGTGCGGGCCGTGCGGTTCGCCCGATTCGTCCCAGCTGTCTGGTCCACCGCGCCCCGGCCCGCCAGGCGGATGCGGCGGGAGCACAACCCCCTTGTTTGCCAGGCAGCCATCGAAGGCTGCGCGATCCAGTGGTCGATCGGGTATGTGCTCCTGCCGCGCGGCGGCTGGCGGTGATGGCAAGCGTGCGCCCTGCTCCTGCGCGCAGGCGTGCATTGCGGCCAGCTCGGCTGCACTCGGCCGCGGCGGGCCATGATGGCCGTGCGCAGGCGGCGGTGGGGGTGGCGGGGGTGGTGGCATCGGTGGCGCGCCAGCAGAAGCGCCGCAGAGGCTGGCGCAGCCTCCCAGGCTCAGCGCAGCAAGCAGCGCAGTGGTGACGGCAAAGGTGGGGCGTGTCTGGACCATCGTCGATCTCCCTGGATGGATGGCGCACGTGTGCGCAGTGCACGCACGTGGCCGTGCGGGCGACGCCCGCGTTTCGTCCAGCAAAGCTTTGCATCTGCATGTGCCGCGCATGTGTCGCCCGCGTGTCGTCATACGCCAAGCGCGGGCAGGCGCTGGCAGGCGCTGATCGCGCCGCTACAAGCGAGCCAGGCGTGACGCGTCAGTTCTTGACGACGGCAGGTGCCACACTGACGGCAGCGTTTTCAACGGCGTTTTCAGGCAGCGATGCCATCACCGCAGCGCGAAAGCGCGCAGCGAACGCGGCATCGTTGGCCTGGTAGAAGGCACGCGCATTGGCCGATAGCTGATCCAGCTGCGCCTGCGGCAATGCCAACGCGGTTTCCACCGCATGCGCGATTCCCGCCGCATCGACAGAGTAATACGAAGCCAGACGCTGCTGACGCACCTGCGCCACCGGGATCAGCACACCGTGCTCGGGCCTGACCAATTCGTTCATCGGCTCGCCGTCGGTCGCCAATGTCACCGCGCCTACGCTCAGCGCTTCCATCAGGTAATGGCCGAAGCCTTCGGCCTCGGACGGGCAGAGATGGAACAGATGCGCGTTCTGCAGCCGGCGCAGGCCGGCATCGTCGATATAGCGGACCCGGTGATCGATATTCGCTGCGACCACCGGCTTGCCGGCGGTGCGCGGGCTCTGCACTACCGTCAGCAGCGGCCACTTCGGATGGCGCTGCCAGGTCTCCAGCAGCACGCGGGTACCCTTGGCGGTGCTGCGCCCGGCCAGATGGAAGAATGCGCGATGACGCGCCACCTGTGGGTCGTGACGATCCTGGCTGGTGAATCCGATGAAACGCGTGGTGCAGCCGAGAGTGCGAAAGATCCGTTCGGCGTGATGGGTCTTGCATAGCACCGCGTCGAACTGAGGCAGATGCGGCAACCACTTGGTCAGCATCCACTCCGGATTGGGGACCAGCAGGTTGGCCTGGCCCAGCGGCAGGCAACGCGCATACACGCGCTCGGAAAAGATCTGCACCGGCACCCGCCCGAACAGCGCGCGGCTGGCCCACAGACGGGTTTCGCGCAGGGTGTCGTACACCCGCTGGCTGGTGAATCCCACTTCCTGCACCGGCACACCACCGGCACGCAGGGTCTGCGCCATCAATACCATGTCGCGGGTCAGGCCCACGCCGTTGTCGCGGCTGATCACCCGCGTCATCGGAAACGCCTTGTCATGCGCGCACTTGCCCTTGCAGCCGCACAGTGCCGATGGTATGGATTCCTTGGCGATGTCTCGTTCTGTCATGTCGCGTCACACGTGTGCCAATGGATGACAAATTCAATCATTATGCTGCCTGCTCCAGCCTTGCAACTGCGAGCACCATGTATCCGGCAGCCACCACCCCACGCGGCCAAATCTTCGCGCCACCGACGATGACCTCCATGGACATGCAACAACCCTGCGTTCTTGTGGTCGACGACGACCCTGACCTGCGCAAACTGATCGGCGAGTTCCTGAGCACCCACGGCTACCAGGTGGACGTTGCCGAAAATGTGGCGGAGATGCGCAAGAGCATCGCGCAGCGCCGCCCGGACCTCATCGTACTCGACGTGATGATGCCCGGAGAAGACGGGTTGAGCGCTGCACGGGCCCTGGCCAGCGAGCGCGGTTCACCTGCGGTCATCATGCTCAGCGCGCTGGGCAACGACACCGACCGCATCATCGGCCTGGAAGTGGGCGCCGACGATTACCTGGCAAAACCCTGCAACCCGCGCGAATTGCTGGCCCGGGTACGCGCGCTGCTGCGCCGCAGCCAGGCCAGCAACGAGCAGGCCGACCACCGCGGCAACGTCTACGAGTTCGCCGGCTGGCGGCTGGATGTGGTGCGCCGCGACCTGCGCGACCCCACCGGCATCTTCATCAACCTCTCCGATGGCGAATTCGCACTGCTGCGCACCTTCGTCGAGCACCCGCAGCGGGTGCTGAGCCGCGACCAGTTGCTGGACTACGCGCGCGGCCGCGAGACCGAGGTCTACGATCGCGCCATCGACAGCCAGATCAGCCGCCTGCGCCGCAAGATCAACGAGCGCGTGCATACCGAGTTGATTCGCACCGTGCGTAACGAAGGCTACATGCTGCTGCCGGGCGTCTCGCGTCTGTGAGCAAACCGGCACGTCGCGGGCTGTCGATCTTTGCCCGCACCTTCGTGTTGCTGGCGGTGGCCCTGCTCACCGCCCAGGCGGTCGGCATCGCCCTGCTGGTGATGCGCACGCCGGTCTACGAGCCGCCGGTGCACCTGCCGGAGGTGGTGGCGCTGCTGTCCACGCGCATGCCGGCCGGCACTCAGACCTTGAAGTTGCGCGAGTCCGCCCAGGCGCCGGTATCGCCGACAGGCCAGGTGCGCGATACGTTCGCCGAAATGCTGCTGGCCCATTGGCTGGATGTCCCCGAGCCGCGCGTGCGCTTCTACCGCAGCGCCGACGATCGCCCGGGCCCGCGCATCGGCATACCCCGGCCACCGCGCATGCCGGGCCAGCCGCAGGCGTCAGAGGCCCATGACGGCAGTGGCAGCCCGGACGGCAATCGCCGCGATGCCTTGCAACGATCGCCGCCAGCGCCAGGGGATTGGCCGCGCGATCGCCATCCTGGCGCCTCGCCGTTCGGCAACGGACTGCGCCCGGACGACGCGCCCAGCGCCTGGGAAAGCGAGCGTCTGACCCCCGGCGTGCCATTGCTGGATGGCTTCACCGCCGCGCTGCAGCAGCCCGATGGCCGCTGGCGTACGGTCGAATCGCCGCCGCGACGCCTCTCGGCCGAGTTCAAGACCCACGTGGTGCTGCTGTTTATGGCCGGCCTGCTGGCCAACGTGCCGCTGGCGTGGTGGTTCTCGCGCGCGCTGTCGGCGCCGATCAAGCGCTTTGCCGAAGCTGCCGACCGGCTGGGCCGCAACCCGGATGCCCCCGCACTGCAGCGCAGCGGCCCGCCGGAGATCGTGCGCGCGGCCGACTCATTCAACGCGATGCAGGCACGCCTGAACCGACTGATCAACGAGCGCACCCACATGGTGGCAGCGATCGCGCACGACCTGCGCACCCCGCTGGCGCGCCTGTCGTTCCGCCTGGATGGCCTGCAGCCGCCACTACGCGACAAGGCACTGGCCGACATCGACGAGATGAAGGCGATGATCTCCGCCGCATTGGATTTCATCCAGAACGATCGCCATCGCGGCGAACGCGCGCCGCTGGATCTGCGCCTGTTGGTGGAAAGCGTGGTCGACAACGCCACCGACATCGGCGCCGATGCCCAGCTGCTGCCTGGGCCGGAGATCACCCTGGATGGCGACCCGTTGGGCCCTGCGCCGCGCAGTGATGAATCTGCTGGGAAACGCACTGAAATACGGCAAGCGTGCGCGCCTGCAACTGCAGCGCGACGACGACGGCGGCGTGCTGTGGATCGACGACGACGGTCCGGGCATCGACCCCACCCAGCACGAACAATTGCTGCTGCCGTTCGTGCGTGGCGAGTCCTCGCGCAACCGCGATACCGGCGGGATCGGGCTGGGCCTGTCGGTGGCGCACAGCATCGTGCTGGCGCATGGCGGAGACCTGCGTCTGGACAACCGTGCCGGCGGCGGCCTGCGCGTGACGGTGCGCCTGCCCTGCATGCCGGAACGGCGCTAACGCTGGGTAGCACCTGGGTTTAGCGTGTACACACCGCAAGCGGCGCGCCGCATCGGCAACGCCGTGCAACGGCGCAAGCAACGCTCGCTCAATACGCAAACTCGCGGAACACACGATCGATGTCGCCGTTCCATGCGCCGCGATACAGCGCCAGCTTGCGCTCGGCTGCGGTCACGCCGCTCTCGGCGATCTCGGCGATCACATCCACAAAGCCGGTTTCGTCCTGACCGTCGGCATTCAAGCGCGCACGCCGGCGCAGGCCTTCGCGCGCGATCTTGACCGCTTCCGCCGCAAGATCGCGCACCATGCCATTGCGGAACGGCAGGCCAAGCGCATGCTTGGGTACGCCATCGCGCAGCGCGTGACGCTCGGTGGTGCTGAAATCCTTGACCAGATCCCAGGCGGCATCCAGCGCGGTGTCGTCGTACAGCAGCCCCACCCAGAACGCCGACAGCGCGCACAGGCGATCCCACGGGCCGGCATCGGCGCCGCGCATTTCCAGATACTTTTTCAAGCGCACTTCCGGGAACGCGGTGGTCATGTGGTCCGACCAATCGCGCAGCGTCGGCAATGCACCCGGCAATGCCGGCAACTTGCACTGCATGAAATCGCGGAAGCTCTGCCCACTGGCATCGACATAAACGCCATCGCGGTAGAAGAAATACATCGGCACGTCGAGCAGGTAATCGACATAACGCTCGTAGCTGAAGCCAGCGTCGAACACGAAATCCAGCATGCCGGTGCGGTCGGCGTCGGTGTCGGTCCAGATGTGCGAGCGATAGCTAAGGTAACCGTTCGGCTTGCCTTCGGTGAACGGCGAATCGGCGAACAAGGCGGTGGCGATCGGCTGCAGCGCCAGCGAGACGCGGAACTTCTTCACCATGTCCGCTTCGGTGGCGTAATCCAGATTGACCTGCACCGTGCAGGTGCGCGTCATCATGTCCAGGCCGAGCGAGCCGACCTTGGGCATGTAGTTCTTCATGATCTGGTAGCGGCCCTTGGGCATCCACGGCATCTGATCGCGGCGCCATTTCGGCTGGAAACCCATACCGAGAAAGCCAAGCTGCAACTCGCTGGCCACCTGCGCCACTTCGTCCAGATGGGTGCCGGTTTCCACGCAGGTGTGGTGCAGGGTGCCCACCGCCGCGCCGGAGAGTTCCAGCTGGCCGGCCGGCTCCAGCGTCACCGATGCGCCGTCGCGCAGCAGCGCGATGGTGTGGCCGTTTTCCTGCACCGGCTCCCAGCCGAAGCGGGTCAGGCCGGTCAGCAAGGCCTGAATGCCGCGCTCACCTTCAAAGGTGGGCGCGCGCAGGTCGTCGAGCTGGAAGCCGAACTTTTCGTGCTCGGTCCCGATCCGCCAGTCTTCGCTGTGCTTCTCGCCGGAGGCCAGCACCTGGACCAACTCCGCGCGTTCGGTGATCGGCGTTTCGGCAACGTGGCTGGGACTCGACAAGGGCAGGCTCGCAGACGTGATGAAGGGGGAACGATGTGGGGATACTCCCCTGCCACCGCAAGCCCCGCACTATAACCGCCCGGCAGGGAAGGATTGGCGACACCGACAGGGCATGACATTTCCACCGGTGGGCGACCGGTCGTGGATCGCGGCCGCTACGGGATCAACGTGTTCCTGGCCCCGGCATGTGCAGCGCAGCGCTGCCTGAGGTGTTGCGCGGCAGCACTGCCTGTGCGCACTGCACCAACGCCCGCGAGCAGTCATAGATCAGCGCAACCGCAAACCGCAAACCGCAAACGGCGCACCGAGGTTCGCCATCGTCAGGCCGCCTCGGGCATCGCCGCGAGGAAAGTGCGGCGACGACCGCATCACTCGGCCGCAGGCGGCGCGCCATCAAGGCCCAGCCAGCCGCCGACGATACCGCGCAGTTCGTCCACGCCCTGACGCGATTCGCCGGAGTAGGTCTGCACGGTCACGCTGTCGCCGAAGCGGGCGGAGACTTCTTTGTTGACCTTCTGCAGGGTCTGCATTTGCTGGCCACGGCCGAGCTTGTCGGCCTTGGTCAACAACCCGTGCGCGGGCAGGCCGCGTTCGGCGGCATAGCCGAGCATCTGCAGGTCGTAATCCCTGAGCGGGTGGCGGATGTCCATCACTACCACCAGCCCGCGCAGTGCCTCGCGGGTGCGGAAATAGCGGTCGATGAAGGCCTGCCAATGCGCCTGAAGGTCCTGCGGCACCTTGGCGTAGCCGTAACCGGGCAGATCCACCAGGCAGCGCTCGGGCTGGATCTGGAAGAACACCAGTTGCTGGGTGCGACCTGGGGTCTTGGACACCCGCGCAAGCGCGTTCTGGCGGGTCAGCGCATTGAGCGCGCTGGATTTTCCGGCGTTTGAGCGGCCGGCGAAGGCGACCTCGTAGCCGCCATCGTCCGGCAATTGCCGGGCGTTATGGGCGGACAGGTGGTAGCGGGCTTGTTCGATAAGGAGCGACATCT
Source organism: Xanthomonas populi (assembly GCF_002940065.1). Taxonomy (GTDB): domain Bacteria; phylum Pseudomonadota; class Gammaproteobacteria; order Xanthomonadales; family Xanthomonadaceae; genus Xanthomonas; species Xanthomonas populi. The sequence goes on from NZ_MDEJ01000010.1 coordinate 51,032, forward strand.
CCCTAGGATCGCACGTTCGGGGTCTGGCGGTTTTGCTGCACTGTTCGTTGACCCTGGCGCAAAGGCGTGTCGATAATCGAAGTACGCCTGCCACAGCCAGCATCAAACGCGCGCAGGCCGGGTCCATACGGAGCTTTAGCTGATGCGCCATGCTCGTGTGCTTGTCCTCGCCGTGCCGGTTATTGCCGCTGTGGCATTTGCGCAATCGGCGGTCACGCCGATTCCCGATCCCCCACCTGTGCGCGTTGCGCCGCTGGAGGTCGACCTGTCCAAGACCACCTGGGGCAATGCCAAGGCCGGCCAGACCAAGGCCGCCGCCTGCGCTGCCTGCCATGGGCCGGACGGCAATCCGGCTGTCGCCATGTACCCGCGCATCGCCGGCCAGACCGAGCGCTACGTGGCGCATCAAGTGGCCTTGATCGCCAGTGGCGAGCGCAATAGCGGCATGTCGGCGGTGATGGTGCCGTTCGTCAAGGACCTCACCGCGCAGGACATGCGCGACCTGGGCGCCTACTTCGCCACCCAGAAGTCCGCCGCCGGGGTAGCCGACGATGCGGTGGTCAACGAGGGGCCGTATCAGGGCCTGAAGTTCTACGAGGTCGGCGAAAAACTCTACCGCAGCGGCGATGTCGCGCGCGGCGTGCCGGCCTGCATGGCCTGCCATGGCCCGTCCGGCAGCGGCAATCCGGGCCCGGCGTATCCGCGCCTGGGCGGCCAGCATGCCGAGTACGTGGCGCGGCGCCTGAAGGAATACCAGGCCGGCACCACCCAGGAGCGCAACCCAGCGCTGTTCAATATCATGGCGCAGGTGGCGCACCCACTGACCGAGCGGGAGATCCAGGCGCTGGCCAGCTATCTGCAGGGCCTGCACGACCGCGCCGACGATGCCGCCGCCGCGCAGACACCCGCCGGGACGCCCGCACGCTCATGAGTTGAACGCCGCAACTGCCACACCGCGTCACGACGCCGGTCCCGCGACCGGCGTCGTCGTTTCCCGTACTGCCCCATCCCCACGGAGCCCGCATGAATCTACTTTCCCGTCTGTCCCTACTGTTGTTGATCCTGCTGCCGCTGGTAGCCTGCGCTGCCGAAAAGACCGCGCCGCCGGTTGAAGGCGACGATTACATGGTGATCGACGGTGGCCAGCCGTACGCGCCACTGGCTGGCAAGGTCGAAGTGACCGAAGTGTTCGGCTACACCTGCCCGCACTGCGCGCATTTCGAACCGGTGCTGGAAGCCTGGGCGGCCAAGCAGCCGGCGTATGTGCGCTTCACCCCGGTGCCGGCGGCCTTCGGCGGTTTCTGGGATGCATTCGCGCGCGCCTACTTCGCCGCCGACATCCTGGGCGTGGCCAAACGCAGCCATCGCGCCATGTTCGATGCGATCCACGAAAAGCAGAGCATGCCCTCCCAGAACGTGGCTCCGGAAGAGCTGGCGGCGTTCTATGCCGACTACGGCGTGCCGCAGCAGCGCTTCATCGAGACCTACAAAAGCCAGGCGGTGGACGCCAAGCTCGATGCCGCGCGCGAATTCGCCAAGCGCAGCAAGCTCCCCGGCACCCCGGCGATCATCATCAACGGGCGCTATCTGATCGGCGCGCGCAATTACTCGGACATGCTGCGCGTGGCCGACTATCTGATCGCCCGCGAACACACAGGCCCTGCCAAGCGCTGAACCGCGTAACCGCCACCGACTGCCGCGCGTGGCATCATGCGCGCCGCGGCCGTCCCGCTCTTATTCTTGCCCCACGCTGGAGATCCAATCCGATGAAGACCCGCTTCGCCCTGACGCTGATGGCGCTGCTGCCGATCCTGGTCGCCTGCAAGGCCCAGGACGGTTCGTCCGACACCGCACCCGCCGCTGCCACGCCGGCCGCTGACACCGCGACTGCGCCGGCTGCTGCCACTCCGGCCACCGACCCCGCCGCACCGCCGGCCGTTGGCGAAAGCGCCACCACGCCGCCCGTCGCCGCACCCAGCGCCGCCCCGCGCGCCCCGAACGGCCCCGAGCCGGTTGCCGGCACCGACTATCTGGATATCGAAGGGGGCCAGCCGTACCAGCAGGCCGCCGGCAAGATCGAAGTGGCCGAAGTGTTCGGCTATGTCTGCCCCGCCTGCAACGCATTCCAGGCGCTGATCGGGCCGTGGAAGGCCGGTTTGCCCTCAGACGTGCATTTCGTCTACGTGCCGGCGATGTTCGGTGGCCCGTGGGACGATTACGGCCGTGCTTTCTACGCCGCCGAGACCCTGAAGGTGCAGGAAAAGACCCACGAAGCGCTGTACAAGGCCATCCACGTCGAGCAGACCCTCAAGGGCGAGCGCGGCAAGGATTCGGTGCAGGACATTGCGGGGTTCTACGCCAAGTACGGTGTAGATTCGAAGACCTTCATCGACACCATGAGCAGCTTCGGCGTGTCGGCCAAGACCAACCGAGCCAAGCAATTCACTACCCGCAGCAAGCTCACCGGCACCCCATCGTTGATCGTCAATGGCAAGTACCTGGTCAAGGGCCAGAGCTTTCCGGACATGCTGCGTATTGCCGATCACCTGATCGCGCGCGAACGCGCGACGCTGGCCAAGTGACCCAAGCGACCGCAACGCCGTGAACCCATCGGATTCGCGCACCCTGCGGGTGCTGACCGCTAATATCCAGGCCGGCTCCAGCACCCGCCGTTACAGCGATTACGTCACGCGCAGCTGGTCGCACGCGCTGCCGCTGGGCAGCAAGCGCATTAGCCTGGACAGCATCGCCAAACTGGCCGGCGAACGCGACATCGTGGGCTTGCAGGAGGCCGACCCGGGAAGCCTGCGCTCGGGTTTCACCAACCAGACCCACTACCTGGCCGAGCGCGCCGGCTTCGATTACTGGAGCCACCAACCCAACCGCCGCATGGGCGGGGTGGCCTCCAGCGCGAATGGTCTGCTCAGCAAGCTGCAACCGCTGGAGGTACAGGACCACGCCCTGCCCGGCCGGATCGGCGGGCGCGGTATTCTGCTGGCCAAGTTCGGTGAGGGGCGCGAGGGGTTGGCAGTGGCCGTGGCGCATCTGTCGCTGGGCGCCAATTCGCGCATGGCGCAATTAGCCTTCATCGCCGAATTGTTGTCCGAGCATCCCAACGCGATGTTGATGGGCGATTTCAACTGCATGGCCGACCGGCCGGAGATGCAGGCCTTGTATCGCCATACGCGATTGCAGCCGCCGAGCTGCGAAGTGCATACCTTCCCGAGCTGGCGTCCTGATCGCGCGATCGACCACATTCTGGTCAGCGACAGCCTGATAATCGAGCGCACCGAAGCGATTCCCGCAGCATTTTCAGATCATCTAGCGGTTGGCATGGATATCCGCGTGCCAACGCAGTTACTGCGTTAAAAACCGCGAAAAGTCGCTACGGGTGCGTATTGGCGAACTCGACCGCCCCCCACCCCCCCCTCGACACCGCCTGTGCGATAACGCAGGCGGTTTTTGGTTGGGAGCGCAGGACCTGATACGCCTCATATGAGTGCGCCGGGGCAGTCTCAAGAGTCAAGTGCAACACCTGGATCAAGTCGCCTTCCCAGTGGCCTGTGGACCAAACGCTGCTGCACCTGTTCGGGGCGGTGCACAATCCGCAGCTCCTCCGGCACCCAGCTGCGTTTGGCAGCTGTTGTGCGCCGTCATCCGCGTGTTGGTGTGTGCTGGCGCAGGGCCTGGACCAACTCCTTCTTCAAACCCCAAGCGGATGGGCGTCGATGCTCGCGTACATGGTCTCGTGGCTGGCGCGTTGGGTAGGATCATCCGGATGCATGCGCGAGAGCTTGGCAGCCATCTGCTGGGGCGACCAGCGCCACAGCACCAGATGATCGCGCACCACCTGGAACAGCTCCGTCTCCGGGGTCAGCCGCCGCCGGATGCTGTGCTGACGCCGTGCCCGGTAACGTCTCCCCGCACTGCGCGCGCAAGAGGCCGTGCTGTGCTGCCTGGCCAACGCCCGACGCACTGTCGACGGGCTTCTCCCCAACACCCTGGAGATCGCGCGCAAGCTTTGACCTCGCCGCACCTCGCTCTGGAGCATCGCGCGCGCTTCTGCGCTTAGGGGCACCTCGAACAACCAAGTCGTAGCCGTGGTGACACGCACTGGATGATGACCATACCTTCAAAAAATCAGCGAT
>NZ_MDEJ01000011.1 GCF_002940065.1 Xanthomonas populi
CTATCGACAACAGGCCGGCCGGTTACGCCGAAGCGGCGTGACTCAAACCAAACAGCCTCCCATATTCCCGGAGCGGTTCATGTCGTCGACATAGAGCTGGGCGACCTCATTGACCCGAGCACCGGTCGCAAATCCCAACAGCGTGCCAAACCACCGATGTGAATACTTGCTGGCCCAGGAAGTGAACGCATTCAGTTCAAGCAGCGCTTCAAGCTCGGCTTGGCTAAACGGATCACGACTCGGCTCATCGGTGAGCGACTTGGCGCGATTGAGGATGGCTTTGTGAGGCGCCTTGCTAATCAGGTCTTCGTTCGCCAAGGCGTTGAAGAAGGACGCAATACGATCCCGATGCTTTTCCTTGGTGCGCATGCTCAGCAGTTCATGACCACCTTGCCGCGCCTTGCTCAGGATTTCGACAGGGGTGAGGCCGGCGAACACCGCCTTCTTGGTGGCGTTGCTCGGGTAGTGTTCGAGGGCATCCAGGAACTTTCGGACATCATCGGTCTTGTAGTCCTCGACCGGTTTGTCGCCGACAAGCGCCACAAACAGACCCAGGCTGTGCTCGGTATCAAGCACGTTTTTCGCGCTTCGCCCCACGCGCCGCATTTCACTGATGTGGATGGTGGCGCGCTCTGACAGCAGCGGTCCGGCGCTCTTCACAGAAGCCAGTTGCTGAAGAGGGAGGTGTTTCAGTGCGTCCAGCAGCCGAGCATGATCGTCCGCTCCGTTGGCAGAGAGCTCCACGCCACCGACCTTGATGGTGTAGGGGCGGGCTTCGTTCCCTTGCAACGCGGCCAGCGCCTGGCTCAGCAAATCGTCCCGCATGCCCGCTCCTTGCCGCATCTGATCGAATGCTTCCGAGAGTGCCACAGCAGTTCGTGCCACGGCCAGACGGGCAGCATCACCAAAGGGTCAAGCGAACGGGACGGACAAGGTAGCGCGAGCCAATGAGGGCTTGCAGGTCGGTCGGGACGAAGAAGCGCACATACAGCCCAGCGGGGCGGCGCAGAAAATAAGGCTTCGGCACGGGGTTTGATACCTCGTTTGATACCTAATGCAGGCTCAAACTGAACATCAAACCCCGGGCCTAACCTTCGCAGAATCAAGCACTTACTGCTCTTTTCCGCGATCAGATGGTGGAGGTGGGCGGAATCGAACCGCCGTCCGGAAGCACTCCATCCCCAGCACTACATGCTTAGCCCCCCGTTAGATCTCATTTCCAGGCAGCACGGTTGGCAAAGCGCACCTGGAAACCAGCCTGCTTTATCTAACCGGTAGCTGACAGGCAGCCACTACCGACGGTTCCGTGATAATGACCCTACATCTACGAGCACGGGCACAAGTAGGTTCGGGGGTTCGCCTTAGGCGGCTATAGAACTAAAACTAAAGCCAGTTAAGCGGCGATAGCGTAGTCCGAACCGTAGTTGTCATCGTTGGCAACTAAAAGTTTGCTGCTGGATTAACGAGGAAAGCTGCCCCCTCGGCATGCGCCAAGCGACTTCGCGACCCCCGTCGAAACCAGTGCACCCCCCGGGGAAATCATCAAAACGCTGACATTTCAAGTGTAAGGATTGGCGCGCCCTGTCACAAGTGGTGATAGACGCAGCGCTTACAGTGGTTTCATTTCCGTACAGAAAAATCTGTAAATGAATGAGTTAAGCGATGGCGACCAGCAAGCCCCCACGTCCAAGGTCGGTGCGTGCAGCGCCCCGCAAACCAGCGACCAGCACCGATCAGCCCGCGCGCAAACGTACAGCGCGCATTGCGCAGCCGCAGGCCACTGCAAAGAGTCGCGTGCAAGGTACGGCGCGTACGGTGATCTACATCCATGGCATCGGCAACAAACCGCCTGGCGAGGTGTTGCGCTGCCAGTGGGACAAGTCCTTGTTCGGGCGGCCGATGGGCGAACGCACGCGCTTGGCGTACTGGGTCAATCGCGTGCGTTATCCGGTTGCCGAGCCGGGCAGCTGCGATGCGCGCGATGTCGGCCCTGCACTCAAATCAGAGCGTGCAGCGCGCCTTGAGTACGCTTGGGTTGGTGCCGGGCGAGCAAGATGTGCATCTGCTCGCCGACGCCTTGGCGCAGAGCGAGCAGGAACGCACCGATCTGCATCGGTTGCTGGACGAGTTAGACGCCGCGTCTGTCATCCCATCTGCGGGTGACGTGCAGGCGAAAGGCCCGATCGATGCGATCAACCGCGTGCTGCTGCGCCTGATCGCTGCCGCGCTGCTGCAGGATGTGCACGATCTGTTCTTCGTGCCCCAGCGTGCAGCTTTGATGCGTGAGAGCCTGGCGCAGCGCTTGCGCTCGGGCGGCGGGCCGTTTGTGGTGGTTGCGCATAGCCAGGGCTCGATGATCGCCTTTGATGTGCTGCGCCAGCTGCAGGCCGCAGACTGCAAGGTCACATTGTTTCTGACCATTGGCTCGCCGCTCGGCTTGCCGCAGGTACGCAGCATGTTCAAACGCTGGACAGGCACGCGCAAGCTGCCGTTTCCCGAGTGCGTGCTGCGCTGGATCAATGTTGCCGAAACACATGATCCGATCGCGCTGTACCCAGATCTCAGCGACGACATCGCCAATGCGAAGGGGCGTTTCGAAAACCTCTCGGGCGCGCACTTGAATCCGGATTGGCAGCACAACCCGCATTCGGGCTCGGGCTATCTGTCGATTCCGCAGGTGCGCGCGGCGGTGCGCGAGGCGGCGGGGGTTGGCTTCGATCAGCCGGTTTCCAACGCGGTGTTGATCAAGGATCTCAGCGAGCAACTCGAAGCACACGGGTCCGAGTATCGGCACGAAGTGTTGATCGAACTGGATCGACTTCTGCTGGGTAACGATCTTGCCGCGACACGTGCGCTGTTGTTGGCGCAGCTACGCGAGGCCGCTGCACGCAGCACTGGCTTGAGCGGCGAAGCGTTGGATGAGGCGATCGAACTGGAAGACGGCTTGCAGCGTTTTGTCTCTGCGCGGCTGACGCGCTTCGAGATCGAATCGCTGCAGGACCGCTACCGTACCTTGGGATTCCGGCGCGTGTGGCGCGATGCCGGCAAGCGCGCGCTGATCAACGTCTCCGGCAACGTCCTGCATGTCGATGCTGCGCGCACGGCGTACCGTGCGCGTGGGCAGCAGATCGGTTGGGCGGTGCTGGATACCGGCATCGCGGCCAGTCACCCGCATTTTTTTGTGCAGGGCGAGCGCGACAGCGTGGTGGCGCAGTGGGATTGCACGCGGCGTGGCGCAGCCAAGCGACTGACGCGCACAGAGGGCGACGCATTCGCCCGGCTGGATCGGCATGGGCACGGCACGCATATCGCCGGCATCATCGCCGGCCAATCTCGCGCAGTGATTCCGGATGCGCAGGGCGATCCCGGTAGGCCACTGGAGTTTGCCGGCATGGCACCCGACACCCAGTTGTACGGTTTCAAGGTGCTCGACGACACCGGAAACGGCCGCGATTCCTGGATGATCAAGGCGGTGCAGCACGTGGCGGAGATCAACGAACGCTCGGGCGAGTTGGTCATCCACGGCGTCAATCTGAGCCTAGGCGGTTACTTCGACCCGGAGAGTTACGGCTGCGGTTTTACGCCGTTGTGCAACGAGTTGCGCAGGCTATGGCGGCAAGGCGTGCTGGTGGTAGTCGCGGCCGGCAACGAGGGCATGGCGTGGTTGATGCGTAACGATGGCGATGCGTATCCGGCCAACATGAATCTATCCATCAGCGATCCGGGCAATCTGGAAGACGTCATCGTTGTCGGCTCGGTGCACAAGAGCAGCCCGCACAACTACGGCGTGTCGTACTTCTCTTCGCGTGGCCCGACCGCCGATGGCCGCGGCAAGCCGGATGTGGTCGCGCTGGGCGAAAAGATCCTCTCGGCCTATTACGACTTCGACCCGAACGATGCGGCCAGCCTGATGGTGGAGATGAGCGGCACCAGCATGGCGGCACCGCACGTCTCCGGCGTACTGGCCGGATTCCTCTCGGCGCGCCGCGAGTTCATCGGTTTCCCGGATCGGGTCAAAAAGCTGTTGCTGGAGACCAGCACTGACCTCCAACGCGATCGCTATGTGCAGGGGAGCGGTGTGCCGAATTTGATGCGTATGCTCGGGAAGACGTGAGGAATCGGGAGTGGGGAATCGGGAATCGTAAAAGCTAAGATGCCGCGCGCCGAGCCAGTTTGTGCTCGTGCAGAAGCTAAGTTAAGCCCGAAGCAGGCAGCAACCCAGCGCTTGCGATTCCCGATTCCCAATTCACGCATCACGGTTATGCCGCCGCATCACGCGCTGCTTGTCGCGCTGCCAGTCGCGGTCTTTGGCAGCGTCGCGCTTGTCGTGATTCTGCTTGCCCTTGGCCAGTGCGATTTCCAGCTTGACCTTGTTGTTGCTCCAGTACAGCGCGGTGGGCACCAGGGTGTAGCCATCGCGCTCGACGCTGCTCAGCACTTTATCGATCTCGTTCCGATGCAGCAGCAGCTTGCGGGTGCGGCGCTCCTCGGGGATCGTATGGCTGGAAGCCTGGAGCAGCGGGGTGATCTGCGCGCCGATCAGAAAAATCTCGCCGGACCGCACATAGGCGTAGCCGTCGATGATATTGGCGCGGCCGGCGCGAATCGCCTTGACCTCCCAGCCCTGCAGGGCCAGGCCGGCTTCGTAGCGGTCCTCAAGGTGATATTCGTGGCGCGCACGCTTGTTCAACGCGATGGTTTTCGTGGCCGTCGCGCGGTTTGCTTTATCCTTGGCTGGTTTCTTGCTCATGCTGCAATTGTCGCCGATTCGGTGTCTTCAAACGATCTTATGTCTTTCACAAGTTAGAGAATGCCTACCATCCGTCGCAGCGCACTGGTCGAACACAGCGCCACCCGCATGTTCGATCTGGTCAATGATATCGCCGCCTATCCGCGCCGTTTTGGCTGGTGCGACGCTGCCCATGTGCTTGAGCAGGACCAGGCGCATATCGTGGCGCGCCTGGATCTGGGGCTTGGTTCGTTCCGCACCTGGTTCACCACCGAAAATCTTCTTGAACGCCCGGAACGCATCGTCATGCATCTGCGCGACGGCCCGTTCAAGCGCCTGGAGGGGCTGTGGGAATTTCAGTCGCTGGGCGAAAACGCCTGCAAGGTCAGTTTGACGATGGAAGTGGAAACCAGCTCGCGCCTGCTGGGTCCGGCGCTGGCGCTGGGCTTTCAGGGTCTGGCCGATCGCATGGTCAACGACTTTGTGCGGGTTGCCGACCGCAGTGACGTGTAAGCCATGCAGGTCGAAGTAGTGCTGGCCTGGCCGGATCGCTACAGCGCGGCGCAACTGAATCTGCCTGACGGCGCTACGGTAGCCGAGGCAATTGCCGCTTCTGGTCTGGCGGTGGATCAGCCACTGGCAGCGCAGGCGATTCATGGGGTGATCGCGCGACCGGATCACGTGCTGCGCGATGGCGACCGGGTCGAATTGCTCAGGCCGCTGTTGCTGGATCCCAAAGAGGCGCGTCGTCGGCGCGCGGGGCCGAGCAAGAAGGCGGAGCGCAACGTTTAGCCATCGAAAGCCTTGAGGCAGCACCACGGCGAGGGCGCGCTTTGAGATAAATGTCCAACAATTCCTGCAGCTGCGCTTTCGCCAAGCAAAAAACACAGTCTGCGTCGTGACCCGCTAGTAGGTATCACTTTTGGGCGGCGGTCAGGCCATCGATCGACACCTGACCACACGCATCAACGGCCGCGCTGCTTCTTCTTCTCGCGTGCCAGATTACGGCCGAACTGCTTGGGCGCCGACTTGGCGAGCTGCTCGTCCTGGGCCGGGAAATAATCGCCTTCCCACCTTGCGACCTGCTCGTTTTCGAAGTAAACGACGAAATTCTTTACCTCGGTGTGCGCCAGACGGTCCACGCGCTGGGTGGAGGTGTAGTCCCAACGCTGTGCATGGAACGGGTCGGGGATCGAGGGGGTACCCAGCAACGCGTTGACCTGCTGCTTGCTCTGTCCGACCTGCAGTTGCTCCACGGCATTCTGTTTGATCAGGTTGCCTTGGTAGATCGGCTGCTTGTAGATAATGCCGCAGCCAGCGGTGGAAAGAACAACGGCGGCGACCAGCAGGAGATTGCGCATCGTGGATTAAGTGCTGAGGAAATCAGGCCGATGATACACTCCCGGCGGTCGCCGCGACCGTTTGAAGGCAGCTGGCGCTAAATCGCCAATGAACGGAGAACATATGGAAACCCACGACCTGCGCAAAGTCGGGCTCAAGGTGACCCATCCGCGGATGCGGATACTTGAATTGCTCGAACAAAAGAGCAATCACCATCACCTCAGCGCAGAAGACATCTATCGCCAGCTCCTCGACCATGGCGACGAAATCGGTCTGGCCACGGTGTATCGGGTGCTGACCCAGTTTGAGGCCGCCGGCTTGGTGCTGAAGCACAATTTTGAAGGCGGCCAAGCCGTGTACGAGCTGGATCGCGGCGGCCACCACGACCATATGGTCGATGTGGGTACCGGCCACGTGATCGAATTCGAAAGCGAAGAGATCGAGGCGCTGCAACGTCAGATCGCCGCTCAGCACGGCTACGAGTTGGAAGAGCACTCGCTGGTGCTGTATGTGCGTAAGAAGCGTCCGCGCTGAAGCTGCGTTGCAGCAACGGTGGCAACGATAAGGTGGCTTCGGCCACCTTGTTCGTTTGCAGACGGTAGCCGCCTAGACAATGCCGACGCGGGTCGCCCAGCAGTCAGGCCGATTACGCGCTCTGCAACAGCTTGCGTGCAGCCGCGCGGGCCTCTTTGCTGACTTCCACGCCGCCCAGCATGCGCGCCAGTTCTTCCTGGCGTGCCTGCGGGCCGAGCAGCTCGACCGCGCTCTGGGTCATGCCATCCACCGGCGCCTTGCTGACCCGGTAGTGCGCGTGGCCCTTGGCGGCGACCTGCGGCAAGTGGGTGACGCACAGCACCTGGCGCTCTTCGCCCAGGGCGCGCAGCTTTTGCCCGACGATATCGGCCACCGCGCCGCCGATGCCGGAATCGACCTCGTCGAAGACCATGGTCGGCACGCTGTCCAGCCCGAGTGCGGCGACTTCAATTGCCAACGAAATCCGCGACAGCTCGCCGCCGGAGGCGACTTTGCGCAGTGCGCGCGGTGGTTGCCCGGCGTTGGCGGCGACCAGAAATTCCACCCGCTCGGCACCGTTCGGATCCGGGCGCAGGGTTTCCTGCGGCTGCAACTGGATCAGGAATTGCCCACCGCACATGCCCAGCTCGCCGATCAGGGTGGTGGTGGCGGCCGACAAGGATTCGGCCGCGATGGTGCGGCTGGCGCTGAGGGTGGCCGCTGCGCTGCGCCAGGCCCCGGTTGCGGTCGCGATGTGCTTATCCAGCTGCTGCAGGCGTTCGTCTGCGCCGCGTAGGCTTTCCACTTCCAGGCTCATACGGTCGCGCTGCGCGGCCAATTCGTCCGGGGCCACGCGGTGCTTGCGCGCCAGATCGTGCAGGCGCCCGAGCCGGCGTTCCATGGCCTCTAACTGGGTCGGGTCGGCGTCTAGGTCGTCGCGTACGCGGTCAAGTAACGCCAGCGCTTCGTCGATCTGGATCGCGGCGCTGTCCAGCAGTGCGTCCACTTCGCCCAGGCGCGGTTCGTGTTCGGCGACGCGGGCTAGATCGTGGCGGCTGCCCTGCAACAGGCCCAGCGCCGATGCGCCATCGTCGCCGTTGAGGTGCTGGACGATGCTTTCGCAGGCGCCGATCAGCGCGGTGGCGTGCGCCTGGCGGCGGTGATTGACGTCCAGCGCGGCGATTGCGGCCGGGTCCAGGTCTTCGCGTTCTAGTTCGCCCAGTTGGTGTTCGAGGAATCCAATACGGTCGGAGACATCGCCCTGCGCCGACAGCGCATCGCGTTCGTCCAGCAGCGCCTGCCAATGCCGGCTCGCCTGACGCACCTGTTCGCGCTGCGCGCTGTTGCGTGCGTAGGCGTCAAGCAGCGTGAGCTGACTGTGGCGTGCCATCAACGCCTGGTGTTCGTGCTGGCCGTGGATTTCCACCAGCCGCGAGGCCAGTTCGGCCAGTTGCGAGGAGGTGACCGGGCGGCCATTGATCCAGGCGCGCGAGCCGCCATCGGCGCGGATGATCCGGCGCAGCTGGCATTGCGCGTCGTCGTCCAGCTCGTTGTCAACCAGCCAGGTCAGGCCCGGATGTTCGCTGGGCAGCTGGAATTCGGCCGAGAGCTCGGCGCGGTCGGCGCCGTGACGGACCACGCCGCTGTCGGCGCGCAGGCCGGACAGAAAGCCCAGCGCGTCCACCATCAAGGACTTGCCGGCGCCGGTTTCGCCGGAGACCACGGTCATGCCCGGGCCGAATTCCAGTTCGGTGGCGCGGACGACGGCGAAATCCTTGATGGAGAGGTGTCTGAGCATGGGATCGAGTGTGAACGCTTTGGGCAAGCTTAGGGTGATAGTGGCGGCGAGGGAATGAGGCGCTTGCCAAGCACGGGGCCAGAGATTATCTATGCCCAGTCTCACCGGATGATCCCATGCGCGCGTCACAGTCCCCAATGCTCGACCCCCGCGCACGCCAGCTGCTACGGACGCTGATTGCCCGCTATATCCGCGATGGCGAGCCGGTGGGCTCCAAGACGCTGGCTCAGCACGCGGGGCTGGATGTCAGCCCGGCCACCATCCGCAATATCCTGGCCGATCTGGAGGATGTGGGGCTGCTCAGCTCCCCGCACACCTCGGCCGGTCGTATTCCCACCGCACACGGATACCGGGTGTTCGTCGACAGCCTGGTGCAGATGCAGCCGCCGGGCGAGGAAGAGGTGCGCCGCCTGCGTGCGGAGCTTGCCAGCGGTAACGGCACTCAATCGTTGCTGGGCAGCGCCTCGCAGATGCTGTCGGCGATGAGCCATTTCGTTGGCGTGGTCAGCGCGCCGCGGCGCGAGCAGTTCGCCTTCCGGCATATCGATTTCGTGCCGCTGGATGCGCGGCGGGTGCTGGCGATTCTGGTATTTGCCGACAACGAAGTGCAGAACCGGGTGATCGAGCCGCGCCGCGCCTACGAGCCGGCTGAGCTTGAACGGGTGGCCAATTATCTCAATGCGCAATTTGCCGGGCGCGCGTTGTCGGACATCCGCGCCTGCCTGCTGCGCGAGCTGCGGATGGCCAAGAACGAAATGGAGCAGTTGCTGGCGCACAGCGTGGACCTGGCCAGCGAGGCGCTGGTGCCTGCCGAGGCGGACGACATGGTGATGGCCGGGCAGACCCGGTTGATGGGCGTGCAGGATCTGTCGGACCTGGACCGCCTGCGCGAGCTGTTCGAAGCCTTTGCCAGCAAGCGCGAGATCCTGCAGTTGCTCGAACGCACCATCCAGGCGCCGGGCGTGCGCATCTTCATCGGCGAGGAAACCGGCATGGTGTCGCTGGACGACGTTTCGCTGGTCACCGCACCCTATGTCGCCAATGGTCAGGTGCTGGGCGTGCTGGGGGTGATCGGGCACAAACGCATGGCGTACGACCGGCTGATTCCGCTGGTGCAGACCGCCGCGCAGGTGCTGGGCGCGGCGATGGAAACGCCCGCAACGCGATAACCGGCGTCGATCGGGGCGATCGTTTTGCTTGAAACGCGCGCACGCGCCCACATACGGGGTGACGTTGGGGCGGGCGTTCCGCTTGCCCGGGAACTGCACATGAACCAAGACCACTCCGAATTCGACTCCGAAGACCTGTCCCAGAACCCGCCCGAGACCGATCCGCTCAAGGCCGAGATCGAATCGCTGCGCAGCGAGATCGCACTGGTCAAGGCCGATGCCCTGCGCGAGCGCGCCGATCTGGAAAACCAGCGTAAGCGCATCGCCCGCGATGTCGACAACGCGCGCAAGTTCGCCAACGACAAGCTGCTGGGCGAGTTGCTGCCGGTATTCGACAGCCTGGATGCCGGGTTGACCGCCGCCGGCAGCCAGCCCAGCCCGCTGCGCGATGGCCTGGACATGACCTTCAAGCAGCTGCTCAAGGTTGCCGCCGACAACGGCCTGACCCTGCTCGATCCGGTCGGCCAGCCGTTCAACCCGGACCAGCACCAGGCGATCAGCCAGGGCGAGGCCCAGGGCATCGCACCGGGCCACGTGGTGCAGGTGTTCCAGAAGGGCTATCTGCTCAACGAACGCCTGCTGCGTCCGGCCCTGGTGGTCGTGGCCAAACACGACTGAACGCCGGTGCCCGGCTGAACTGCCGGGCGACCGCACGGAACGCAGATTCGCGCGGGTGGCTTGAACACCTGCGCACCACCCCCACATCTCAGCCAGACCCGGCGTCGCCGGAAACAGCTACAGAATCATCAGGAGCGTATCCATGGGCAAGATCATTGGTATTGACCTCGGCACCACAAACTCGTGCGTGTCGATCATGGACGGCGGCAAGGCCCGCGTCATCGAAAATTCCGAGGGCGATCGCACCACGCCGTCGATCGTCGCCTACACCAAGGACGGCGAAGTGCTGGTCGGCGCCTCGGCAAAGCGCCAGGCGGTGACCAACCCGAAGAACACCTTCTACGCGGTGAAGCGCCTAATCGGCCGCAAGTTCACCGACGCCGAAGTGCAGAAGGACATCTCGCACGTGCCGTACGGCATTCTTGCCCACGACAACGGCGATGCCTGGGTGCAGACCAGCGATGCCAAGCACATGGCGCCGCAGGAAATCTCCGCACGCGTGCTGGAAAAGATGAAGAAGACCGCCGAGGATTTCCTGGGCGAGAAAGTCACCGAAGCGGTGATCACGGTGCCGGCGTACTTCAACGACAGCCAGCGTCAGGCCACCAAGGACGCCGGCCGCATCGCCGGTCTGGACGTCAAGCGCATCATCAACGAGCCCACTGCCGCAGCCCTGGCTTATGGCTTGGACAAGAACGGCGGCGACCGCAAGATTGCCGTGTACGACCTGGGAGGCGGCACCTTCGACGTGTCGATCATCGAAATCGCCGAAGTCGATGGCGAGAAGCAGTTCGAAGTACTGGCCACTAACGGCGACACTTTCCTGGGCGGCGAAGACTTCGACAACCGCGTCATCGAGTACCTGGTCGACGAATTCAACAAGGATCAGGGCATCGATCTGCGCAAGGATCCGTTGGCGCTGCAGCGCCTGAAAGACGCCGCAGAGCGCGCCAAGATCGAGCTGTCGACCAGCCAGCAGACCGAAGTGAATCTGCCGTACGTCACCGCCGATGCGTCGGGCCCGAAGCACCTCAACATCAAGTTGACCCGCGCCAAGCTTGAAGCGCTGGTGGAAGACCTGGTCAAGAAGTCGATCGAGCCGTGCCGCACCGCGTTGAACGACGCCGGCCTGCGCGCCAGCGACGTTAACGAAGTGATCCTGGTCGGCGGTCAGACCCGCATGCCGAAGGTGCAGCAGGCGGTTGCCGATTTCTTCGGTAAGGAGCCGCGCAAGGACGTCAACCCGGACGAAGCCGTGGCCGTTGGCGCTGCGATCCAGGGCGGCGTACTGGCCGGCGACGTCAAGGACGTGCTGTTGCTGGATGTGACCCCGCTGTCGCTGGGTATCGAAACCATGGGCGGCGTGTTCACCAAGATCATCGAGAAGAACACCACCATCCCGACCAAGGCCTCGCAGACCTTCTCCACCGCCGAAGACAATCAGTCGGCCGTAACCGTGCACGTGCTGCAGGGTGAGCGCGAGCAGGCTCGCTTCAACAAGTCGCTGGCCAAGTTCGACCTGTCCGGTATCGAGCCGTCGCCGCGCGGCATGCCGCAGGTGGAGGTGTCTTTCGATATCGACGCCAACGGTATCCTGCACGTGTCGGCCAAGGACAAGAAGACCAACAAGGAACAGAAGGTCGAGATCAAGGCCGGTTCGGGTCTGTCGGACGAAGAGATCCAGCGCATGGTCGCCGACGCGGAAGCCAACCGCGAAGAAGACAAGAAGTTCCAGGAGCTGGTGCAGACCCGCAACCAGGCCGATGGCCTGATCCACGCGACTCGTACCTCGATCACCGAGCATGGCAGCAAGGTTGGTGGCGAGGTGATCGGCAAGGTTGAAGCGGCGCTGTCAGATCTGGAAAAAGCCATGAAGGGCGACGACAAGGCGCAGATAGAAGCGCGCAGCAAGACCCTGGAAGAAGCCGGCCAGTCGCTGTACGCGGCCGCCGCTGCGTCAGAACAGGGTGGCGCGGCAGACGCCAACAGCGGCAACGCGCAGGCTTCCAAGGCCGCCGATGACGTGGTGGACGCCGAGTTCACCGAGGTCAAGGACGACAAGAAGTAAGCCGTGATTTGGGAGTCGGGAGTGGGGATTCGCATGCCGCTGTGCGTGTGAGCCCCACCCCCGATATCTCCACGCGTCGCGTCGCCAAGGCGGACCAGCACAGGCTGTCCGCTTTCGTGTTTCAACGAATCTCAAATCACGAATCCCAAATCCCCGCTTATGAGCAAACGCGATTACTACGAAGTGCTGGGCGTGGCCCGTGGCGCCAGCGACGAGGAGCTGAAGAAGGCGTATCGGCGCTGTGCGATGAAGCACCACCCGGACCGCAATCCAGGCGATGCGGCTGCCGAGGCGACCTTCAAAGAGTGCAAGGAAGCCTATGAAGTGTTGTCGGACGGCAACAAGCGCCGCGCCTACGATGCGCATGGTCATGCGGCGTTCGAGCACGGCATGGGCGGTGGCGATGGGCCGGGTGGCCCAGACATGGGAGATATCTTTGGCGATATCTTCGGCAATATTTTCGGCGGTGGCGCAGCCGGTCCGCGCGCTGCGCGACGTGGCGCCGACGTCGGTTACGTGTTGGAACTGGATCTGGAAGAAGCCGTCGCCGGTATCGAGCGACGCATCGAGATTCCTACTCTGATCGAATGCGATCCGTGCAACGGCAGCGGTTCGGAAGACGGCAAGGTGCAAGTGTGCGGCACCTGCCACGGACGCGGCCAGGTACGTATCCAGCGCGGCATCTTTGCCATGCAGCAGAGCTGCCCGCATTGCGATGGGCGCGGCACGCTGATCCAGAATCCGTGCAAGGTCTGCCACGGCGCCGGCCGCGTGGAAGAAGACAAGGTGCTGTCGATCAAGGTGCCGGCCGGTGTGGACACCGGTGACCGAATCCGTCTGGCAGGCGAGGGCGAAGCCGGCCCTGCCGGCACACCGCCGGGCGATCTGTATGTGGAAGTGCGCGTGCGTGAGCATGCGATCTTTCAGCGCGATGGCGACGATCTGCATTGCGAAGTGCCGATCCGCATTTCGCAGGCGGCACTCGGCGACACCGTACGTGTGGCCACGCTTGGTGGGGAGGCGGAAATCCGCATTCCGGCAGAGACTCAGACCGGCAAGCTGTTCCGTTTGCGCGGTAAGGGCGTGCGTTCGGTGCGCAGTCGCACCGAAGGCGATCTGTATTGCCGCGTGGTGGTCGAAACACCGGTGAATCTGACTGCCGATCAGCGCGAGTTGTTGCAGCAGTTCGAGTCCACCTTTACCGGTGAGGATGCGCGCAAGCATTCGCCCAAGTCGGCCACGTTCATCGATGGCGTCAAGGGGTTTTGGGATCGGATGACGTCCTGATTCAGGCGTTCTGATGCAACCATGGCACGGTGTGCAGCAAGCTGCATGCCGGGCCATTTTTATTTTTGAGATGCGTGCATTGCAGGCTAGAATGTGGTGTTGCGCTGCTTCTGCATTGCGCTGTTCGATGTCGTTCCGGCTTAAACCGTGCCATCTTCCAGCTTGCGGTTCTGGTACGTGCGCTTTCTGCAGCTTGGCGTATCTACAGCATGCTTCCTAAGTTGCGCGGATAATGATGGCATCTCCTTCGACGATGGCAGCCACCATGAGCGATGCAACCGACAGCCACCTCGTACACGGTCGCCGCCAGCGTCCGGATGGTCCTTCGCCGATCGATGTGATCTCGGTGCAATCGCAGCTGGTTTATGGTCATGCCGGCAACAGCGCTGCGGTGCCGCCGTTGCGTGCGCTCGGGTTGCGCGTGGCGGAAGTGCCGACCACGCTGCTGAGCAATGCGCCGTTTTACGCCACCTTGCGCGGCCGTATTCTGCCGGCCGATTGGCTGGCCGACTTGTTGTTGGGTGCGAGCGAACGCGGCCTGCCGCAACGCGCGAGGATTCTGGTGTCGGGCTACTTCGGCAGTCTGGCCAATGGCGAGGCATTCACCGACTGGCTTGAGCAGACCTTGCCGCAGGCGCCTCAGTTGCGTTACTGCCTGGATCCGGTGATTGGCGACACGCACACCGGCCCGTATGTGGAGGCCGGATTGGAATGCGTGTTCGCCGAGCGGCTGTTGCAGCATGCCTGGCTGGTGACACCGAATGCGTTTGAGCTGGGGCGACTGACCGGATTGCCGAGTCTTGAGCAGGACGACGCCATCGTTGCCGCTCGCGTGCTGCTGGCACGTGGTCCACAGTGGGTGCTTGCACACAGCGTTGCCGGTGCGGCTGGCGAGCTGGTGACGTTGGCGGTCAGTAACGCGGCGGTGTATCGCTGGGCCACGCCGCATCTGCCGGTGGATGTGGCCGGCACCGGCGATGTGCTGATGGCGTTGTTGATCGGTTTCTTGCTGCGCGGTGTGCCGTTCGAGCAGGCAGTAGGGCATGCGCTCAGCGGTGTGCATAGCGCGTTGGAAGCGACACTGGCTGCGGGCTTTGAGGAGTTCGAGGTGCTGGCCGCTGCGCCGGCCGCGCTCGCGGCTGCGCCACGTTTCGCAGTCGAGCGATTGGCATGATTGCGCAGCCGGTGGTCGGTATCGTCGGCATTGCCGGCGCCTACGGTCGATGGTTGGCGCAGTTTTTGCGGGTGCGCATGCGGCTGGAGGTGATCGGCTTTGACCCGGCCGCGGTTGGTAGCATGGACGAGGCGACCCTGGCGCAGCGTGCGGATGTGCTGATTTTTTCTGCGCCGATTCGCCACACCGCGGCGTTGATCGAGCGTTATGTCACCCTTGCAGGCGCGCGCGCCGCTTCGCAGTTGTGGATGGATATCACCTCGATCAAGCAGGCGCCGGTTGCCGCGATGCTGGCATCCCAGGCCGAGGTCGTCGGCCTGCACCCGATGACTGCACCGCCCAAGTCGCCGACCTTGAAGGGACGGGTGATGGTGATCTGTGAAGCGCGTCTGCGGCGTTGGTCGGCGTGGGTCAAGACGCTCTCTAGCGCGCTGCAGGCCGAGTGCGTGTACGCCACACCCGAGCACCACGACCGCGTGATGGCCCTGGTGCAGGCGATGGTGCAAGCCACCCATCTGGCGCAGGCCGGCACCTTGCGCGACTACGCGCCGCTGCTCGGCGAACTGCGTGCGTTGATGCCGTATCGCTCGGCCTCGTTCGAGCTGGATACTGCGGTGATCGCGCGCATCCTCTCGCTCAATCCGTCGATCTACGAAGACATCCAGTTTGGTAATCCATACGTGGGCGAGATGCTCGATCGCCTGCTAATGCAACTGCAGGAATTGCGCGCCTTGGTCGCGCAAGGCGACGACGCGGCGCGAGCGCAGTTTCGCAGCAGATTTTTGGACGACAACGCAAAGGCGCTACAACGTGAGTCGCTGGCGGCGGGCAACTACACCTATGAGCGCGTGGGTTACTTGTTGGCCGATCTCACCGAGCCGCTGACCTTGAACGTGTATCTGCCGGAAGATCAACCGGGCTCGCTGCGCGCGCTGCTGCATGTGTTCGAGCAGCACGGGGTGAATCTGTCGTCCATCCACTCCTCGCGCACACCGGTGGGCGAGCTGCATTTCCGGATGGGATTCGAGCCGAACAGCAACCGTGCTGCGTTGGCGCAGGCTGCCAGTGAGATCGATATCAGCGGCATCGGGCGGGTGCTGGAGCGGTCTGATCGCGTTGGGTAACAGCAGTGCAGGGCATGCGTGCAATTGCGCGATGTCGATGTTGGTATCAGGCTGCAGATGTGTAAGCAGCAACTACGTGTTGCCTGATTGAAATCGCATGTGATGCGGCGACGCTAAAAGTAGCTTTCGCTTGGCGCAATGTCGAGCTGACACGACATCCATTTCATCAACACAAGGTGTGGATGAAATTTGCACAAACAGGTGGATAACTGTGTGCGGCCATTGCGCTGCAACGGCTGCAGCATGGATGGTCAAAAAATGACCAGCATCATCTCAGGACGTCGAAAGCCTTAACTCGCCACCATTGGTGAAGAAGCGCTTGCTTTTCACGCATCCGCTGCGCGGCGACCCCGCACCCAGACACTCAGCGACTCAACTTCAACGCCTCCCGATCCGCCGTTGCCGCTGCCAATTCCGCGCGGGCCGACGCAATGCGCGCCTGCGCATCGATCAGGCGCACGCGCGCGTCGTTGGCGGTTTCTTCGCGCTGATTAACCAGGAAGAAATCGCCCGATCCCAACTCGAAGCGGCGCCGTTCTGCTGCCGCAAGACGGTCGGCCAGGCTGCGCTCTTCGCCGGCGATCTTTGCTAGACGCTCGGCTGCGTTGAGCGAGATGACGACCGACTCGACCTCCACCGAGATCTGGTCGCGCAAAAAACGGCTGCGTTGATCCAGCGCTTCGATCTCGGCGCGTGCTTCGGCAACGCGGCCCTTGGCGGAGCGGTTTTCCAGCGGCACGCTGAAACGGAAGCCGATGATGGCATCGGTCGGTGAGCGGTTCGGGCCACCCACACCTGGTGCACCCAGATCCTTGCTGACTTCGAGGCTCACATCCAGGCGCGGTTTCAGATCGTTCTGCGCCAGCATCAGCCGCGCGGTCGCTTGGTCGATGCGGGTCAGCACCGCGCGGTAATCCGGGCGCTCTACCGGCGCAGTGATCTTGCTGGCGCCGGCCAGACCTTCCAACGCGGACGTATCGGCTGGAAGGCGCTCAGTGGAAACGATCAACGGCATGCCGACCTTGTCGCGCAGATACAGCGACAGCGCATTTGCCGCGTTGGCGAACTCCTGTTCCGAGCGCACTACCAGCGCGCGTCGACGTACCAGGTTCTGGTCGTTTTCGGTCAGCAGGATGGTGGGCCGCGCGCCCAGCGTCACCTGCCGGGAAATCGCGTTGCGGCGTTGCTCGGCCAATTGCAGTAGATCGTTATACGCGCGCAGTTTCAGGCCAGCTGCAACCCAGCTCTGATATGCGTCCACCGCGCGGCGTTGCACGCCAATGGCCACCATCTCCGCTTCGTACTGGGCGACATTGATATCGGCACTGGCAACGCTGCGGCGGGTACGGCGCTCGTCGACCACGCGGTCGCGCAGCAGCGCATACAGCGCGCCCACTTTCACTTCGCCGCCGCGGTCGGTGTAGGACTTGTCTTCGTAGACCGGAAATGCGCCACGCGACGAGCGATAACCCCCGTAGTAATAGCCGCCGTTGTTATCGAACGGTCGCTTGGCGGTGCTTTCGATCGCGCTGCCGTCGTAGTAGCCAGCTTCGCGTGAGCGGGCGTCGATATCGAACACGGTGTCGAACGCGCCATCGGCCGATATGCTTTTGCCTTCGGCCTGATGGACCTTGGCCAGCGATTCGACAATCTGCGGCGCGGAGCGGGCCGAGGACTGCAGCACTTCGTCTAGGGTCAGTGGCATGGTTTGGGCAGTGGTCACGCCCGGCGCGAGTGCGATCAGCAGCACGACAAGACGGCGAATCATTTCTTGCCCGTCGCGTCGTCTTCGGCCTTGGACGCTGCCGGTTTGGCCTTGCCTTCGTCCTGCGTCGCCGTTGCCGGGCGCCGGCCGAATTCCAACGGGAAGTTATTGAGCTGCCGCCACAATTCGTAGCCCACCTTCACCGTTTCGCCCTGCACCCAGCCGCGCACCTTGCCGCCCTGACGGGCGAATTCCTGCGCCGGCCAGGCCGGCTTGCCCGGCTGCGGTTCGACCAGGATGCGTAACAAGCCATCGGGCGTGGCATTGGGGTCGATCGCGCGCACGCGGCCATCGAACATGCCATGCGCCACCGACGGCCAGCCGCTGAACTGGATCGCCGGCCAGCCTTCGAATTCCAGCCGTACCGGACGGCCGGGGCGGATCAGCGGCACGTCGCGGCCGTTGATATACAGCTCCACAGCGCGCTCCACCCGCTCCGGTGAGATCACCGCCAGCACCGTGCCAGGCGAGACCATCGCGCTACCACTAGCCGCGTTGAGTTGCTGCACGCGGCCGTCGCGCGGTGCACGCACCAGCTGCGCTGACTGGCGGTTCAACTGGATGTCGATGCGGGTCAGCTTGGCGCGCGATTCGGCCAGCTTGGCGTCGGCTTCGGCGACCTTGATCTGGGTCAGCTCAAAGTCGCGGCGGCCGGCCAGGCCTTCGGCGAGCAATTGCTTGCTACGCGCCACGTCGATGCTGGCAACCGCGCGCGATTGCTGGATGGCAGCGATTTCCGCCTGCACCTGGGCACGTTCGCTGGCCAGCCGAGTGAGCAAATCCGGATCCAGGTCGCCGACGCGTGCGATCGGATCGCCGCGCGATACATGCTGGCCGTCGTGCACATACCAGCGCTCGACGCGGCCGGGCACGAAGGCGGTGACCTGTTGCTGGCGGTCGCCCGGATCCAGCGCCACCACATGGCCCTTGCCGCTGGCGGTCTGCACCCACGGCGCCAGCGCGAGAATCGCGCCGGCAATGGCAATACCGATCCACAGCATCCATGCCAGCGCCTTGGCGATGCTGGGCGGGCGCATTGCAGCCAGGGTGGGGAAGTGCGCGTGGCGATCAGGAGCGTGCTGCATCGTTTGCCTCCTGCGTCGATGCGATCAATTCGGCGCGCGTGACAAAGCGCTGCTGCTGCTCGGGCTGCAGATGGAACCAGCCATCCAGGGAGATGTCTTCCGGCCTGGCGGTGCACAGCAGCACCGTGGTGTCGGCCTCTTTCAGGCGACGCAATACGTCGACTAGACGATCGGCGGGAATCAAATCGTACAACTGCGACAGCATCAGCACGCGCGGGCGCACCAGCAGCGCATTGGCCAGCTTCAGCGCCATCACTTCGCCGATCCACAGCGGGTAACCGGACGCGGCAAGCCGCGTATCAAGACCGTGCGGAAGCGCGGCGATGCGGCCGTGTAACCCCACCGCATCGATCGCTTGCAGCATCGCTTCGGAGCTCACATCGGCCGATGCCAGCGCCAGATATTCGCGAATGGTGACTTCGATAATCGTCGGTCTGTCCAGCACCGTCACTTCCGAGCGCAGCAGATACATGTCGAAGGTGGCCATGTCTGCGCCGCCCACCATCACCAGCCCGCGGTCGGGCACCACGTGGCGCTTCAGGATCATCGCCAGCAGCCGCTCCGCATCACTATCGGCAATCGTCACCAGCTGCTCGCCTGCGGCCAGCGAAAAGTCGAAACGTGCGCCGTCGATCACCACACCATCCAGGCGCACCGCGCTGTTTCCGGGCGTTTTGCCACGTGCGACGACAGCGCGTTCCTGCGGAATTGCAAACAGCAGCGACAGCTCTTCGGAGCTCGCCACCAGATCGTAAAAGGCGTCCAGATATCCACCGAGTTGCGAGATGCCGTAGAAGACCGCGTTGAGGATAAGTTCGGCGGCGACCAGCTGGCCGATCGACAGCTCGCCGCGCAGGATCAGGTTGCCACCCAGCGCCAGCAATGCCGCGCTGGCAACCGCGTAGACCAGCAGAAACGCAACCGTCTGATTGAAGCTGTAGCGGAAATGGCGCTGATGCCGATCGACATACGCAGCGGTGACTGCCTCGGAGCGGTCCATCGCGAAATTGAGATGGCGGCTGGATTTATAGAAACCGTTCGAGCCGCCGACACTTTCCAGCCAGCGTGCGGCCTCGTGCTTGGCATGGCTCAGATCGATCGCGGTGCGGATCGAGCCACGCGACCAGATCATCCAGATGCCGAAGATGACAAGTAGCAACAATGCGTTGAAGCCGAGGAAAAATGGGTGGTAGAAACTGGTGAGTATCAGCCCGACCGCCGACTGCAGCACGATGGTGAAGGCGCCGATCGCCAGGCTCGGCACCGCTTTCTGCACTACCACCAGATCGAAGTAGCGATTGAACATGTCGCCGCGGTTTTGATCGGCGAAGAAAGGATTTTGCGCATGCACTGCGCGCACCGTGATCTCAGACACCACGCGCGCAAACAGCCGGCGCTCGAACAGCGCCATGATCCACACCCGTATCGCGCTCAGGCCGGCAACTAACATCAGCAGGCCCAGCAGCAGGCCCGACAGCGTCCACAGCGGCGCAGGCAGCGCAGTGTTGGCGACGCTGTTGATCAGCAACTGAACCGAGATCGGTGTGGCCAGCGACAGCAGGCTGATCGCCACGCCGTACACCATGGTCAAACGCACATAGGGCATGTCAGGCCCGACAATCTCCGCCAGCCAGGCTCCCGCTTCCCGCCATCCGATCTGTTTACCAGCCATTCGATTTCCGTTGATGAGTTCGATGAAGCATTAATGAGTTGCGGATAACGAACAAGGCCAAAGCGCTTATTCGACGCATAGGATTTTCCTATGCGGCCACCGCACGCAGTATGTTGGCGATCAAAGCGAAGGCCGGCGCGCGTCCTGCACCCTGCCGCCACAGCAGCCCGATCTCTCTATAGTAGCGTCCGCCTTTGATCGGCCGAACGACGACATCGTCGCCCTCGCGGATTTCCTGGCGCACATACAGGTCTGGGAGCAGTGCAAACCCCATACCCATGCCGGCCATTTGACGGATCGCATCCAGGCTGGTGCCTTCGTAATCGCGCAAGACATTGGCGCCGACGTCCACGGCGATCGCTGCGACCTGTTCGGCCAGGCGGTACTCGGGCATCAAGGTCAGCAGGTTGGCGCCGCGCAGATCGGCTGGCGTAATGAACGTTTTGGCACGCAATGGGTGATCGGCGGCCATGGTCAAGTGCAGCGGTTCGCGGAACAGCCGCTCGCTGTGCAGGCCGCGCCCGGCTACCGGCAATTGCGCAAGGATCAGATCGTGCACGCCGCTGGCTAGGCCTGCGGCGAGCATCGTCGGCAAGCCTTCGCGCACATGCACGCGCAGCGCCGGGTGCTCGCGGTGCAGGCGCGCGACCAGGCTCGGCATCAGATACCCGCCCAGCGTGGGCGACACACCGAGCCGGATGGTGCCGATCAGCGTGTCGGCCGAAGTGGCGCGCAGCTCTTCCAGGTCGCTGATGTCGAGCACGATGCTGCGCGCGCGGTCTAGCAGATCGCGCCCCAGCGGCGTCAGAATGGCCGGTACGCCGCGTTCGAACAGCGCTGCACCGACGATGGTTTCGAAGGCACGAATCTGCTGCGACAGCGAGGGTTGCGACACGCCCATCTTTTCGGCGGCGCGGGTGAAGCTTCCGGTATCGGCGAGGGCGACGAAATAACTGAGCTGGCGGATGGTGGTTCTAGGGCGGGGCATGCGTCACTTCGTTACCGTCACAGCGTTACTTCAGGAGTGCTCGGAGCGCACCACCGGCAAGGCGCCGGTGAGCGAAACGTACAGCCAGGTTACTCAGGCAACAGGTGTCATCCAGGCGTCATTGATCGATGAATTGCAGGCGCGCCAGTTCAGCATACAGGCCGCCTTCGGCGATCAATTGCGCGTGCGTGCCCTGCGCGACGATGCGGCCGGCATCCATCACCACGATGCGGTCGGCCTTGAGCACGGTGGCCAGGCGATGCGCGATGACCAGCGTTGTGCGTCCTTCCATCAGCCGGTCCAGCGCCTGCTGCACTGCGCGTTCGCTCTGTGCGTCAAGCGCGCTGGTGGCCTCGTCCAGCAGCAGGATCGGCGCGTCCTTGAGCAATGCGCGCGCGATCGCGACACGTTGCTGCTGGCCGCCGGACAAGCGCGCACCGCGTTCGCCGAGTTCGCTGGCGTAGCCCCGTGGCAGGGCGCGCAGGAAACCATCGGCTTCGGCGGCAGCGGCAGCGGCTTCCACTTGCGCATCGCTCGCTTCCAGGCGCCCATAGCGAATGTTGTCAGCGGCACTGGCGGCAAACAGCGTGGGTTGCTGCGGCACCAAGGCAATGCGTTCGCGCAGCAGCACCGGGTCGGTGTCGCGCAGGTCCACATCGTCGATGCGCAGCTTGCCGCTGACCGGGTCGTGGAAACGTAGCAGCATCGACAGAACCGTGCTCTTGCCGGCGCCGGAAGGACCGACCAGCGCAACGGTTTCGCCCGGATGCACATGCAGATCGAAGTGATCCAGGGCAGGCGCATCTGGGCGCTGCGGATAATGAAATACGACTTGATCGAAATGGATCGCACCGCGCAGCGGTTGCGGCAATGGCTGCGGCATGGCCGGCGCGACGATCGCCGGCTGCTCGTCGAGCAATTCGCCCACCCGGCTCATGCCGCCGGCAGCGCGCTGCAATTCGTTCCAGACCTCGGCCAGTGCGCCGACCGAACCACCGCCGATCAATGCGTACAAGACGAACTGTCCCAGCGTACCGGGCGTCATGCGCCCGCCGATCACATCGTGCGCGCCCAGCCACAACACCCCGACGATCGCACCGAAGATCAGCATGATCGCCACCGCAGTGACGGTAGCCTGGGTACGAATGCGCAGCCGCGCGGTTTCGATTGCCGCCAACAAGGCCTGGCTGAAACGGTGGCTTTCGTAGCCTTCGCGCGAATGTGCCTGCACGGTGCGCACCGCGCCCAGCGTTTCGGCGGCAAGCGTATTGGCGTCGGCCACACGATCCTGGCTTACGCGCGAGATCTTCTGCAGGCGGCGTGCGCCCAGCACGATCGGCAACACCGCCAACGGAATGCCGATCAGCGTGAAGCCGGCCAGCCGCGGGCTGGTGACGAACAGCATCACCATGCTGCCGATCACCGTGACCGAGCTGCGCAACGCCACTGACATGGTCGTGCCGATCACCCCGCGCAGCAGTTCGCTGTCGGCCGACAGGCGCGACACCAGCTCGCCGCTGCGGCTGCGATCATGAAAGCCGGCATCCAGCGCGATCAGATGCGCATACAACCGGCCGCGCAGATCGGCGACGACTTTTTCGCCCAGCAATGCGACGAAATAGAAGCGCGCGGCCGTAGCCAACGCCAGCACCACGGCCACTGCAAACAACAGCGCGAATGCCTGATCGATCTGCGAACCGCCGGAGAAGCCGTGGTCGATCATCTGCTTGACTGCCGCTGGCAGGCTCAACGTGGCGGCCGAGGAAATGGCCAGTGCGATCAGCCAGGCGGCAAACAACCCGCGCTGGCGTTGCACGAACGGCCACAAGGTGCGCAGGCTGCCGAGCTTCCGCAATGGGTTGGAGCGAGCGGCGGCTGGCTGGTTCATGCGGCTTCCGGTGTTGAGAGGTCGACACGGTTGCGAGTGGCGTCGCACAGGTGCGTTTTCAAGCCAGCCAATTGATCTGCAGGCAATTGCACACGTAGCGCGGCGCCATTGGCGTCGAAATGTTCATCCAGCTTGTCGGCGTGCAAAGCGCTCAGTGCAGCATGCACCAGGCCCAGGTCAGCGAACTGACACTGCAGTTCGAGCAGCGATAACGCAACCAATAGCTGTCGTGTCGCCAGCCGCATGCATTCGGCCGCTGCGCCACCGTAGGCACGGACCAAGCCGCCAGCGCCGAGCTTGATACCGCCGTACCAGCGCGTGACAACGACCACCACGCGGTCGTAGCCCTGGCCATCGATGGCGGTCAGGATCGGCCGCTCGGCGGTGCCGCTGGGCTCGCCCTCGTCGCTGGAGCGGTACTCCTGCCCGAACCGGTACGCCTAGCAGTTATAGGTGGCATCTGCAACAGACACGCGCTGCGAGATCTCCCGCGCGTGCGCGGGAGGGTCCAATGCAGCAGCGTTGGCCAAAAAGCGACTGTGCTTGATGTCCAGGCTGTGGTGCGCGTCAGCGGCGAGGGTATCGAGCATCGTCGCCATTCTATGCGAGCCGGTGATGCCAATCGCTGCGGCCAGTGTGACTACGGTTGCAAGCTGGCAGCTTGCGGGCACATGCACTGCACAACACACCTCGTGCAACCCGATCAAAGCAGTCGATTACACCAGTGTAGAGCGGCGCTTCTCGTCGATCCACTTAGACGCCTGCGCCGGCGTGTAGTGCTGCATCCACGCTAGCATCTGTTCGATATCGTTGCCGTACCACAGGTCGGTGCGCTGGTCCGGATGCAGGAAGCGCTCTTCCACCATGCGATCGATCATGCCGATCAGCGGTGCGTAAAAGCCTTCGATATCCAGGAACGCACATGGCTTGTTGCCGATGCCGAGCTGACGCCAGGTCAGCATCTCGAAGATCTCCTCCATGGTGCCGAAGCCGCCAGGCAGGGCGACGAAGGCATCGGAGAGCTCGAACATGCGCATCTTGCGCTCATGCATGGAGCCAACGATTTCCAACGTGGTCAGCCCGCGATGCGCCACTTCCCAATCGGCCAACTGCTGCGGAATCACCCCGGTGACTTCGCCACCTGCCGCCAGCACCGCATTGGCGACGGTGCCCATCAACCCAACGTTGCCGCCGCCATAGACCAGCCGCAAGGCTTGCTCGGCGATGCGCTTACCTAGCGCAGTGGCGCGCTCGGCATACGCGGGTTTGTTGCCTGCATTGGAACCGCAGTAGACGCAAATGGATTTCATGAGAACGGGAATCGGGAGTTGGGAATGGGTCAAAGCAAACGCAGAAGCCGGAATGCATGACGCCGGACCTAGGTCCGGCGTCAGCATGAGGAGTGAAGTGATAGGAACGCTTCTACAAGTCCCGATTCCCCCCTCCCGATTCCCGGCTTAATTCGCCTTGTGGATCGCCCGCTTGCTCACCGCCATCGCGGCATCGTGAATCGCTTCGGACAGCGTCGGATGCGCATGGCAGATGCGGGCCAGATCGTCGGCCGAGCCGTTGAACTCCATTGTCAGCACACCTTCGTGCACCAGCTCGGAGACGCCCACGCCGACCAGGTGCATGCCCAGCACGCGGTCGGTTTCGGCATCGGCGATGACCTTGACGAAGCCGGCCGGCTCGCCCATGGCTACCGCGCGGCCGATCGCCGCGAACGGGAAGCTGCCGGCCTTGTAGGCGACGCCTTCGGCCTTCAACTGCTGCTCGGTCTTGCCGACCCAGGCAATCTCCGGCTCGGTATAGATGACCCACGGAATGGTGTCGAAGTTGACGTGGCCGGGCAGGCCGGCGATCAACTCGGCGACCGCGATGCCTTCCTCGAAGCCCTTGTGCGCCAGCATCGGGCCGCGCACGCAGTCGCCGACCGCCCACACGCCATCCACACCAGTGTGGCAATGCGCGTCTACTTCAATCTGGCCACGCTCGCTTATCTTGACGCCGGTGCCGTCGGCCAGCAGGTTCTTGGTCGCCGCCTTGCGGCCCACCGCCACCAGCAACTTGTCAACGGTGAGGGTCTGCTCGCCGGCCGCGTCGGTGTAGCTGACCACCACCTGCTTGGCATCGCCGCTGCCGGTGATCTCGATCTTGCTGACCTTGGCGCCGAGCTTGATGTCCAGACCCTGCTTCTTGAATTCCTTCAATGCGGTCTTGGCGACTTCGGCGTCGGCCAGTGCCAGGAAGTCCGGCAGCGCTTCGAGGATGGTGACCTCGGCGCCCAGACGCTTCCACACGCTGCCCAGCTCTAGGCCGATCACACCGGCACCGATTACTGCCAGACGCTTAGGCACTGAAGTGAAATCAAGGCCGCCGACGTTGTCTACAATGGTGTCGCCTTCGAACTTGGCGAACGGCAGCTCGATCGCCTCCGAGCCTGCTGCCAGGATCACGTTGGTGCCTTTCAGCTCGATCTCGCCGCCTTCATGCTGGGCGACCTTGACAATATTGCCCGGCAGCAGCTGGCCGAAGCCGTAGTAAGGGGTGATCTTGTTCGCCTTGAACAGCATCGCGATGCCACCGGTGAACTGCTTCACGATCTTGTCCTTTCGGCCGATCATGGTGGGCACGTCCATCTTTGCGTCGTTGAAGCTGATGCCGTGGTCGCCGAACAAGTGGCCCATGTTCCAGAACTGGCGAGAGGAATCCAGCAGCGCCTTGGACGGAATGCAGCCCACGCGCAGGCAGGTACCGCCCAGAGCAGGCTTGCCGTCCTTGCCGATGGCCGCGTCGATGCAGGCGACCTTCATGCCCAGTTGGGCCGCGCGGATGGCGGCGTGATAACCGGCCGGACCGGCACCGATGACGACGACGTCGTAGTTTTCAGCCATTTCTAAAGTCCTTTGCCTTTCCCTTTTCCTACGGGACAACGTGTCCTTGGGGGAAGAAGGTGGCGCGTAGCGACGGATGAGAGTGCGCTGTGGTCGCCTGTCCGGTATTCCCGATTTAAAGCGAGCCACTGCGAAATGGAGTAAGTGAACAGCCGATGGTTCGCCTTCGTGGCTCGCGGCGGCTCGTTCATCATTGTTGAGCCGGACACGGTTGCCTGGCGACCCCCACCCCTCTCCCGACGGGAGAGGAGCTTTGAGGCTTACAGACCGAACAACATCCGGCCCGGGTTTTCCAGCTGATTCTTGATGTCCACCAGGAACTGCACCGAGTCCTTGCCGTCGACGATGCGGTGGTCATACGACAGCGCCAGATACATCATCGGGGCGATCACGACCTGGCCGTTTTCGGCGATCGGACGTTCCTTGATCACGTGGATGCCAAGGATGGCGCTCTGCGGCGGGTTGATGATCGGGGTGGACAGCAGCGAGCCGAAGGTGCCGCCGTTGGTGATGGTGAAGGTGCCCCCCTGCAGGTCGTCCAGGCCCAGCTTGCCGTCGCGCGCCTTCTTGGCGTAATCGGCGATGCCCTGCTCGATCTCGGCGAACGACTGGCGCTCCACATTCCGCAGCACCGGCGTGACCAGGCCCCTCTCGGTCGATACGGCGATCGAGATGTCGCTGTAACCGTGATAGATCACGTCTTCGCCGTCGATTGAGGCGTTGACAAGCGGGAAGCGCTGCAACGCGTTGGCGGTGGCCTTGACGAAAAAACTCATGAAACCGAGCTTGATGCCGTGGGCCTTCTGGAATTCGTCCTGCAGTTCCTTGCGCGCAGCCGACACCTTGGCGAGATTGACCTCATTGAAGGTGGTCAGCATCGCGGTGGAGTTCTTCGACTCCATCAGGCGCTTGGCGATGGTCTTGCGCACGCGGGTCATCGGCACGCGCTCTTCCGGACGGGCCCCGGACGCCTTGCCCACGCCGCCGGCTTTGGCAAAGTTGACGATGTCTTCCTTGGTCACCGCGCCGCGACGGCCGGTGCCCTCGACTTGGGCCGGATCCACGCCCTGGGTGATCGCAGAAAAACGTGCACCCGGGGGCAGCGCATCGCCAGCCGACTTCGAGGCAGCTGCAGGCGCCGGTGCGTCAGCCTTCTTCCCGTCGGCCGGCGCAGCCACAGCCACAGCCACAGCGCCTTCTTCGATGATCGCCAGGATCTGGTTGCTGGTGACCGTGCTGCCGGCTTCGAACTTGATTTCCTTCAGCACGCCGTCGACGGGCGAAGGAACTTCCAACACGACCTTGTCGGTTTCCAGGTCGACCAGATTCTCGTCGCGCTTGACTGCTTCACCAGCCTTCTTGTGCCAGCTGGCGATGGTGGCGTCGGAAACGGATTCGGGCAGTACCGGAACTTTGACTTCGGTGGCCATTCGGGGAGCGTCCTAGGGTTTGCATTCTTTGGGGAAGAGGAGTTATTCAGCGACTTGGTCGTTGAACGGATTGAGGAGCGCATCGGCGACCAGCTTCTGCTGTTCGACGATGTGGTCGGCCATGTGGCCGGCGGCAGGCGAGGGCGAACGGACACGGCCGGCGTAATGCAGGCTCTGGCCGCTGGTCAGGCAGAAGTTGAGGTGGTGGCGGATCTGGTACCAGGCACCCTGGTTCTGCGGCTCTTCCTGACACCACACCACGTCGGTGGCGTTGGCATAGGCCTTGAGCTCGGACGCCAGCTGCGCACGCGGGAACGGATACAGCTGCTCCACGCGCAGGATGGCGACGTCGTCCTGGCCACGCTTGATCTGGTCTTCAAACAGGTCGTAATAGACCTTGCCCGAGCACAGCACCACGCGCTTGATCTTGCCGGGGTCGGCCTTGGCATCTGGAATCAGGTGCTGGAACTCGCCCTCGGCCAGTTCTTCCAGGCTCGACACCGCCAGCTTGTGGCGCAGCAGCGACTTGGGCGTCATCACCACCAGCGGCTTGCGGGTGGTCATGCGCATCTGACGACGGATCATGTGGAAGCACTGCGCCGGGGTGGTCGGCACGCATACCAGCATGTTCTCCAGCGCGCACAGCTGCAGGAAGCGCTCCAGACGCGCGGAGCTGTGCTCCGGGCCCTGGCCTTCGTAGCCGTGCGGCAGGAACAGCGACAGGCCCGCGATGCGGCCCCACTTGGCTTCACCGGCGGCGATGAACTGATCGATCACCACCTGCGCGCCGTTGGCGAAGTCGCCGAACTGCGCTTCCCAGACGCACAACGCGTTCGGGTCGGTGGTGGAATAGCCGTATTCGAAGCCCATCACCGCTTCTTCGCTGAGCAGGGAGTCGATCACGGTGGCGTGTTCGGGGTTTTCCACCAGCTGGCGCAGCGGCATGTAATAGCTGTCGCTCTTCTGGTCATGCAGGATTGCGTGACGGTGGAAGAACGTGCCGCGGCCGGCATCCTGGCCGACCAGACGCAGCTTGTGTCCTTCTGCCAGCAGCGTTGCATAAGCCAGGTTTTCGGCAAAGCCCCAGTCGCCGGCCTGCTGGCCGGAGGCCATTTTGACGCGGTCGTCGTAGATCTTGGCCACGCGTGCATGCAGCTCCACGCCTTCCGGAATCGTGGTGATCAGCTTGGCCAGGCGGTCCAGTTGCTCGCGCTTGACGCGCGTATCGACCGGGTCGGCAGCGGTGCCGACCAGATACTTCGACCAGTCGATGGCGAATTCGTCCGGCTTGCGCGTGGCCAATTCGGTTGTGTACTCGCCCGAATCGAGCTTGTTGCGGTAGCCGTCGACCAGCGCCTTGGCTTCGTCGGCGCTCAGCACGCCATCGCTTTCCAGCGTGTTGGCGTACAGCTCGCGAGTGGTCTTGTGCTTGCGGATGGTCTGGTACATCACCGGCTGGGTCGCTGCCGGTTCGTCGGCCTCGTTATGGCCCCAACGGCGGTAGCAGACCAGGTCGATGACCACGTCCTTCTTGAACTGCTGGCGGAATTCGTAGGCCAGCTTGGACACGAACATCACCGCGTCCGGGTCGTCACCGTTCACATGGAACACCGGCGCGCCGATCATCTTGGCGACGTCCGTGCAGTACAGCGTGGAACGGGCGTCGTCGCGGGCACTGGTGGTGAAGCCGATCTGGTTGTTGATGACGATGTGCACGGTGCCGCCGACGGCGAAACCGCGCGCCTGCGACATCTGGAACAACTCCATCACCACGCCCTGGCCGGCGAATGCGGCATCGCCATGGATCAGGATCGGCAGCACTGTCTTGCGCTCTGCATCGCCGAAGCGTTCCTGACGCGAGCGCACGCTGCCTACCACGACCGGGTCGACGATTTCCAGGTGCGATGGGTTGAACGCCAGCGCCAGATGCACCTGCTTGTCGCTACCGACGGCGATGTCGGCCGAAAAGCCCATGTGGTACTTGACGTCGCCAGTGTGCGCGCGGTCGTCGTGGGCATGCTCGAACTTGCCTTCGAACTCGTCGAACAGCTTGCGCGGATTCTTGCCCAGCGTATTGACCAGCACATTGAGGCGGCCGCGGTGGGCCATGCCGATCACGATGTCCTTCACCTGATCGTTGCCGGACTGGCGAATGATCTCGTCCATCATCGGAATCAACGCATCGCCGCCTTCCAGCGAGAAGCGCTTCTGACCGACGTACTTAGTGTGCAGGTAGCGCTCCAGGCCTTCGGCGGCGGTGAGCCGCTCCAGCGTGCGCTTGCGGCTGGAAGCGTCGCCTGCGATCTTGCCGCCGGCATCTTCCAGGCGCTTGTAGATCCACTGGCGTTGGTCGAATTCCTGGATGTGCATGAACTCTGCGCCGATGGTGCTGGCGTAGGTCGCCTTCAGGCGGGTCAGCAGGTCCTTCAGCTTCATCCTCGGCTGACCACCGACACCGCCGGTGCTGAATTCGCTGTCCATATCCGCCTGCGACAGGCTATGGAACGGCAGGTCCAGATCGGGCGGATTGACTGGGGGGGTGAGGCCGAGCGGGTCGAGCTGCGCACCGAGGTGACCACGCGCACGGTAGGCGGTGATCAGGCGACCGACGTTGCGCTCGCGCTCGTCATTGGCACCGGCGCCGTTCCCGGCATTGGCTGCCTGCTTGGAGGCAGTGATGATGTGGGCGATGGCGGCCGAGTGCGGCACATCCCCGGCATCGCGACCTTTGAAGTCGTCGAAATAGCTCTTCCACTTCGGATCGAGACTGTCCGGGGCGACGAGGTACTGCTCGTACAGATCCTCAATGTAGGCGGCGTTGCCGCCGGCGAGCTGCGATGACTCTGCGAACTGCTTTAGGAGATTATCCACGATGGTAAGTCGGGTCTGCTGTGAGGGATGATTGTGCGGAGGCGGCGGGGCGAGATGCCCGATCGGGCGGTATCAAAGCTCACAAAATTATACCCCCTTGCGCTAGTGAGGGGGCGTCTGCGAGCTGATCGGACGGGTAGGTCGACCGACCTCGCACCTACGTGCGAAGGACGCTGCGCCATCAGATGCCGAGCGCGCGCGGTTCGCTCCAAAGTCCGCTGCGCTCCCATATCTGCGCGAATTCCCGCTCCAGCTGGCGACTGCGCGCGGCGCCCGACAGCCAGGTTTCGCCGTCGTCGAAGCGATGGCCTGTTGGACGAAAGTAGTAGGCGTCATCGCCCACCACATAGGCCGATGCATAGCTGCTATCGACCGGGTCGCTGACCGCGCGGAAGCGAAACACGCTGGGCAGACGCTGGGCCAGCCGCAACATCGCGCTGCCACTGGCGTTGGCGCTTGCGGTGCCCTGCACCAGCACATGCACGCGTTTGTCGTGACGGGCGGTGGCGAAGCGACGCAGCGCATCGAGTGCCGCCGCGTTGTCGAACAGTGGCGGATCCAGTGCGCGCGTGTAGATCAACACTTGCCGGCGTGCGGCGCACAGCAGGCCGGTGGTGGCGGCCAGGGCTGCGCTCAGATTCTCGACTGCCATCGGGCCGTCAAGGCGGCGATACAGGGCAATGGCTGGTGCGCCACTCGTATCGAGGGCGCGATCAGGATGAAATTCAGGGGATGCTTCGGGCAGAAAGCCGAGGCGTGCGAACACAGCCTGCGCATGTGAGTTGACGCGTGCGCTCAGGCTAGGCCAGCCGCGTTGGCGGGCGTTGTCCACTGCGGCTGTAAGCAATTGGTCGGCAATGCCACGGCGACGCCAGTCGTGGAGCACGCCGAGCCTGTCGATGCGACGGTCGGGTGTGAGCCGCACCGCGGCGATCAGCTGGCCGTCGTCGGTGCGCATGGCCAACTGCAGGCTGATGGGATCCAGTGCGTCCCATGCGGCATCGCGGGTGGTGCCAACAGTGCCGGTGGTGCACGCCAGGCGTAGCGCACGCAGGGCCGCGGCGTCGAGCGCCTGATCCAGCGAGACGGTCTGCGGCCTGGCGTGGTGGTTCATGCGCGCTTGGGAGATGCGTCGGTGTCGCCGGCGTCGTCGCCAGCGTCCGATGCCTCGTCGTCGCGATCGTCGCGATCGTCGTTCTGATCGGCGTCTTCGTCTTGCTCGGCGTCACCCGCTTCGGCCGGGCCGTCCGCGGCGTCTGCGACCTTCTCGACGTCTGCCTCGGCGTCGATCTCATCGTCCGCATCCTGCGTGTTGGCCTCGACGTCGGCATCGTCACGGTCGGCCGACAGGCTCAGTACGTGTGCCTGGTCGTCGTCGATGTCTTCGAAGTCGTCGTCCGCTTCGTCACGGGCGCGCTGGTAATGGCCCTGCGCCAGCAGTTCCAGCACCACTTCGCGGCCGCGAACCGACAACTGCGCATACAGCGCGCCGTCGATTTCTTCGGCGGCGGACAGGCGCGCGGCGTCCTTGGCCGACAACGCAAATCCCAGGCCGCTGCAAAACAGCGTGGCGCCGCGCTTGGCACGCCGCCATGCCAGCCGCGACCACGGATGGCGATGCAGCAACACACCTTCTTCCAGCGCCTGCTCGAGCGCCTCGCGCGGAATGCGCTCAGGCGCAGGCACCACGTTGCCGGAGGCGCGGTAGGTGGTCATGAAGCGGCCGAACCAGTCGCCCAGGCGATCAGGGTCGTTGATGCGCAGCGCGTTGAGCGCTTCGACTACGCGGTTCATCGCGGTGACGTCGATCTCGTAAGGGTCGGCCGGCACTTTCAGGTCTTCGTCGTGATAACGCACGGCTTCGTCGGCATCGGCGATCAAGGTGTCGAGATAGTCGCCGATCAGCTCGGCCGAGGACGGCGCGCGGGTGCCGATGGAGAAGGTCAGGCAAGCGTCTTCGGCCACGCCGTGATGCGGCACCAGCGGCGGCAGATACAGCATGTCGCCCGGGCCCAGCACCCAGTCGTGGGTGGGCTTGAACGTGCTGAGCAGCTTGAGCTCGACATCGTCGCGGAACGCCAGCGGCGCGGCCTTGCGGCCCTGTTGTGCGCGCGCGTCGATCTGCCAGCGGCGGTGGCCCTGGCCCTGCAGCAGGAACACGTCGTAATGGTCGACATGCGCGCCGACCGAACCGCCGGTAGCGGCGAAGCTGATCATGATGTCGTCCAGGCGCCAGCGCGGCAGGAAGCGGAACTGCTCCAGCAACGCGCGCACGTCGGCGTCCCACTTGTCCACATCCTGCACCAGCAGGGTCCAGTCGTGATTGGGCAGGCCGGGGAAGTCGGTTTCCTGAAACGGGCCAGTACGCACGTTCCAGTCGTCGGTGGCGCGGTCGTGGCTGATCAGTCGCGCCAGCACGCCGTCTTCGCAGGCCAGGCCGGCCAGATCTTCCGGCTGCAGCGGCGATTGGAAGTCTGGGAACGCGTTACGGATCAGCAGCGGGTGTTTGTGCCAGTAGTTGCGCAGGAAGCGCTCGACCGGCATCCCCAGCGGCTGGTCGCGGGTGGCATGGATCTCGAAAGGCAGCGGCGCGCCTTTTCTGGCGACTGTCTTTTTTGCGGCGGTCTTGTTCATCGTGTGGCGGGTCCTACTGGAAAAGCCGGTGCTGTGCGGCCGGCGAAGTTGCCTATTGTCGCCCAGCCCGCTGCGCGATGCCTTGCTGGCGGATGTCGCAGTAAGGTTTCAGTGCAAGTGTCTCTGCTACCCAAGGTATTGCCGGGTATGCGCTGGTCGCGCTGGTTGGTAGCGGGCGTCAGCGGCTTAGAGTGGCTAACAACATGGAGCGAGCGCCGGTCTGGCACTGAGCGCAGTCGTTCTGTTAGCCGTTTTTAGCGGGTGGAGAGCTGGTTGTCGCTGCCGTCATCATTGACTACTGCGGTGCCGGACTGCTGGGTGATGGGGTTGTCGCGGCCGTGCACTGTGGCCGCAGCGATCGCCTGCGCCTGATTGTCGTCACCAGGCACCAGCAGCGTGTCGATGCGTCCGGCCTTGAGCGTGGACTTGCGGCTGAACAGTTCGATGGTCTTGGCATCGCCAGCCAGGGTGACCTCGGCAGCGTCGCCAACGATGCGCGCCACTTCGGCGCGCTCGATCTGGACGATCGCATGATCGCCCAGTACGGCGATCGTGCCGCAGGCGCCCTTGAAGATCAGATGGGCGTTGTTGCCGGTCAGGTCGAGGTGATGCCCGTCGCAGCTGACCGTGCCGCTGGTCGAGGTGACCATCAGTGTCGGCCGCTCGCCACTGCTGGCGAACTGGGTGGTGCCGTCCATGCTAACGTCGTGATGCCGGTGGGTTGGGTGCAGATTGTTAGATCGCGCGCGCCAGCTGCTCGGCCAGACCGGTGTAGGCGCCCGGGGTCAGCGCACGCAGACGCTGTTTGTCTTCTTCCGGCAACTGCAGGCTTTCCACAAATGCCTGCATCGATGCGGCGGTGATGCCCTGGCCGCGGGTCAGTGCCTTGAGCTGCTCGTAAGGATTGGGCAGGCCGTGGCGACGCATCACGGTCTGCACGGCTTCTGCCAGCACTTCCCAGGCAGCGTCCAGATCGGCGTTTAAGCGCTCCGGATTGATGGTGAGCTTGCCCAAACCCTTGACCAGTGAATCCAGCGCGACCTGGGTATGGCCGAACGCGGTGCCGAGCGCGCGTAACACGGTGGAATCGGTGAGGTCGCGCTGCCAGCGGCTGATCGGCAACTTGGCGGAAAAGTGCTCGAACAGTGCATTGGCGATGCCGAAATTGCCCTCTGCATTTTCGAAGTCAATCGGGTTGACCTTGTGCGGCATGGTCGAAGAGCCGACTTCGCCTTCCTTGAGCTTCTGCTTGAAGTAGCCCAGCGAAATGTAGCCCCAGATATCGCGCGACAGGTCGATCAGGATGGTGTTGACGCGGCGGCTGGCATCACCGATTTCGGCCACGTTGTCGTGCGGCTCGATCTGAGTGGTATAGGGGTTGAACACCAGGCCCAGGCTTTCGACGAAACGCTGCGCGAACGCGGCCCAGTCCAGGTCCGGATACGATACCAGGTGCGCGTTGTAATTGCCGACTGCACCATTGATCTTGCCGGTCAGTTCGACCGCGGCGATCTGCTTGCGCTGGCGCTCCAGCCGCGCGACCACGTTGGCGATTTCCTTGCCCAGCGTGGTGGGAGAGGCGGTCTGGCCATGCGTGCGCGAGAGCATGGGCTGGCCGGCCTGGGCATGGGCGAGCGTGCGCAGCGTGGCGGTGATGCCATCCAGCGACGGCAGCAGCACCTCGCGGCGTGCCTGTTCCAGCATCAGCCCGTAACTGAGGTTGTTGATGTCCTCGCTGGTGCAGGCGAAATGCACAAATTCCAGCGCCGGGGCCAGCTCCGCATCGTCCTTGAGCTGTTCCTTGATGAAGTACTCCACCGCCTTGACGTCGTGGTTGGTGGTGCGCTCGATCTGCTTGACCCGCGCGGCGTGGGCCACGCTGAAGTCGTCGGCCAGCCGGCGCAAGGTCTGCGCGGCGGCGGCCGAGAACGGCGCCAGTTCGGCGATGCCCGGCTCGGCGGCCAGTGCCAGCAGCCATTCGATTTCGACCTTGACCCGTGCCTTGATCAGGCCGTATTCGGAAAAGATCGGGCGCAGCGCATCCACCTTGGAGGCGTAGCGGCCGTCGAGCGGGGACAGGGCGAGCAGGGCGGAATCCGACATAGGCAGGGCACTGGGAGGCTGGCGGGGGTGGGTATTCTACGCCGCCCCGGCGCCGGCTTCGCCCATCGGTCGGACCGTGACCGCCTGGATCCGGTGCCCGGCCATGCGCCGCAATGTCAGGTCGTGGCCGTCCAGCTGCAGGGTTTCGCCTTCTTCGGGCAGCCGCTGCAGCCTGTGCACGATCAGGCCGCCGACCGAATTGACGTGGTCCGGGGGCGCTCAGATCGCGGCCGAGCAGGCGTTCCAGGCGGAAGATCGAGGTGCTGCCTGCCACCAGCAGCGAGCCGTCCTGGCTGCGGATCGGGGCGTCGCGCACCACGTGGCGGTGCGCGTCCTCGATCTCGCCGACCACTACTTCCAGCAGGTCCTCCAGGGTGAAGAAGCCCAGGATGCGGCCTTCGTCCTCCACGCACAGCGCCAGATGCGTGGTGCCGGTGCGGAACTCTTCCAGCGCGCTGGGAATCGGGGTTTCCAGGGTCAGCAACGTGGCCGGGCGCAGCAGCGGGCGCAGATCGTCCAGGTCCTGGCCGCGCGCCATCGCCACCAGCAGATCCTTGGTATGCAGGATACCCAATACCTGCTCGCCATCGGCGTTAAACCACGGGTAGCGGCTGTAGCGCGATTCGCTGAATTCGGCCAACACGGTTTCCATCGTCATTCCCTCGCGCAGGCTGCGCATGTGCTCGCGTGGGCGCATGAGATCGCCGCGACCAGGTCGGGAAATTCCATCGCGTGGCTCATCAAGGCCAGCTCGTGATCGGGCGTGGCCGCGTTGGGATCCTTGCGGCCGACGATCAGCATCAGTTCTTCGCGCGAATAGCGATGCGATTGGTGTTCCACATCGCCCCAGCCCAGCACGCACAGCAACCGGTTGGCGCTGTTGTTGAGCACCCAGATCGCCGGATACATGACCCAATAAAATACGTAGAGCGGCGTGGCGGTCCACAGCGACATCAACTCCGGACGGTGAATAGCCATGGTCTTGGGCGCCAATTCGCCCAGCACGATGTGCAGAAACGAAATCAGGCTGAAAGCAATTGCTAATGCAGTGAATTGCGCAGCTTCCGGCGAGAGGCCGAGCACGTCGAACACCGGCTGCAGCAGATGCGCAAACGCAGGTTTACCGACCCAGCCCAATCCGAGTGAGGCCAGGGTAATACCAAGCTGGCATGCCGACAGATACGCATCCAGATGTGCATGCACCCCGAGCAGCAAACGCCCGCGCCATCCGTTGTGCTGCGCCAGGCCCACTGCTTGCGTGTGGCGCAACTTTACCAGCGCGAACTCGGCGGAAACGAAGAAGCCATTCAACAGCACCAGCAGTAATGCGACGAACAGCATCAGCACGTTACCGAGCATAGCGTGCGCCTCGCTGGTGTGCATCGGCGGTAGGTCTACGCATCAGCTGCTGCGCGCGCGCGGTGGTGCGGTGTGCAAAAAAAGAGGCACGTGATGCGTTTCTACAGTCAGGGTCGTCGCCCACGGCGGCTTGGTACCTCGTATTGATCAATGGGCAGTATAGCCCACAGTCTCCGACGACACGGTCGCAACGCCGCGAGCGAGTATCGTAGGCAGCCTCGCCAGCGTGGGCACGCCCCCTACCAGCCATCCATCACCACAAACCAACCATGTGCGGAGAGTGCAGATGAGCGAACGTTTCAGGACCGAACACGACAGCATGGGGCAATTGCAGGTGCCCGCCGATGCATTTTGGGGCGCGCAGACCCAGCGTGCCGTGCAAAATTTTCCGGTGTCCGGTCAGCCGATGCCGCGTGGCTTCATTCGCGCGCTGGGCCTGATCAAGGCAGCCGCAGCCGGCGTCAATGCCGAGCTTGGATTGCTGCCCAAGTCGATCGCCAAGACGGTGCAGGACGCCGCGTTGCAGGTGGCTAAGGGCACGTTTGATGCGCAATTTCCGATCGATGTCTACCAGACCGGTTCGGGCACCTCGTCCAACATGAATGCCAACGAGGTGATTGCGACGCTGGCTACGCGCGCCGGCAAGGAAGCGGTGCATCCCAACGATCACGTCAATCTGGGGCAGAGTTCCAACGACGTGGTGCCCACTGCGATCCGCGTCTGTGCGTTGCTGGCGGTGCAAGAGCACCTGCAGCCCGCGCTCAAGCATCTGCGCAAGACCATCGACAAACGCGCCAAAGGCCTGAGCAAGGTGGTAAAGACCGGGCGCACGCATCTGATGGATGCGATGCCGCTGACCTTCGGTCAGGAATTCGGCGCGTGGTCGGCGCAGTTGAGTTCGGCGCAGGAGCGCATCGACGATTCGCTCAAACGCTTGCGCCGTCTGCCGCTGGGCGGCACCGCGATCGGCACTGGCATCAATGCAGATCCGCGTTTTGGCGGTAAGGCGGCCAAGGCCTTGTCGAGCTTGAGCAGATTCAAGTTCGAGAGTGCGGAAAACAAGTTCGAAGGCTTGGCCGCGCAGGACGATGCAGTGGAATTGTCCGGTCAGCTCAATGCACTGGCAGTTGCACTCATCAAGATTGCAAATGATTTGCGCTGGATGAATGCCGGGCCATTGGCGGGGTTGGGCGAGATCGAATTGCCGGCGCTGCAGCCGGGCAGCTCGATCATGCCAGGCAAGGTCAACCCGGTGATTCCCGAAGCCACCGTGATGGCGTGTGCACAGGTCATCGGCCACCACACCGCGATTACCGTGGCTGGGCAGACCGGCAATTTCCAGTTGAACGTGACGCTGCCACTGATCGCCTACAACCTGCTGGATTCGATCACCTTATTGGGCAATGTGTCGCGGCTGCTCGCCGATACCGCAATCGCCGGACTGAAGGTGCGTCAGGAGCGCGTGCGCGAGGCGCTGGAGCGCAATCCGATCCTGGTCACTGCGCTCAACCCGATCATTGGCTATGAGAAGGCCGCCGCCATCGCCAAGCGTGCTTACAAGGAGCAGCGCCCGGTGCTGGACGTGGCCATGCAACACAGCGGGCTCAGCGAAGCGGATCTGCGGCGTTTGCTGGATCCGGCTGCGCTGACGCGTGGCGGCATCCAGGCCGGCAGTCGTGGGGGCGGTGGCTGATCGCTGCTTTGTTTAGGAGCGCACTGGTGCGCGATGTGCCGTTATCGATAACGCCTCATCGCGCACCAGTGCGTTCCTACCGGGGCTCGCGTGACTCCGCGGTTTCCACGCAGCTTCGCGCGCTCGTCAGTGCCGTTCGGCCTGCACATTGCCGAAGCTCTCACGATATGGCTGCAGCGGCGGAATTTCATCCAGCAGTTCGCCACTGATCTTCTGGATTTCCGGGGTGGCGGTCAGCTTGATCGACTTGTACTCCGGGTCGGCGCCGGCATCGTCGACCGCCTGCTGACGCAGCATCTGCAAATGCCCGAACAGCAGCTGCAACTTGGCGCGTGTCGGGTCTTTTTGCGGCAGCGCGATATCGTCGATCTTGAGTGTGCCGTCCGGGGTGATTTCCGCATTGGCGGCCGGTTGGCGGCGGATCATTACCGACTGGGTGGTGACCGCAACGCGCGGCTTGCCACGTTCGGCACGACGGGACGACTGGTCGCCGCAGGCGGCGAGCGTGCAGAGCAATAGCGCCATGCAAAGCATCACGAACTTGTTCATGGGGTCGCTGGGTCGAGGTGAGCGCACTAGTGTAATCCCGCGCAGGTCAGGCGGTCCGGGCCGGCGGCACATGGCATGGCTGACAAAATGTCGCAGGCCAAGGTAGCGCTCAACTTGCGCGCAGGAATCGGCATGGTCATACGCTCCATCTGATTCGGGAAGCCGCTGCCCTACCAACGACGGCGCAGCGGCTGTCACGGCGGCTTACTTGCGGCAATCGTCGACGTCGTGTTGCGTGAGGGTGGAGTAGGGCGCGAACGCCGGCACCAGTTGCGCAGCGCCATCTTGCGCGTTGCGCAGCTTGGCCAGCTGATCGCAGAGCTGCATGGCTTTGTGCTTGAATGTTTCCGACTCGGCTTCGATCTTGTCGCCGATCTGGTCGGTGTTGCCGCTGAGCACGCCCTTGAGCGCTTCGCCCGCCGCATGCGCACCGAACGCCGCGCCCTGGGTGCCGATGTCGACGCCTTTTTCGGCCACACCCTGGATCTGCGCGTAGAAGCTGCGCATCGCCTGCTGCTGCGCATCGTTCAAGGTCACCGGCTTGCCGTCAATGCTGAGCGCGCCATCCACACCGATGGTGGCTGCAGGCAGACCATCACGCTTGAGCGTCGCGCTCTTGCCATCGAAGGTCACCCCGCTCCCGTTGGCCTGGCCCGATACGTTGACCGTTGGCTCGGACTTACCGCAACCG
Organism: Xanthomonas populi; assembly: GCF_002940065.1. Classification (GTDB taxonomy): domain Bacteria; phylum Pseudomonadota; class Gammaproteobacteria; order Xanthomonadales; family Xanthomonadaceae; genus Xanthomonas; species Xanthomonas populi. Next base: position 39,444 of record NZ_MDEJ01000011.1, read on the forward strand.
ACAACAGAGCGCTCGCCAATACCCCAGTCATCAACAATTGCATCAGCAGTTCCACCTTCAAATCGTCAATGAGTGATTATTTTTCGGCCGGCACGCGGGTGGTGCCGGTGACATCGCTGACGTCGATATCGCCGCTTCCCTTGCGCGCCACGCTGACGTTGCCGCGCACCTTGCGCACACTCAGTGCGCCGGAGTTGACCGCTTCCACGCTCACATCGCCTTGCACATCGTCGATGTCGACATCGCCGGAGCCGATCGTGCCGAGTTTGACGTTGCCCGCAACGCCGCGCAGTTCGACGTCACCCGAGCCGACCTTGCCGACCTCCGTGGCGCCACGCACGTGCGTGGCCTTGAGATCGCCCGAGCCCACGGCCAACACGCGCAGTGCGCCCATCTCTTCCAGCTCGATATCGCCGGAGCCGACCTTGGCAGTAACGCGGCCCTTGGTGCGAAGAATCGCCATGTCGCCAGAGCCGACGTCGGCTCTGACCGCTGCCGCACCGGAAATCTCCGCATCGCCGGAACCCACGTCAAATTGCACCGGCAGCGTGTCGGGCACGCTGCCGCGCAGATCCAGGTACGCGTAGCTCTCACCGATAGAGATGCGCATGCTGCGGTCATCGTCCAGCGTTACCACCAACTTGTCGCCGACGCGCTTCTGGGTGACGGTCAAGCCTTTGAGCAGATTGGCTCGTGCAGCGCAGGCGCGGCCGCTCAGACGCCCGCCGCTGCCGGGCGAGGCGTCCAGATGCAGGTCGTTGGAGGCGACCTCGAACAACACCGACTTCACCCCGGTCAATTGCAATTGCAGCTTGCGCGGCTCAGAGAATGTGCATTGCTCCTGGGCAAACGCAGCGCCAGGCAACGCGAACACAATGGCCAGACTCAGAGGCAGGTGCGAACGCATGGGTGTCCTTTACTCAGGCTTCGGAGCGCCGACGGCGCAGATAGATGGAGGCGGCGATCAGTGCGACACCGATGGCGGCGCCGATCCAGATGTCGGGGTTGCCATAGACCAGCCGGCTGTCGGTGTGCTGCAGCACCCACTGCACCAGATCGCTGGGGTCCTGCATCGCGCTGCTATCGAGGTGTCCGCTGACCGCGCGCGGCGACCAGGTGCCGGGCAGGGCGCTGAGCAGGCCGCGGTAGCCGACGATGTACCAGATCCAGCCGATCGGCAGCGACACACCCGGCATCGCGGAGAGAATGCTCAGCATCACGCAGGCCAGTAGCGGAAACAGCACCGCCCACAAGAACGGCTTGCTGGTGGCCCGGGCCGAGCAGAACATCAGCCAGCCCACGGTCGGCAGCGACCACAGCAAGCTCATCGGCACGGTCTGCAGCATCAGCCACAACAACGAAAACGGATGCGAGTGGGTGGCCAGCCCCCATGGATTGGGGACGCCGGCGATCAAGGCGCCGCCGATGGCGATCAGCCACAGTGCCAGGCCGACCAGCACGCCGATCACGATGGCGATCAGCGGCGCCAGCAACAGCGCCCAGGCGGCTTTGGACAGCACCGTCTGCACGTCGGACACCGGCAGCGATTTCCAGAACAGCACGCTGCGGTCGCGGCGATCGTCGTACAGGCTGGCCAGTGCATAGAAGAACACCACGAATGCAAGTACCACCGAGGCGATACCGATGCCGCCCAGCAGCAGGCCGTCGCCGACCTGTCCCAGTGTGCGGGTGTACTCGGCCATGTCCGACATCGACAGGGTGTCGCCGATCATGTTGCGGCGTGCGCTGATCGCTCCGATCACCGCGCCCAGCAGTGCGAAGAACACCGCGATGCCGCCAGTGATGATCTGCGCCCAGACGAAGCCGCCACGGTGTTCCCAGTACTCGCGTTTGAGTAGCCAGCCGAACGTGCGTGCGGGAGAAGCTTGGTGGGTGAGTGCATTCATGCGTAGGTCCCCTTCATGACCGCAACGAACAGGTCGGCAAGGCCGGGATTGCGGATTTCGCCAAAACGGGCGAGCTGCGCTTTCGGCACACCATCGAATAGCATCACGGTCTTGCCGAACGGCAGGCTGCGCTCGTCGATCGGCTTGACGGCTCTGGCTGCGTCGAGATGCTCGGCATTGATCAGCACTTCGGTGTAGCGCTCGGCCACGTTTTCCATGTTGGCGGTCAGCACGATGCGGCCGTCGCGGATGAACATCACATCTGTGAGGATGTGTTCGATCTCTTCGACCTGGTGGGTGGTGACGATGATGGTTTTTTGCTCGTCGAAGTAATCTTCCAGCAGCCGCTGGTAGAACTGCTTGCGATAGAGGATGTCCAGACCAAGCGTGGGCTCGTCTAGCACCAGAATGCGGGCGTCGATGGCCATCACCAGCGCCAAATGCAGCTGCACGATCATGCCCTTGGACAATTCGCGCACCCGCGATTTGCGGTTGAGCTGCGTGTTGGCCAAAAAGCGCTCGCACTTGGCGCGATCGAAGCGCGGATGCACGCCGGCAACGAAATCGATCGCCTCGCCAACCCGCAGCCAGCGCGGCAGCACCGCCACGTCGGCGATAAAGCAGACCTCGTTCATCAGCGCGTTGCGCTGGGTGCGCGGGTCCATGCCAAGCACGCTCAACTGGCCGTCGAAATCGGTCAGCCCCAGCACGGCCTTGAGCGCAGTGGTCTTGCCGGCGCCGTTGGGGCCGATCAATCCGACGATGCGCCCGGCGGTAATGGTGAAGGTTGTGTTGTCCAGCGCGAGCCGATGCTTGTAGGCCTTGCGCAGGCCACGTGCGTCGACCACATGGTCGGAGGAGACGGCGGTCATGGTGTTTTTCCCTGTGGCAACAGATCGTCGATGGACAATCCCAGGCGCTGGATGCGTTCCAGCACCGCGGGCCATTCTTCATTCAAGAAACGCTCGCGTTCGCTACCGCGCAATTTCTGCGCGGCTTCCGGGGTCATGAACATGCCCAGGCCGCGGCGTTTCTCCACCAGGTTCTCGTCGGCCAGTTCCTGGTAGGCGCGCGAGACGGTGATGGGGTTGAGTTGGTAATCGGCCGCCACTTGCCGCACCGAGGGCAGGGCGTCGCCAGGCTTGAGGATTCCATCGAGCATCATGGCAATCACCCGTTCCTTGAGTTGACGGTAGATGGGAGCGCCGTCGCTCCATTGAATGTCGTTCATGGTCAGCTCCGTGGGCGCAGACCCTGCGCGAAGGAGAAATAGGGCATCGACAGCCAAGCGCGCAGATGCCGGCTGGGCCGGGTGCCCGCCTCGGAGGGAGTTGTCGCGTTTTCCGTAACCGCCTCCGACACGCCATAATCGGTGCCGGACTGCGTGACCTGACTGAAAGCGGCTCCCAGGCAACCAATGGCGAACAGGGTGCTGCCGAACAGCAGCAATGGAGCTGGTCGCGTGAAGCGTGTGCTGTTCATGCTTTTCCCTGTGTTGGATGACTGGTGTTGTATTAAACTATAACGCCTAAACGCAGGCAGTCAACTGCCTGTCATACCCAACCGATGGAACCCCGCACCCGCGGGTGGCCTGAACCTAACGAAGGGGATCGCGCATGTTGCTCAATCGTCTGCTGGTCGTTCTATTTGCTGGCTTTTTTTCTGCCTCGGCGCTGGCGGCAGGCACCTCGGTGCTGGATCTGGACTACCGGCCGCTGGCTGGCAAGGCGCCAATCAACCTGAACCTTACCTACGGAGGCAAGGTGCTGATGGTGGTCAACACCGCCAGCAAATGTGGCTACACCCCGCAGTACGAAGGACTGGAAGCGCTGAACAAGCGCTTCGGTAGCCGCGGTTTTTCGGTGCTGGGCTTTCCCTCGAACGATTTTCAGGGGCAGGAACCCGGATCTGAGAAGCAGATCCAGGAATTCTGCACGCTGACCTATGGCGTCAAGTTCCCGATGTTTGAGAAGGTGCATGTGCTGGGTGCGCAGGCCACGCCGTTGTATCAGCGATTGACGCAAGCCACGGGCGTTGCGCCGGGTTGGAACTTTCACAAGTATTTGATTAGTCGCGATGGACGCGTGGTGGCGCAGTTCCCCAGCAAGATCAAGCCGGACGATCCGAGCGTGTTGGCGGCCATCGAACGGGAGCTCAAGCCGCCGTCGCGCTGAGCGCGGCGCTCGCAACGCCGCGCGCACATGCGACAATGCGCATTCAGCGCCGGCGTCGGCGTGTCTTTTCACTTTCTGGAAGTGCATCGAATGAAGATGGGAAAGCGCGGCGCGGCGGCGTCGCTACTGATGGTGGCACTGTCGGCAGCGATGCCGGCGATGTCGCAGCAACCGGCCGCAGCGGCCACCAAGGAGAAGTCAGTTTTGAATGCATCGTCTGAGAATAGCGCTCGCGACAACGTTAGCTACGCCATCGGTATGGATGTAGCGCGCTCGTTCGAGCCGATTGCCCAGGACATCGATGTAAGCGCACTGCAACGCGCCATCGAAAATGCATTCAAGGGTGGCAAGCCGTTGTTGTCGGATGAGCAGACCCAGGCCACCGATACCGCACTGCGCACCGCGCTGGCGGCGCGTAACGGCCAGCAGGTACCAGGCGTTGCGCCGGGTAGCACGCCTGCAGCGCCGTCCAAGGAAAACGTCGGCCTGATGTTGGGCGATCGCGCCGTCGGTCCGTCGCTGGCCGGCATCAAGGACGAGATCGATCTGACCATCCTGATGGAGGCCGTGCGTACCGTGTTCGCCAAGGGCACCACGCGTCTGACCCAGCAGGAAGCCGCAGCGACGATGCAGGCCTTTGCCTCTGCCAAGCAGGGCGCTGCCGGTGCCAAGAATCGCGAAGAAGGCAATGCTTTCCTCGCCAAGAACAAGACCGAAAAAGGCGTGATCACCACGGCCTCAGGCTTGCAGTACACGGTGTTGCGCCAGGGTAGCGGCGAGCGTCCGATGCCCACCAACACGGTGCGCGTGAACTACGAAGGCAAGCTGCTCAACGGGCAGGTGTTCGACAGTTCCTACCAGCGCGGCCAGCCGGCCGAGTTCGGTCTGAATCAAGTCATTGCAGGTTGGACCGAGGGCGTTGCGTTGATGCCGGTCGGTTCGAAATATCGTTTCTGGATTCCATCCAACTTGGCATATGGCCCGAACGGCACGCAGGGGGGGCCGATCGGACCAGACGCAACGTTGACGTTCGATGTCGAACTGATGGGTATCCTTCCCTGATCCCCCCACAGGAGTATCCCCCCCATGCGCGTTGCGATCTTTGGTACCGGCTATGTTGGTTTAGTCACCGGTACCTGTCTGGCTGAAGTAGGTCATCACGTTATCTGCGTGGATATCGACCAGGCGAAAGTTGATGGTCTCAATCGAGGGGTGATCCCCATCTATGAACCCGGCCTTGAGCCGATGGTGAAAGCCAACCACGCCTCTGGCCGGTTGCGCTTCACCAGCGACGCTGCCGAGGCGATTGCGCACGGCGAAATCACTTTCATCGCCGTGGGCACGCCACCGGATGAAGATGGCAGTGCTGACCTGCAGTACGTGCTGGCGGTTGCGCGTACCGTCGGTCGCCATATCGAGGCGCCGTCGGTGGTCGTCAACAAGTCCACGGTGCCGGTCGGTACCGCCGACAAGGTGCGTGCGGCGATCCAGGAAGAGCTGGACGCACGTGGCGTGGAGCATGAGTTCGACGTCGTCTCCAATCCTGAATTCCTGAAGGAAGGCGACGCGGTTGCCGACTGCATGCGTCCGGATCGCATCGTGATCGGTGCGACCAAGCCGGCAGCGATTGCACGTATGCGTCGTCTGTATGCGCCGTTCAATCGCAACCGCGATCGCATCGTCGAAATGGACGTCAGCTCGGCCGAGCTGACCAAGTACGCGGCCAACGCGATGCTGGCGACTAAGATCAGTTTCATGAACGAGATCGCCAACATTGCCGAGCGTGTCGGTGCCGACGTCGAGCACGTGCGTAACGGTATCGGGTCGGATCCGCGCATCGGCTGGCACTTTATCTATCCCGGTGCCGGTTACGGCGGTTCGTGCTTCCCCAAGGACGTGCAGGCATTGGCCAAGACTGCCGAGCAGTACGGCATGCAACCAACCCTGCTCAACGCGGTGGAAAGCGTCAACAACGCGCAGAAGGGTCACTTGTTCGAACTGGTGCAGCGTCATTACGGCGGCGACGCCGGCGGCAGCCTTGCCGGCAAGACCTTCGCGGTGTGGGGTCTGGCGTTCAAGCCCAATACCGACGACATGCGTGCGGCCTCCAGCCGTCGCTTGCTGGCGCAGTTGTGGGAAGCCGGCGCCACGGTGCGTGCCTACGACCCAGAAGCCACCCACGAAGCCAAGCGCATCTTCGGTGAGCGCGACGATCTGACTTTCTGCGACGAAGCCTTCGCTGCCCTGGAAGGCGCCGATGCATTGGTCGTGGTCACCGAGTGGAAGCAGTTCCGCAGCCCGGATTTCGGCAAGATCAAGCAGGCCTTGAAGGACGACGTGGTGTTCGACGGTCGTAACCTTTACGACCCGCAGGAAATCGAAGCTGCAGGCCTGGCTTACTACGCCATCGGACGAGGCCGTTCGTTGCATGCATGAGCAACTCTCGCCGCGCGACCAGGAACTGGACGCGCGGTTGGTTGAACTGGAAACGCGCCTCTCCTTTCAGGAGCACGCGCTCAATGAACTGAGTGAAGCGCTTGCGGACGCCCGTTTGACGGGCGCCCGCAATGCCGAACTGATCCTCCACCTGCTCGAGGATCTGGGCAAGGTGCGCTCCACGTTGTTTGCCGATGCAGCGGATGAACCGCCGCCTCCGCACTATTGATTGCAGATTGCCACCGCCATGAGCGATACCTTACGTGACCAGTTGCTTGGGTTGGGCTTCAAGTCCGCGCCCAAGCCCGAACGCAAACCCGACGCACGGCCTGCCGCGCGTCCACATGGCAACGGTGGCAGGCCAGCGCCCGGCGGTAACAAGCCGGGTGGCCAGGGCAGGGGACCGCAGCGGCCGCATGCCGCTGCGGCGACCGATGGCAAGAATGCGCGCACCAGCGATGGCGTGCCTGATCGCACTAGCGATCGCAAGCCCGCTCCGTCGCCACGTCCTCAGCATTCCAATGCGGATCGACGCGGCCCCAAACCGGCACGCACGTGCGAAGACATCGACCTGGCCAAGGCCTATGCGATCCGTGCGCAGCGCGAGAAGGACGAGCGTATCGAAGCCGAGCGACTGAAGCAGGAAGAAGCACGCCTGCGTCGTCAAGCCAAGGCCAAGCTCGAAGAATTGCTCAAGGACAAGGGCCTGAATCATGCCGATGCCGATATTGCCCGGCATTTTCCGTATGGCGGCAAGATCAAGCGCATCTATGTGACTGCCGATCAACTCAAGGCGCTCAACGCAGGCGAGCTGGGTGTGTTGCAACTCAACGGCCGTTATCTGTTGGTCACCGCCGAACTGCTGGCCGAAGTCGAAGCCGTATTCGCAGCTTCGGTCGCATTGAAGGTGGATCCGAATGCACCGGCAAACGAAGACCCCTATGCGGACCCTCAGTATCAGGTGCCCGACGGCCTGGTCTGGTAACGCTGCGTGGCAGATTTTTGTTGAAACATGGGCACCTGATCTGTGCCCATGTTTGTTCGAGCAGTTGGCCTTGGTGTTGCGCATTGGGATCGTTGCTTGCGCGCGTGCGGGTTGAGCGATGCAGCAAAGGCGCGGCTGGCGATACACAGGCCGGTCAAGGCGCGCGCGGCACCATTCGCGGCGTGGTTGGTCGACGCCGCTCCGGGCATGGTGTCCGCTGCGTCGCAGTTCACTTCCTGCCGGTGGTGCCGCGTCTATCCATGTCTTCGAATTCACTGTCATCTTGCGCTAATGCGTTGGAGCTCCAGCCGTGCGCCGTGTTGTGCACATGCGTGCGCGCCGCAACGGTGTGTCGGTTGGAGTAGTGCTCATGCTCTGCGCGATCAGTCAGCAAGCGATTGCGCAGGCGGACGAGGCGCCGGCATTCGACTGGCCTGGGATTCCGTTCGCTGCCGAAACGCTACAGCCGGGTGTGTTTGCTTGGGAGCAGGGCTTGCCGGATGCGAGCACCGACCGCGCCGATGGGCAGCGGACCACGCAATACACCGCCGATGCGGTGCTACGTCTGGGCCTGTTGCAGAACGTGGAGCTGCAACTGGGTAGCGACAGTTACAACTGGCAACACGGGGGTGGCGCGCGCGTACATGGTAGTGGCGACAGCCTTGTGGGATTGAAGGTCGCATTGCCGTCGCGTTCGGACAGCTTTCATTAGGGCGCCCTCGGCAGCTACAGCGTGCCGAGCGGCAGTCCCGCGTTCAGCGACGGCTACGCGCGGGAGCTGGGTGTGACCGCGTCGTGGGATCTGGCCCAGAAGCGCGCGCTGGCGCTGTACGTCAACTATGCCCGCGACAACGACGGGTACACCTGGACCTTCTCGCCCAATTACACGTTCTTTTCCGGCGAGCGTTTCAGCAGGTATGTGGAAGCGGGCTTCGACACCGGCAGCGAGCATTCACGTGAGGCCGGTGCTGGCGGCGCCTGGCAGCTTGCGCACGCGATGCACCTGGAGGTGTCATTCCTGCGCGGGCTGACGTCCGAGGGCCCAGACCGGCAGGCCGGGATCGGCTTGTCGATCGCGTTTCAGTAAAGTGCCGATGGTCGCTGATCGCGGGCAACGGTTAGTTAGGTAGCGCCCGCCATATGCTGCACTGCCGCATGCATTGATGGGCCGGAAAAGGCCTAATTGGATCGATCCAATCGACGCCAGACGCATGTGCATTTCTTCCACTGCAAGGCCGGCTACGTGACGCTTGCCAAGCCGACGCCGTCCGCCCCGGATGACGGCGATGCATGCCGCATCCGACGCAGTGCAGTGACGTTGCGCGATATCGCCGGCGCCATCGGTGTCTCACGCGCAACGGTGTCTTTGGTGTTGCGCGGCAGCCCGCTGGTGCATGCGAGCACGCGTGCGCGCGTGGAGGCCGAGCTGGATCGGCAGAACTACGTTTACAACCGTGCCGCCGCCAATCTGCGTTGCCGCACGTCGTCCAGCATTGCGCTGGTCATCAACGATCTGTCCAATCCGTTCTTTGCCGAGTTCGCCGCAGGCGTGGATGAGGCCTTGGGCGCGGCCGGCTACGTGACCTTGCTCGGCAGCACCGGCGAATCCACGCAGCGCCAGCAGGCGGTGCTGACCTCGCTGATGGAACATAAGCCCGCCGGCATCATCCTGTCGCCGGCCGAAGGCAGCCAGGCGCAGGCGCTGACCCAAGTGATGGGGCGCCAGCACAACGTGGTGTTGTTCAATCGCCAAGTGGAGGGTGCGCGCTGGGATCTGCTGGCGCTGGACAACGAACAAGGCGCGTTTCTGGCCTGCGAACATTTGATCGCGCAGGGCCATCGTCGCATCGTGTTTTTCGGTGGCCATGCCGAATCCAGTTCTTGCCGCCAACGCCGCGCCGGCTACACGTGCGCGATGACGAACGCCGGCCTGACTGTGCACTACGTCGAATCCGCGCCGACTCGTCAAGACGCCGCGCAGTGCGGCACGCGCATGCTCGAGGGCGCCGACCACGCTGCAACCGCTGCGGTTTGCTACAACGACAGCGTTGCGCTGGGCTTGATGGCCGCATTGGCGATGCACGGCATCGTGCCGGGCCGCGACTTCGCAGTGACCGGCTTCGACGATATCGCTGAAGCCGCCTTGTTTACACCCGCGTTGACCACATTGGCTGCAGATCCGCGTGCGCGCGGCAGGCAGGCCGCGCAATTGGTGCTGCAGCGTATCGGCAGCCCGGAGCGCGCGTCGCAGCGACTGACGGCCGCCGTCGAACTGAACATCCGCGCGAGTAGCGCCTGCTCGCCATCGGTGCTTACGCGTCATCCCCCAAGCGATTCCCCCGTCCATTCCCCCACCAAGGCCTCAGGCCGCTGACCAGGCAATTCCTATGGTTTCCCTTTCCACGCAATCCACTGTGCCAAGCGGCAATAAGGCGCCGGTCAACAACGGCGTTGCGTTGTCGGTCGTCACCACGATCTTTTTCATGTGGGGCTTTCTCACCTGCCTCAACGACATTCTGATTCCGCATCTGAAGGCGGTGTTCGAACTCAACTTCGCGCAGGCGATGCTGGTGCAGTTCACCTTCTTCGGTGCGTATTTTTTGATGTCGTTGCCGGCCGGTTGGCTGGTGGACAGGCTCGGCTACAAGCAAGGCATCGTCGCCGGGCTGGCGGTTGCTGCGGTCGGTGCGCTGGGCTTCTGGCCTGCGGCAGAACTGCGGGTTTACGGGGCATTTCTCGGCGCGCTGTTCGTGCTTGCCACCGGCATCACCATCCTGCAGGTGGCGGCCAATCCATATGTTGCATTGCTGGGTCCGGAGCGCAGTGCGTCCAGCCGTCTGACGCTGGCGCAGGCGCTCAATTCGTTAGGGACCGCGATCGCGCCGCTGTTCGGTGGCTGGCTGATTCTGTCCAACACCGTGATGAGCGGCGATCAGCTCAAGGTGCTGCCCGAGGCCGAGCAACTGGCCTATCGCGTAGAGGAAGCGCAGGCCGTGCAAGGGCCGTACATTGGCCTCGGTATCGTGCTGTTTCTGCTGGCGATCTTCGTGTTTCTGTTCCGGCTGCCGGCACTGACCGATGCGGGCGCGCAGAAAGACGAAAGTAAACATTCGCTGCTGGATGCGTTGCGTCATCCGCATGTGCGCTTTGGTGTGCTGGCGATCTTTTTCTATGTCGGCGCCGAAGTGGCGATCGGCAGCCTGATGGTCAATTACTTCTCGTTGCCGCAGATCGGTGGTTTCACCGAGCGTGAAGCGACCAATTACGTCTCGGCATACTGGGCGCTGGCGATGATCGGCCGCTTCATCGGCTCGGCCTTGCTGGCCAAGCTGTCGCCACGCGTACTGTTGTCGGTGTTTGCTGCGATCAATGCACTGCTGTTGGGCCTGACCATGGCCAGCGGCGGCATGTTGGCGGTGTATGCGCTGGTGGCGATCGGTCTGTTCAATTCGATCATGTTCCCGACCATCTTTACGCTGGGCATCGAGCGGCTTGGTCCGTTGACCGGTCGTGCATCGAGCCTGTTGATCATGGCCATTGTCGGTGGCGCCATCGTGCCGTATCTGCAAGGTCTGCTGGCCGACAGCATCGGCTTGCATGAGTCGTTCATGCTGCCGCTGATGTGCTACCTGTACATCGTGTTCTACGGCACCTGGGGCTCGCGTCTGCGCGGCGCACTGGCGGAGGCGCGCGCATGAGTGCTGTCAAGAATCAGGTCATGTGTTTCGGCGAGGCCTTGATCGACATGCTGGCGTTGCCGTCGGCCGGTGCGGATGAGCCGCGCACGTTTGCGCAATACGCCGGTGGTGCGCCAGCCAATGTCGCTGTCGCCGTGGCGCGGCTGGGCGGTGCGGCGCATTTTGTCGGCATGCTGGGGCGCGACATGTTCGGCGATTTTTTGCTGCAGAGCCTGCAGCAGGCCGGCGTCGCCACCGATGGTATCGTGCGGACCGATCAAGCCAAGACCGCGCTGGCATTCGTCGCACTGGATGAAGCCGGCGAGCGGAGTTTCAGTTTCTATCGCCCGCCTGCAGCGGATCTGTTGTTCCGTACGGAGCACTTCGCTGCCGACGGCTTCAAGCAGGCTGCTGTGTTGCATGTGTGCTCCAACAGCATGACCGAGCCTGCGATCGCCCAATGCACGCTCGACGGCATGCGTCGCGCACGCGCCGATGGCGCCATCGTCAGCCTGGACCTCAACCTGCGCCCGATGTTGTGGCCGCAGGATGTGGACCCGGCATCTCTGCTGTGGGAGGCGTTGGCGCTGGCTGATGTGGTCAAACTCTCGCGCGAAGAACTCGATTACCTGGCCGGCACGCTCAGTGGCGATGCCAGCGCGGTCATCCAGAAGTTGTGGCAAGGCAAGGCCAGCTGGTTGCTGGTCACCGATGCCGGCGGGCTGGTGCGTTGGCAGACGCGGAACGATTCCGGCCAGGTGCCGGCCTTCCGCGTGCAGGTGCGCGATAGCACTGCGGCCGGCGATGCGTTCGTCGGTGGTTTACTGTTTCAGCTGGCTGCGCGCGCGTCCACGCTTGAGCAGTTGCGCGGCGATGCCGCTGCGATCACCGAGGTAATCCGCTTCGCCGCGGCGGTCGGTGCACTGGCGGTAACGCGCAAGGGCGCGTTCGCTGCGATGCCGAGCGTCGATGAAGTCCATTCTTTGATCCAGGAACAATCATGAGCCGTTTGCCTGCGACCCCCGCACCCGATTTCCGCTCGGCCGATGTGCTGCGTCAGCATATCGCCGACACCATGGCGTTCTACCACCCGCGCGCAATCGATCCGGCGGGCGGGTTTTTCCAGTATTTCCGCGACGATGGCTCCATCTACGACGCCGTGCATCGGCATCTAGTCAGCAGCACGCGCTTCGTCTTCAACTACGCGATGGCGTACCGCGAATTTGGCGATGCCCAGTACCTGCAGGCGGTACGTCACGGCCTGGACTATCTGCGCAACGTGCATCGCAATGCGGCCACGGGTGGCTATGCGTGGACCTTGCGCGATGGCGTGGTCGAAGACGACATGAATCACTGCTACGGCGTGGCTTTCGTACTGCTGGCGTATTCGTGCGGTTTGAAGGCCGGCATCGAAGAGGCGCGCGCATGGATGGACGAGACCTGGCAGCTGCTGGAAACACATTTCTGGGAGCCCGAATTCGGGCTGTATCGCGACGAAGCCGATGCGCAGTTCAGCTTCACCAGCTACCGCGGCCAGAACGCCAACATGCATATGTGCGAGGCGATGATCGCCGCGTATGAGGCCAGCGGCGAGCAACGCTATCTCGACCGCGCCCTGGCGCTGGCCGACACCATGACCCGGCGTCAGGCAGCCAAGGCCGATGGCCTGGTCTGGGAACACTACGATCTGCAGTGGAACATCGACTGGGACTATAACCGCGATGACCCGAAGCATCTGTTCCGCCCGTGGGGCTTTCAGCCGGGCCATCAGACCGAATGGGCCAAGTTGTTGATGCTGCTGGACCGCTACGCACCGGCCGATTGGTTGTTGCCGACCGCGCAGCATCTGTTCGATGTGGCAGTGCAGCGCTCATGGGATGCGCAGCGCGGCGGGCTGTATTACGGATTCGACCCCGGCGGCAAGGTCTGCGACGGCGATAAATATTTCTGGGTCCAGGCCGAATCGCTGGCGGCAGCGGCGTTGTTGGCGCAGCGTAGCGGCGAAGACCGTTATTGGCAGTGGTACGACAAGCTTTGGGATTACTCCTGGAAGCACATGATCGACCATCGTTATGGCGCCTGGTATCGCATTCTGGATGCGAAAAATCGCAAGTACAGCGATGAAAAAAGCCCCGCCGGCAAGACCGATTACCACACCATTGGCGCGTGCTATGAAGTCCTGAACGTGTTGCGGCCGGCTGCGTGATGCGACACGGTCGGCGAGGTGTGCCGACCCTGGAGCGGGAATCGCCGGGTCGTGCCCGGCGATCTGTCGTTAGCGTGCGTGGCCAAGATGGTCGCATCGGCGCGCAGCTTGCGAGCGACCGCCACAGCCCCTGTAGGTACCCCATGGGCGCGCTTGTTCGGGTGTCTTCCCTGTTCGCTCAAGGGTGGTCCTGCGTCTGAGGTATCCCCACGTTTTTCAGCCCATGACCATCTGGTTGTAGACGTGTTCGGGCAGTGTGCGTAATCGCT
>NZ_MDEJ01000012.1 GCF_002940065.1 Xanthomonas populi
GTCATGACCGAGCGCGAAGCCACGCGGAAACTGGTGGGTTTCGTGCAGATCGACGATGCCTACCTGGGCGGTGAGCGCAACGGTGGCAAGGCCGGTCGCGGATCGGAGAACAAACAGGCGTCCTGATGGCGGTGCAGACCAATGACACCTTTACCGCGCCGCGTTTTGTGGTGATCGCGCCGGTGCGCAGCTTCGACAATACCTCGCTGCAGGATTGGATTGCCCGTCGCTTGGCGCCCGGGTGCGAGGTCTACACCGATGGGTTGACCTGCTTCCGTCGCCTGGAAGAAGCCGGCCACGCGCACACCACGCTGGACACCGGCGGTGGTCGTGCCGCGACCGAAGCGGCCGGTGCACGTTGGGTCAACGTGGTACTGGGCAACCTCAAGCGCGCCATCAGTGGCGTGTATCACGCCATCGCGCAAGGCAAATACGCAAGGCGTTATCTGGCCGAAGCGGCCTATCGTCTTAATCGTCGATTCCGCTTGCGCGACATGCTGCCACGACTGGCCACGGCCATGATGCAATCCACACCATGTCCAGAGCCGGTTTTGCGTGCAGCGAGCAATTTTTATGGCTGAGAGTCAGGGCTAATCAGGTCAACATTTTACGCAACCACTATTTTACGCAACCACTCTAGCCTGATCTCGAACGCACGCGTCTGCCATCTCAAGCTGCGCATCGATCAACTTGCGACCCGCCTTAAACCCATGCGCAATGGCGTCCTGGTACGTTTCCCAACTAGGCCCCTGGTCGTCGATGCGTGGCTGGCGCTGGCCACCGAGTGCATACACATCGACCCACAGCGTCCAGTTGGTATCCGGGGCAGCCTGCTCGACGCGTACGCGAATCTCATGATCGCGGTACGTGGTGGTTTCAAAGCGGCTTTGCCTGCTCATAATGCGGTCTCGTATCCGTTCGTGCACCACCCTAAAGGGCACGGTTAGAACATCGCGTGAGCGTTGGAGAAACATCGGCTTAATGTTGCGGCGCCGTGCGGTTTCGTCGCCGATGCGTGAATGTCGTAGCGCCTCAGACACCGACAAGTGGCCGCACAACACAGCGTTGGCTAAGCACGCATCGCCAACTGCGTGCCCCATCACGCAACAGCCCCGCAAGTGCGGGGCTGCTGTGATCACTGCGCTGAAACGATCTTGATATCAGTCGATATCAAGGAACGAGCGCAGCTGTTCCGAACGGCTCGGGTGACGCAGCTTGCGCAACGCCTTGGCCTCTATCTGACGAATCCGCTCGCGGGTGACGTCGAACTGCTTGCCGACTTCTTCCAGCGTGTGATCGGTATTCATGTCGATACCGAAGCGCATCCGCAGCACCTTGGCTTCGCGCGGGGTCAGACCTGCCAACACATCACGCACCGTCTCGGAGAGATTGATGTTGGTGGTGTTGTCGATCGGGGACTCCACATTGGTGTCCTCGATGAAGTCGCCCAGATGCGAATCCTCGTCGTCGCCGATCGGGGTTTCCATCGAAATCGGCTCCTTGGCGATTTTCATCACCTTGCGGATCTTGTCCTCGGGCATTTCCATTTCCTTGGCCAGCTCCTCCGGCGTGGCCTCGCGGCCGAACTGCTGGAGCATCTGACGGGAAATGCGGTTCAACTTGTTGATCGTTTCGATCATGTGCACCGGAATACGGATGGTGCGCGCCTGATCGGCGATCGAACGGGTGATGGCCTGACGGATCCACCACGTTGCGTACGTCGAGAACTTGTAACCGCGACGGTACTCGAACTTGTCCACGGCCTTCATCAGGCCGATGTTGCCTTCCTGGATCAGGTCGAGGAACTGCAGGCCGCGGTTGGTGTATTTCTTGGCGATGGAGATGACCAGACGCAGGTTGGCTTCGACCATTTCCTTCTTGGCCTTGCGTGCCTTGGCTTCGCCATAGGCCATCGCACGGCTGATGTCCTTGATCTCGGCAAGGGTCAGGTAGTTAATCTTCTCTATGTCGATCGAACCCTGCTGCTCGGAAACGATCTGATCCTTGACATCGCGCAGCGCCGACGACCACTTCTGCTTGCGCTTGAGTGCGTCTTCCACCCATTCCAGGTTGGTCTGATTGCATTCCCAGGACCGGATGAAATCCTTGCGCGGCATGCGTGCCACGGTGGTGGCCAGGTGCAGCACCTTGCGCTCGTGGTCTTTGATGCCGTTGACCACGCCGCGCAGCTGGGTGACCAGTGCGTCGGTCAGCGGCAGCGGCAGCTTGAGCGTGGTAAAGATGGCGGCCATGTCTTCGCGCGCCTTGACTACCAGCTTGTGCGCGGCGCCGTTCTTGGCATAGATCTTCTTGAACGTGGCGTATTCGTTGGCCAGGTTCTCCATGCGCGTGGCGACTTCGACCGGGTCCGGACCGGTCGGGCCGGCCTCTTCTTCGGTAGCGTCGTCATCGCCGTCTTCCGCGTCGTCGTTGTCCGCCGCTTCGTCTTCGGAGACGGCAACCGGGCCAGCGGCCGCCAGCGCCGCAGCGGCGGCGTCGGCTTCTTCGATCAGGTCGTTGAAGCCGACCACGATCTCGGCCAGACGCTTCTTGCCTTCTTTATGCGCTTGGTAATCGGCGAGCAGCATTTCGGTCGACAGCGGGAACACGCCCAGTGCTGCCTGGACCTGACTCAGGCCTTCTTCGATGCGCTTGGCGATGGCGATTTCGCCTTCGCGGGTGAGCAGCTCGACCGTGCCCATTTCGCGCATGTACATGCGCACCGGGTCGGTGGTACGCCCACCTTCGGTGTCGAGCGCGGTCAGCGCGGCGGCAGCTTCTTCGGCTGCGGTGTCGTCAACCTCGCGGTTGCCGGTGTTGCCATCGTTGAGCAACAGGGTTTCAGCATCGGGCGCAACTTCATGGACATCAATGCCCATGCCGTTGATCATGCTGATGATGTCTTCGATCTGCTCCAGGTCGACCAGGTCGTCGGGCAGGTGGTCATTGACTTCGGCGTAGGTCAGATAGCCTTGTTCCAGGCCCTTGCTGATCAGTAGCTTGATGTCGGATTGCTGGGCAGGACGTTCGTTGGCCATGAATACTCGCGCCACCGGCTTTGAGATTGGAAATAGAACCTAGAATTATACCAGCGTGAAGCACCGTCTGCCGGATTCAAGACGAGACCGCTGATGTCGCGCTAGCTAGGGCCTGAGAAGGAAGGTCACCGGGCCATCGTTGACCAGGTCGACAATCATATGGGCACCAAAGCGCCCGGTTTCCACCACGCCGCGATGTTTTTCGCGGCAGATCGCCACCAATTGATTGAACGCCCGTTCAGCCTCCGGCGGCGGCGCGGCCGTGCTAAAGCCGGGGCGAGTGCCGGAGCTTGTGTCGGCCACCAGGGTGAACTGGCTGACCAGCAGCAGCCCGCCTGCGGTGTCGTTAAGCGAACGGTTCATCTTGCCGGCGGCGTCCGCAAACACGCGGTAGCCTAGCAGGCGCTCGGCCAGCCGCCGGGTATGCGCATCGCTGTCGCCGGGTTCGACGCCGACTAAGGCCAGCAGCCCGGGACCGATCTGCCCGACGCTCTGCGCATCCACGGTGACCGAGGCGCGGGTGACGCGTTGGATCAGTGCAAGCATGGGCATTCTCAGGCATCAAACTGTGTCGCGCAGCATGCCCAGCGCTGCCCGCACTGTCACGCGCGGGCCTTGGGCGGTCGCGCTGTTTAGAATGACGCCAATGAAACCTGATGTTCGCGCTCGCCTGCTCTACGCCGCCGCCACCACCGTGGGTCGTCTGCCGTGGCCGCTGCTCAAACGCGTGGCCGATGCCTTGGCCTGGAGCTGGCGCAAGCTCAATGCGCGCGAGGCCCGCGTGGCACGTCGCAACCTGGAGTTGGCGTATCCGGAATTGGATGCCGGCCAGCGCGCGCAGCTGCATGCGCAGGTGCTGCGTTCGACCGCGCGGCAGACGCTGGAAGTGTTGCGCACCTGGACACGCCCGCCGACCGAGAACCTGGCGCGGCTGCAACGCAATGGTCAGGAGCTCTACGACGCAGCACTGGTCTCCGGGCGCGGGGTCATCGTGGCCGCGCCGCACTTCGGCAACTGGGAGCTGCTCAACCAGTGGCTGTCCGAACGTGGGCCCATTACGATCGTGTATCGCCCACCGGAGTCGGACACGGTGGACGGGTTTCTGCAGCTGGCCCGCGGCGGCGATAACGTGCGCCAGGTGCGTGCCGAAGGCCCGGCGGTGCGGCAGTTGTTCAAGGTACTCAAGGACGGCGGCGCAGTCGGCATCCTGCCCGATCAGCAGCCGAAGATGGGCGATGGCGTGTTTGCGCCGTTTTTCGGCGTCCCGGCCTTGACCATGACCCTGGTCAACCGGCTTGCCGAACGTACCGGGGCGATCGTGCTGTACGGCTGGTGCGAACGCGCCGGTGGCGACCTGCAGTTTGCGTTGCATGTGCAGCCGTCCGACCCGGCGGTCGCCGCTGCCGACCCGGTGCGTGCCGCCAGCGCGCTCAACGCGGGCATCGAACAGATCGCCCGGCGCGACCCGGCGCAATACCAGTGGACCTACAAGCGCTACACGCTGCGCCCGCCGGGCAGCAGCGAGGCCAATCCGTATGCGACGGAGCGGCATCCGCATTGATGCCGGCTAGCTCAAGGCAGATCAGGTTGCGCAAAGCACCGCGTCGTTAGCGACCACCGACCGCTCAATCGTCGTGCGGATCGGTCGGCGTGGCCAGAATGCGCTGATAAAAGGCCAGGTCCAGCCAACGCCCGAACTTGAAGCCGGCCTCGCGCACTGTGCCGGCGTGGGTGAAGCCGAATTGTTCGTGCAAGGCGATGCTGGCCTGGTTGCTGACATCGATGCCGCCGACCAGCACGTGCAGACCGCGCTCCTGCGCCGCCGCGATCAAGGCCTTCAGCAGCGTGCGCCCTAGCCCTTTGCCGCGATGGTCGCGATGCACGTAGATCGAATGCTCCACGCTGTACTTGAACGCCGGCCAGGCGCGGAAGGTGCCGTAGCTGGCAAACCCCATCAACGTGCCATCGGCGTCTTCCACTCCGATCACCGGAAAGCCGCCCGCGCGCTTGGTCGCAAACCAGCCCACCATGCTTTCCGGCGGCCGCGGCTTGTAGTCGTACAGCGCCGTCGAATGGGCGATGGCATCGTTGAAGATGTCCAGGATGGCACTAGCGTGGCGGGCTTCGCTGCAGTCGATGGTAGGCATGGAATCCGATGAAAGCGGGAGGTCGTCGAATTAAAAGGCATTGCCGGGCGATGAACAACGCGACCGGCATGCAACCAATCTGCGCCTGCCGCGCCACCCAGTCTGCAGCCGCTGGATGCAGCGTTCCACCGCGCCGTGGCGACCGGGCGTTGCGAACCACGCGACAATGGCGCCACGCGACCAGCAGTAGGCTCGGCGGCGTCCACCTTGAAGCAGCCGTGGCAATCCCCATCTGGAGTCGTACATGAGCAGCGCCGTTCCCTCCCCCCGCGCACACGCCTTCGGTGATCCGGAGGCGATTCGCTGTGAGCGCGCCGCCTCCGAACTGCGGTCCGGCCGCCCGGTGCTGCTCACTGCGGCGAGCGGGCAGGGGCGCGCGGTGCTGGCGTTGGACAGCAGCACGGCGCAGACGTATGCGGCTTTCGCACGTGCGGCCCAGGGGCGCCACTATCTGTTCGTAACGCCTACCCGGGCCCAGGTGCTGGGCCTGAGCGCGCCGCAGGGCGCGCGCGTGGCGCTGGTCGAACACAACTACGACCAGCTCGCAGCGTTGGCGTACTTGCACGACACGCCAGTGCCAGCGCAGTGGACCCCGGGCGATGCGCTGGACGCAGGCGCGGTGGAGATCGCGCGGCTGGGACTGCTGCTGCCGGCAATGCTGGCGGTAGACCTGCGCGACGCAGACGAGCATGCCGCCTTCGCCGGCTGCCAGTCGCTGGCGTTGGACGACCTGGGCACCGGCTGCGCCAAATCCGCAGCAGCCGGCTACGAGCTGGTCACGCGTACGCCGGTGCCGTTGCGCGGGCTGGGCATGAGCGAATTCGTGGTGTTCCGAGGCGGGGTGGCGCAGCGCGACCAGGTGGCGATCGTGGTCGGCCAGCCTGACCTCTCGGCCGCGGTGCCGGTACGCGTCCATTCCTCTTGCCTGACCGGCGATCTGTTCGGCTCGCTCAAATGCGATTGCGGCGATCAGCTGCGGCACGGCCTGGCCAAGCTGAAAGATCTCGGCGGCGGCGTGCTGCTGTATCTGGACCAGGAAGGCCGCGGCACCGGCATCGCTGCCAAGATGCGCGCTTACGGCTACCAGCACGCGGGTCTGGACACCATCGATGCCGACGCGCAGCTGGGCTTCGGCCCGGACGAGCGTCGCTACGGCAGCGCGGTGGCAATGCTGCGCGGCCTGGGCATCGGCAGGATCCGGCTGTTGACCAACAACCCCGCCAAGGCCGAGCGCCTGCGTGCGGCCGGCATCAGCGTCGAAGACCGTATCCCGGTCACCGGCGACATCACCCCCGAAAACGAGCACTACCTGCGCACCAAGGCCGCCCGTGCCGGCCACGCGCTGGATGTGGATGCGCTGATTCTGGCCGCTCAGTAAGCACAGCCTGCACCGGATGCGCCCGCCCTCAGCGCCCGGCTATGCTTGCGCACCGCTTCGGCAGGCCAGTCTTGTGCACGACGCTCCACCGCCGCACCCCGATGTCATTGTCCAGCCTGCTCCGGAAGAGATTCCGGCCGTGGATCACGCGCAATGGCAACCGCTACCGCAGCGGGGCGCGTATGTGGCCGGGGTGAACGGCGCCTTGGGCGGCGGATGCGCGGGCCTGATCGCGACCGGCCTAACGGCGACGGTGCTGGACGTCTGGCATTACTGGCCGGTTGTGCTGGGCGTGACCCTGATCGCGGCCGCGCTGGGTACCTGGTTCGCAGTCAAACGCCATCGGCTCACCCACTGGAAGCTCGATCACCACGGCCTGGCGCTGCAACGCGGCCACCTGTGGCAGCGCGATACGCGGATTCCGATCTCGCGCGTGCAGCACGTGGATTTGCGCCGCGGCCCGATCGAGCGCGCCACGCGGCTGACCACGCTGGTGGTGCACACCGCCGGCAGCCGGCTCAATGCAGTGGCGCTGTCCGGCCTGGATCAAGACGATGCCGAGCGTCTGCGCGACCGCCTCGCGCGCCAGCTCGATCACGACGACGACGCACTGTGAGTGCCATCGAACATCCCGGAGACGCCGAGCAGCGCCTGCATCCGCTGTCGTGGATGTTCGTGCTGCTGCAGCAGATCCGCCAGTTTCTGATTCCGCTCGCCGCGCTCGTTTTGTTCGGCAGCCGCGACGGCAGCCGCGATGTCGCCGACCACATCGCCACCGGTGTGGTGATGGCAGTGCTGGTGGCGATCTCGGTGCTGCGCTATTTGACCTATCGCTACCGCATCGGCACCGATGGTGTGGCGATCCGCAGCGGCCTGCTGGAACGCAGCCGGCGCGATATTCCGTTCGCGCGTATCCACAACTTGGTGGTGCATCAATCGCTGCTGCATCGGCTGGCCGGCGTGGCCGAAGTGCGGCTGGAGTCGGCCGGCGGCCACAAGCCGGAGGCAGAGATGCGTGTGCTGCGGCTGGATCAGGCACTGGCGCTGGAAGATCTGATCCGTCGCCGCGCGCAGCACACCGATGCCAGCGCGCCGCAGGTCGACAACGACGCCAACACGCTATTGCGCTTGCCGATGGGCGAAGTGATCCGGCTGGGGCTGATTTCCAACCGCGGCATGGTGGTGGTGGCCGCCAGCTTTGGTGTGATCTACCAGATGATTCCGCGCCGCACGATGTCCAACTTCGTCGAACACAACGGGGAGCTGGCGTATCGCTATGTCAGCCAGATCCATCCGGACACAGCGGTCACTGCCGCGTTGGTGCTGATCGGCTTTTTAGCGGTGTTACTCGCAATGCGCGCACTGTCGGTGGGCTTGGCGATGGCGCAATACCACGGCTTCCATCTGAGCGAATCCGAGCGCCGTCTCACCGTGGAGCGCGGGCTGCTGACGCGCATCCGCAGCAGCGTGGCGTTGCGGCGCATCCAGTCGTGGACGCTGTACGAAAGCCGCCTGCATCGTCTGTTCGGCCGGCGCCAATTGCGCGTGGAGACTGCCGTGGCCGGCACTGGCGATAACGAAGGCAGCGCGTTGAAGGAACTCGCGCCGATCGCCGACCCGCAGCGCTGCGACGCCTTGTTGCAGCGCCTACTGCCCGGCGCTGCCTGGCCGCCTGCACAGTGGCAGTCGATCGCCACCCATTGCTGGTGGCGGCTGAGTCTGCCCACGCTGCTGTTGCTGCTGCCGCTGATGGCCGGACTGGCCTGGCAATTCGGCAATCAGGCGGCGTGGCTACTGCTTTGGTTGCCATGGAGTGCGTTCAAGGCGTATCGCCAGGTGCAGCGCATGGGCTATACGCTGGATGCGCGCTATGTAGCTGTGCGCGGTGGCTGGTGGAAGCGCTGGTGGCGGCTGGCCGAGCTGGACAAACTGCAGGCGCTGCAACTGCAACGCTCGCCACTGGATCTATTGTCCGGCACCGCCACGCTCTGGCTGGACACCGCCGGCGCCGGCGCAACCGGCCCCGCGTTACGCCTGCGTTTTGTGCCGCTGGCACAGGCGCAGGCGTTGCAGGCGCAATTGGGGGCAGCGTTGGCGCGGCGCAAGTTGCGCTGGTGATTGGTGATTGGTGATTGGTGATTGGATCAGCGTCGCTGATCGGCATTGGCATCGCGCACCACCAGCAATCAGCGTTGCGCCGGACCCCAATACCCGAGTTCGCGCCGAATCTGCAGCCCGCGCCATAGCGCACCCAACGGCTTGCGTCTTAGCGCGCCGAGCTTGCCGGCGATGAAGTCCTCGGTCGCGGCAATCACCCGCTCCGACGATTGCCCATCGCGATAGGGATGGATCGCGTCGGCATAACTTGCAAGCGCGCTGCGCAGCGACGCATCCGGTGCCAGCGCGCATGCCAGTTGTTGCGGCAACTGGTCAGACTGCTGAAAGTCGAGCATATGCGGCTGCGGCACGCGGGTGCGAAAGGTCACCACCGGTTTGTGTTGCACCACAAACTCGGAGACGATCGATGACGTATCCGACACCAGCACATCGGCCGCACGCTGCGCAGCCATGACTTCTTCGGGTTCGACAAAGCGTGCATGCGGCCCGGCCAGCGCGCGATAGCGATCGAACAGTTCCGGCGCGCATTTCGGATGCAAGGTCAGCAGCCAGTAATGCGCACCACGCGCGATGTCAGCAGCGATTTCATCGTAGAGCGCAGGTGCCGCGCTCAAGCGTTCGGTAAATGTGGAGCCGAACAGGATCACCGGCCGGTCGTTGGCGGGCGCGCGCAATGCAGCACTGCGTCCGCCATCGTCGCGGAACACCGGGTCGAGCTTCGGCCAGCCGGTTTCGACCACCGCAAAATGCCCTTCGCTCTGCGCCAACGCACGGAACGGTGCGGTGGTGGCCGTGCCTTGTGTGCAGTACAGATCGAACAAACCGCGCACGCGGAAATGGCCGCGATTGTCTTCGCGCTTTTGCACATTGAAGCCATGGAAGAGCTGCACCTTGGCGCCGGAGATAAACGGCGGCACCCAGTTGGCCGCGCTGAACACCGCACGCGGACGCAACGCCAGCGCTTCGCGCAGGCCGACCTCGCGCACACCTGGCAAGGCAAGCCCACGCGCGCCGCCCTCGAGCCAGGCCGACACGGAGTGCGCGCGGGTCTGTAATGCCTGCGCCAATGGCGCCAGAATAGGCAGCGCGTAACGCTCCGTTGCGAACAGCAGGTATTGACCCATCACATGTCCTCTTCAACCGCACCCGACGAACGGCCTGGCATTTGCGGGTGCATTATCGCGTTCAACGAGGCCGATCGCCTACGCGACTGTCTGAGTTCGCTGGCGTTCTGCGACGAGATCGTAGTGGTGGACTCCGGCTCCACCGATGCCACCGTGGCGCTGGCCGCTGCACACGGCGCACGCGTGCTGCAGCGCGATTTCGACGGTTATCGCAGCCAGAAAGCGTTTTGCGTCGAACAGTCCAGTTACGACTGGGTAATGTGTCTGGATGCCGACGAACGCGTCAGCGATGTCTTGCGCGCGGCGATCATCGCGGCGCGCGATGCGGGCTTCACCGATGCGGCCGGCTATCGCTTCGCACGGTTATCGGATTACTTCGGCCGGTTTCTGCGCCATGGCAATGCCTATCCTGATCGTGTGTTGCGCCTGTTCGATCGCCGGCGTGGCGGCTGGCGCGGCAAGCGCGAGATCCACGAAGCGGCCAGCGTGGATGGAGCGGTCGTCACCTTGCCCGGCAATCTGATCCATTACCCGTACCGCTCACTGGCGCAGCAACTGGCCAAGACCCAGCGCTATGCGCAGATGATGGCCGAACACGAGTACGCGCGCGGCAAACGCGCGACCTGGAGCAAGCTGGTGCTGGCGCCGGCCTGGCGTTTCTGGCGCGGCTATCTGTTCCGTGGCGGTTTTCGCGATGGCTGGCACGGGCTGATCTACGCCTATGTGCGTGCCAACTACGTGCGCCAGAAGACCATCATGTTGTGGCTGCTACAGCACAACCAACCGGTGCAAGACCCGCCACGCGAGAACGATCAACGCAGCGACTGAGCTGCAGGCTGCTGCGCCTGGCGCGCTGCCAGGCCAACCAGCACACCAACCGTCGCCGTGTAGAAACTCGCCGAGACCTGATGCGCGAACATCGATTGGGTCAGCCCACACAGCGCGTAACTGATCACGATCATCACGCCGGCCGCTGCCGGCCCACGGAACTGGCACTGCCCGCTGCGCCGATGCAGCCGCACGAAGATCCACAGCGGCACGCCATACACCGCAAA
This sequence comes from Xanthomonas populi, assembly GCF_002940065.1. Classification (GTDB taxonomy): domain Bacteria; phylum Pseudomonadota; class Gammaproteobacteria; order Xanthomonadales; family Xanthomonadaceae; genus Xanthomonas; species Xanthomonas populi. The sequence continues at coordinate 10,861 of NZ_MDEJ01000012.1, forward strand.
CAACAGCAACAGCCCGGGAACGCCCTGCGTGGCGCCCCATTCGGCCAGGTCGTTGTGCGCGTGACCCAGATGACAGCGCAGCAACCAGATATCGCCGGCACACACCGGCAGCTCGCGCATCGCATCGTCGAAACGCCCGACACCCACGCCGGTGAGCGGATGCGCGCGCAAGGTGTCCCAGGCCACATGCAGCCGCTCGATACGGGCACCCGCAGACGAGTCGCTGTCTCCGACTTCGTAGCGCTGCAGATCTCTCTGCAATTCGCCAAGACGCATCTGATCGGTCAAGGCCGGCACGCTGATGATCACACCCACCGCCAGCACGGCACTGCCGATAAAGGCCAAAAAACGCATGCGCGGGCTATGCCAGGCCGCGCCCCAGATCAGCACGCCGAGCGTCACCAGCAACGACAGCCACACACCGCGGCTGCCACTGAGCACGATCACCACCACCGCAGCGATGACCGCGCCCACCAGCCAGCGCACATTGCCGACCGGGCGACAGAACACCGCCACCACCAGCAGCATCAGCGCGATATCGGCAAACACAATCGCGTTGGTAAAGCCTTCCGCGCGGTCGGCCCCGTTCATCACCTGCAGCAGGGCGATCAACATGGCCGCGAACACGCCGGCCAGTGCGCCGCGCCACAACCAGACCTGGCGCGGCTGCAGCGCATACGCCCACAACGCGGCCCACGGCAACACCAGAAAGCGCGAACGGTTATCGACGTCGCGCAGCCCATGCTCGAACAAGGCGATAGACAGCAGCGACATCGCGATCACCGCCACCGTCAGCCAGCCCAGCACGCGCAGCGATCGGTCGCGCGCGACAATGCCCGCCCGCAGGCTGCGCCAGCCCACCAGCGAGCCAAGCAGCAGGCACACGCCGAACGGCAGCAAGCCGCTCGGCATGCCGACCACCAGCGCGGTCATCAGGAACACACCCAGTTCGGCGATGCGCACGCCTGCCCGCGATGCGATGGGGGCAGACTGCGACAGCGAAGCGGAGTGGGTGGGCAAGGAAGTCATCGAGCATCGGTAGCGAAAGGGAGGCAAAGCGGGCAACACGCATCGGCGATGCCGGCCAAGCTAACGATGCCCCGCATGAATACCCCCTAGACAGCGGCCGACAGTGGCATTGACGCGGCGCAAATCGCGGCAGGGAGGTACGCTCGCCGCCCTCATTCGGTCTCCAGATTGCCCTGCTCCTGCGCTTCCACCGCCCGTTCGTTGGAACTCGCCACGCAGTCGCCATGCACCGCATCGGCAGGCACCAGCCACCAGCGACGCCGGTTGGCCACCCCCACCAATTGACTGCGACCGCGATCCACGCAGGCCAGCAATGCCGGCTCCTGCGCCAGCAACCAGCGTTGCTCAGGCTGCTCTGCCTGCCAGGCCACGCCGCGCTGCAGCTGTTGTTCCCACGGCAGCTTGAAGCCGAAGGTCTGCGCGGGGCGGTCGGCCATCAGCAGGTTCTGCTCTTTCCAGGCCACTAGCCCCAGCTGCGCATGCGGGCCGATCCGGCGCCCGGCTTCGCGCATCACCGCGCCCGACGAGCTGGAGTCGTTGAAGATCGGGTAGCAGACCAGCCCGAAGGCCACCCACCACGCACCCAGCAGCGATGCGGCCGCAAGCGCGGAGCGGCGCACCCGCAGCAACAGTAGGCTGGCCACGCCCCACAACCCCACCGCCAGCAACAGCCAGCCGAGCGGGTCGGTCGCCTCGCTGCCGACGCCGCGGCTGTCCATGATCTTCTGCTCAAAGCCCGGATGCCCGATCAGCATCGCCGCACCGCCGACGCTGAACATCACCGTCAGCAGCAACACGAATCCGAACAACACGCGCTGTACCACGGCCAGGCGCAGCAGCCCCGCCGCCAACGGCGCCAGGGCCAGGCAGAACATCGGCAGCGCCGGCAGGATGTAGACATCGCGCTTGCCGCTGGGGATGGTGAAGAACACCAGTACCAGCAGCCACCATGCCAGCGGCAGCAGATAGCGCGCGTCGCGGCGCTTGAGCCGGCGCCACCAGGCCGGGATCGCCCATGGCAGCAGCAGGATGGTCGGCAGCCACATCGTGGCCATGCTCTTGAGGTGGTACCAGACCGGTTGCGCGTGGTCCCAGGAACTGGCGTAACGCTTGGCGGTCTGGCGCAACAGGATGTCGTTGAGATAGACGCGGTATTCGGGCTGGCCGGCGGTCAACGCCGTCACCATCATCGGCACGAACCACAGCAGAATCGCAACGAAAAAAAACAGCGGGCCCAGCCAGAAGCGCCGATCGCGCACATGCACGCGCACACCCGGCCAGCCGCGCGCGGCGGCAATGCCGGCCGGGATCAGCATCAGCAGGGCAATCACGCCGACCCCCTTGGTGATCACGCCCAGCCCGGCTGCGAACCAGCCCAACGTCCACCAGCGCCAGGCTGGACCCATCAGCAGATGGCGCAGTAGCCCGTAATTGGCCAGGGTGATCCCGAACACTACCAGAGGGTCTATCTGCGCCTTCTTAGCCTGGAAGGTGAAGTGCAGCGTGAACAGCAGCATCCAGGCCGCATACATGCCGACGCGCCGGGTCCACAGCCGCCGGCCCAGGTCGTACACGCAAGCCAGCGTGCCCAAGGCCGCCAGCAACGGCGGCAGCAGGAACGCCACCCGCCAATTGCCGAGCAGCGTGTAGAACAGCGCCTGCAACCACATCAACATCGGCGGCTTGTCCGAATACAGCTCATTGCCGCGATGCGGGAACAACCAGTCGCCGCTCAGCACCATCTGCTTGGCGACCAGCGCAAAACGCGGCTCGTCCGCCGGCCAGGGGTCACGCAATCCCAGGCCGGCACCGATCACCAGCACAGCGGTGATGGCCAGCAGCCAGAAATCGGTGGAAGCACGGGTCTTGAGCATGGCTGGGGGCTGGAGCGTGAAGTCAGGACGTTTTTAGCAAAAGCGCGTAGAAGAAACCGTCGCAGTGCTGTTCGCCTGGAAAACGCTGGCGCCCGGGGCCTACCGCATGGCCAAACTGCGCACCCAGAGGCTGCGCCTGTGCATCGGGGGTGCGCTGCAGAAACGCCTCCACCTGCGCCTGGTTCTCGCGCGCCAGCAAGGAGCAGGTGGTGTAGAGCAACTGCCCGCCCGGACGCAGCGTGCGCCAACTCGCATTGAGCAGGCGTGCCTGCAATGCGCACAGGGCATCGATGTCGTCGGCACGGCGATGCAGCAGCACGTCCGGTTGACGGCGCACCACACCGGTGGCCGAACACGGCGCATCCAGCAGCACCGCATCGAACGGCTGCTCGTCCCACCAGGCAGCGGTATCGGCAGCGTCGGCCGCATGCAGCACGACCTGCGCGGCAGGCACGGTGCGCTGCAGGGTCTGCTGCACGCGTTCCAGCCGGCGCGCATCCACATCCAGCGCAGTGAGCTGCAGGCCGGGATGACGTTCCAGCAGATGCGCTGCCTTGCCACCGGGCGCGACGCAGGCATCGAGCACACGCGCCGATGCAGCCACCTGCAGCGCATCGGCCACCTGTTGCGCAGAGCCGTCCTGCACCGAGACGTCGCCTTCGGCAAAGCCCGGCAACTGACTCACCGGCAGCGCGCTGTGCAAGCGCACCGCATCCGGCAACACCGTATCAATTTCTGCAGCGATGCCCAGTTCGGCCAGACGCGCGACATACGCGGCCGGATCGGTGCGCCCGCGATGCACGCGCAGCCACATCGGCGCCATCAGCGCGCTTGCCACGAAGATGGTTTCGGCGAGATCGCCCCAGTCGGCGCGCAGTTGCCTACGCAACCAGGACGGCCAACCGGCATCGGCAGACACCGCTGGAAACCCCTCACGTTGCGCACGCCGTAGGATCGCGTTGACCATGCCGGCCTGACGCGGCCGGCCGAGCGCGCGGCACGCGTCCACGGTAGCCGACAACGCTGCGTGCGCAGGCAGCTGCAACACCTCGAGCTGCGCGAAACCGGCCATCAGCAGCGCCTTGAGTTCAGCATCGCGCGGCGGCAACGGACGTTCCAGCCACTGCCGCAGCGCCACGTCGTAAGCCGGGCGCCGCCGCAGCACCGAAAAACAGATTGCCTCCACCAGCGCGCGGTCGCGTGGATCGCTCAGGCATGGCAAGGTCGCGGCCAGCTCGGCCTTGAGCGAGCGGCCCTGATCGAACACCGCTGTCAGCACCCGCGCTGCGGCCAGACGCGAAGCAACGCCGGCAGTGGCGGCTTCCGTCGACATCAGGTCAGCGCCGGCAGATCGCGGCGCGCGTTGAGGTAGTCGGCGGCGGTGATCGCCTTGCCGCCCTCGCGCTGCAATACGCGCACCCGCAGCGCACCCTCACCGCAGGCGATATCGATGCCCTGCTTGCTGGCGGCCAGCAACGTACCCGGCGCCTGCTGATGCGTCAGGTCCAGCGCCACTGCGCCATGCAGGCGCGCGCGCTCACCGGCCAACATGGCCTCGGCCACCGGCCACGGGTTGAACGCACGCACGCGCCGCGCCAGTTCCTGCGCTGGCTGCGTCAAATCCAGCCGTGCCTGCACCTTGTCAAGCTTGTGTGCGTAGGTCACGCCTTCGGACGGCTGCGGTTGCGCCACCGGGCGAACGCCGGCACGCAGCAAACCCAGTCCATCGGACAGCACCTGCGCACCCAGCGCGGCCAAGCGGTCGTGCAGCTGCCCGCCGGTTTCCTGCTCGCCAATGTCCAAACGTTGCGACAGCAGCACCGGGCCGGTATCCAGGCCCGCTTCCATCTGCATCAGGCACACGCCGGTTTCGGTATCGCCGGCCTCGATCGCGCGCTGGATCGGCGCGGCGCCACGCCAGCGAGGCAGCAACGAGGCATGCACGTTCCAGCAGCCGTAAGTCGGTGCTGCCAACACCGCCTTGGGCAGGATCAGGCCGTAGGCCACCACCACCATCAGGTCGGCGTCGAGCGCGCGCAGCGTGGCCAGGGCCTCGGGCGAGCGCAGCGTCTGCGGCTGGTATACCGGAATGCCGCGCGCGATCGCTTCCAGCTTGACCGGCGACGGGGTCAGCCCGCGGCCGCGGCCGGCAGGCCGATCCGGCTGGGTGTACACCGCCACCACTTCATGCCGCTGCGCGGAAGCGCGCAACGAGGCGACGGCGAAATCCGGCGTACCGGCGAATATGATTTTCATGGGGCGGAGATTCGAAAATGGGGAGGGGGGATGCGTAAAAACGGGTTCGACAATCGGCAGGAGAACCGGCTTGTCCAATCCCCAATCCCGACTCCTAAATCCCGGCCGTCAGGCGACGTGTTTGCGTTGCTTGGCCAGTTTCTTGCGCACCATTTCGCGCTTGAGCGGCGACAGATAATCGACAAACAGTTTGCCGTCCAGATGATCCATCTCGTGCTGGATGCACACCGCCAGCAGGCCTTCGGCACTCAGTTCCTGCGCCCGCCCCTGGCGGTCGAGATAGCGCACCGTGATCGCATCGGCGCGGCTGACATCGGCATAGATGCCCGGTACCGACAGGCAGCCTTCCTGATACAGCTGCTCGCCCTGTTTGCTCACGATTTCCGGATTGATGAATACCTGCGGGAGGTTCTTCTCGTCGCTGACGTCGATCACCATGAAACGCTTGTGCACGTCCACCTGACTGGCAGCCAGGCCGATGCCGGGCGCCTCGTACATGGTGTGGAACATGTCGTCGAGCAAGCGCTGAAACGCCGGGCTGATGACCTCGGCAGCAGCGACCGCCACGGCCTTGGTGCGCAGCCGCGGGTCGGGAAATTCGAGAATAGGAAGTAAAGCCATGGGGTTACCCGTGCTGGGAACACCGGCGCGGGGCCGGCAAGACGCGCTCATTCTAGCGCACTGCTTGCGTGGCGCCCCGGTATCTGGACTATAGTGCGCAGACCTGTTGGGGAATCAGGCAAGAAGGCACTCATGTTGAACCGACTTCGTACGGTCGTCGCTGCGGCGATGCTGACCGTCGCGACCTACGCTGCCGCGCAAGCGGTGGGCGAACATCCAGATACCTACGTGGTCCGCAAGGGGGATACCCTTTGGGAGATCGCTGGGCGTTTTCTGCAAAAACCGTGGCTGTGGCCGGAAATCTGGCAGGCCAATCCGCAGATTCCAGAATCCGCATCTAATCTATCCGGGCGATGTCATCAGCCTGGCCTACCTGGACCGCGTTGCCAAGGGCACTGTGCAGCCCGGCCCGCGTCAGGAAGCGCCGATCAATGCGATTCCGCTGTCGGAAGTCGAGCCGTTCCTGAAGAATCTGCGCGTCACCGATCTCTTCGACGGCCTGCCGTACGTGGTCGGTCTGGAAGGCGGTCGTTCGCGTGCCACCACCGGCCAGTTGGCCTATGTGGTCGGCCTGGATGACGCCCAGCCCGGTCAGCGCTTTGCGGTAGTCCGCCCGACCGTGAAGTTCAGCCTGCCAAAGCCCAACGATGATCTGGACATGGCCGGCAATATCACTGCTGGCTCCGGCAACATCTGGAAGAACTACATTGCGCCAAGCAGTCGCCGCGAGTTCCTGGGATATGAACTGGCGCAGGTCAACGTCGGCACCATCACTTGCACTGCGGCGGGCGGCAACTCCAAGGCGGCGACCTTGCTGCTGAATGACAGCGGCCGTGAAGTGCGGGCGGGCGATCGCATCATCGCGGTCGAAGCACAGCCGTACGATCTGCAGTTCATTCCGCATCCGCCGTCGGAGCAGGCAATGCAGACCGAATTGCGCGTACTGGCTATCTCCGACGCCTTCATCGTCGGCGGTACCCGCGACGTGATTGCCATTTCCGGTGGCGCACGCGAAGGCATCAACACCGGTACGGTGTTCTCGATCTGGCGCAAGGGCCGCACGGTGAGCGACCGTGTCAAGCATTCGCGCTTCTCGCGGACCGACGATGATTTCAGCGGCCCAGCAGGCTCCACCGTTGGCTTGCCCGATGAGTACGTCTCGCACGCGATGGTGTTCCGCACCTTCGACAAGGTCAGCTATGCGCTGGTGATGGAAAGCGTCAAGCCGACTGGCCTGGGCTATCTCGTCAAGCATCCAGACGCACAGTAAGCGGGACAAAATCCGACGTTGTAACGCGACGGCGCCTGAGGGCGCCGTCGTCGCTTGCGGCCTACGCTGAATGCATGACTCCGATCGCTTCCGACTTGCGTGCGTTATTGATAGTGCTGCTGGCCGGCGGCCGCAGCCCGCCGCGCCGCACGCTACTGACGACTTTCGCCTCGCCGGCCGAGATCCTTGCCGGCGGGTCCGATGTATGGCGCGCCGCAGGCTGCGACGCGCTGCAATCGGCCCAGCTCCGTGCACCCGACGCCCACGCACTGGATGCAGCGCTGCGCTGGTGCGAGCAACCCGGGCATCACCTCATCGGCTGGCAGGACCCGGACTATCCCGCCCTGCTGCGGCATATCGTCAATCCGCCGCTGGCCTTGTTCGTAGACGGCGACCCCAACGCGTTGTGGCATCCGGCGGTGGCAGTGGTCGGCAGCCGCGCGGCCACGGCAGGAGGTCGCGACCACACCCGCGCGTTCGCCTCCAGCCTGGCGAGCACGGGGCTGGGCATTGTCAGCGGCATGGCGGCAGGCGTGGATGCGATCGCCCACGAAGCCGCGCTGGCCCGCGCAGACGGCATCACCGTGGCGGTGGTCGGCACCGGCACGGATGTGGCCTATCCCGCCCATCATCAGTCGCTGCGCGATCGCATCGCCGCACGTGGCGCGGTAGTCAGCGAGTACCGGCCCGGCACCGCCCCGGCCGCGTGGCACTTCCCGGCCCGCAACCGGATCATCGCCGGGCTGGCCCTAGGCACGCTGGTGGTCGAGGCGGCCATGCGCTCAGGTGCGCTGATCACCGCACGGCTGGCAGCCGAAGCCGGGCGCGAAGTGTTCGCACTGCCCGGCTCGTTGCACAATCCGCTCGCACGCGGCTGTCATCACCTGATTCGTCAGGGTGCCACCCTGACACAGGAGCCGGCCCAAATCGTCGAAGGGCTGCGCTTGCTCTCGGGCGAGCTGGCCGATGCCTTGCGCCAGCGCCTGGCCGCCCCCACTGATCAGGCCGGGACAGCGCGTAAGGCCTCCGCCGCGTGCCCGGACCCGGACTACCAGCGCTTGTGGCAGGCACTTGGCCACGACCCAAGCCCTATCGATTCACTGGTCGAACGCACCGGATTGACGGCCGCAACGCTGTCCTCCATGCTGCTCATCATGGAACTGGAGGGGCACGTGGTTACCGAGCACGGTCGCTATACCCGCAATCCCTAGTTTCTTCACCTCCACAGCGTCGCTCGACGCAGGCCGAGGGGCAATGAAAGAGAGCATTCTTGATGTACTGCTGTACCTGTTCGAACATTATTTCAGCGAAGACGCGGACCTGGTCCGTGACCGTGACTCGCTTCAAAATGGCCTGATCCAGGCTGGCTTCAGCCCTGCAGAGATCAGTAAAGCCTTCGATTGGCTGGACGCGCTCTCCGAGCAGCGGCCTAGCGTCGCGCGCCCGCACGTCGACGGACCGGTGCGCATCTACCATGGCCCGGAGCTGGACAAGCTCGATGTCGACTGCCGTGGGTTTTTGATGTTTCTGGAGCAGCACCGCATTTTCGATGCCGATCAGCGCGAGTTGGTGCTGGACCGCGCTATGGCGCTGGACCAGGACGAACTGGATCTGGACGACCTCAAGTGGGTGGTGCTGATGGTGCTGTTCAACCAGCCAGGCGCCGAAGCGGCATACGCCTGGATGGAAACGCAGATGTTTCTCGACGAGCCTGAACCCGTACACTGAGGGTCGAAGCCGCGATGGAAGCGCATGCGTGGGGACGGCAATGAGCAGCTGGTATTGCGCCGAGGGCAACCGCCATCGGCGTGGCCCGGTGGTCAGCGAAGCCTTGCTGGGCCTGTATCGCGATCGCGCGATTGCCTTGGACACCCTGGTCTGGCGCGAAGGCCTTTTCCAATGGGTGCCACTGTCTGACTGTGCCGATGAACTCGGGCCGCCGATTTCCAGTGATTTGAGCGCCGCAGCGCTGCCGCCGCCTTTGCCAGCGGCACGCGTGTCGCCAGCACATTCGTCTGCTCCGCCAGCGCATGGCCTGCCTAACAACGGGCCGGGATGGCCGCTGGCGTTGGTGCTGGGCGCGGTGGCGGGAATGTTTGTCCTGATGGCGGTGATCGGCATTCTGGCTGCAATTGCGCTGCCGGCTTATCAGGATTACGTGGGACACGCCAAGGTCGCCAAGGCCCTTGCCTCATTGGCGCCATTAAAGCCGCAGATCGCCGAATTTCTTGCGCAGGAAGGCCGTTGCGCGGTAAACGGCGACGCCGGTTTCCAGACGCCCGAACACTATGCCAACGACGTGGTGAGCAGCGTGCGGATCGGCCGTTTCGACACAACCGAATGCGGAGTCGAAGCGCTGATTCATGCGCCGACAATCGCCAGGATCGATGGCAAGGCGCTGTGGCTGGATTTCGACGCTGACACCGGCAGTTGGCAGTGCAGTTCAGAGATCGACGACAACCTACTTCCACCGGACTGCCGCGGCTAGAGCGTGTTAGCTCACATGTATAAACGCTCTAGCCAATCGTTCCATCCAGGGGAGACCTCAATGACGCAGTGGTATTACGCAGACGCCCAGCGCGAACGCCAGGGGCCGATCGACACCGACAAGCTGGTTGCGCGCCTGTCGCAAGGCATCATTGGCAGATCCAGCTTGGTCTGGCGCGAAGGTCTGCCGCAATGGGTGGCGCTGCGCGAAGTGGCGGCCGAACTTGGCTTGGACAGCCCGGTGACCGCTGCGCCCGAGCCGCTTGAGGTTGCGCCCTTGGTTGCGCCGATCAGCGACCCGCAGACCAAGGCGTATCGCGAAGAGATCGCGCCGGGCGCCCCGCCCGGCACAGTGACGGGCACTAGCGCCGACACGCCAACAGCGGCCGATCACGCTCAGATTTCACCGAGCGAGCAGACTGTGCAGAGCGAGCACGCTCCGCTGTCGGCCGCGACGCCATGGCCAGCGTCGGAAGAAACAACTTCAGCACCGACAGCTCCCGCTCAGGGTCAGGCCCACACGGCGGAATCAGCATCGGTCGCGGCACCGGCACCGGCACGATTCGCAGCATCGACACCCCACATCACCCCGTTGCCGAGTGCCTGGGAGTCCCCGGCAACCCCATCCGCTGCGGCAGTCGCCATCCACGATGCACCCATCGTCTACGCCGGCTTGTGGCGACGCGTGGCCGCCAGCGTCCTGGATGGCTTCGTGACCACCTTTGCGATGTGTCTGATCGTCATCCCGCTGATGTTCGCGGTGGGGTTCAGCGCAAACCTGGGCAGTGCCGGCGCAGCGCTGGATGAAGGCGCCGGCGCTCAACTGGCCATCACCCTGGTGAGCTACGGCATCGGCCTGGTGATTCCCGCGCTCTATTTTGCCTGGATGCAGTCCAGCCGGCATCAGGCCAGCCTGGGCAAGCTCGCCTGCGGGATCAAGCTGGTCCGCGCCGACACCAACGGCGGCCGGGTCGGCTTCTGGCGCAACCTGTTGCGCTATGTGGCGTATGCGTTGATCACCATTTTCACCCTGGGCATCGGACTGTTCGTCTCGGCCTTCATGGCCGGGCTGAGCGCGCGCAAGCAGGGCTTGCACGACAAGGTCTGCGAGACGTTGGTGGTGGACCGCTGGGCCTTCACCGACACCCCGGAACGGCAACACTGCGGGCTGGACACGGTCACGATCGTGGTTCTGGCCATTTATGCGGTGATTGTGGGGATTGGCGTGATCTTCGCCGCAATCCTGCTCGCAGCCATCGCAATGAGCCAGAACTGACGGTTCGCGGCAGATGCCGCTTGACACGGCGGCGTCTGCCGTGATCTTTCTAATAAGATAACTGAACGCCCGGGCTACCTTCCCGGGCGTTGACGTGTGGGAAACAGGCGATCTGCTTCCCTCCATCGGCCAATTAGGCCACGCTACCTGCCCCCCGGGCTGTGCCCAAAGAATTAACCACCATGCCCAAGCACCTGCTCATCGTCGAATCGCCTGCCAAGGCCAAGACGATCAATAAATACCTCGGCAAGGACTTCACCGTCCTGGCCTCGTATGGGCACGTGCGCGACCTGGTCCCCAAGGAAGGCGCAGTCGATCCGGACAACGGGTTCGCGATGCGCTACGACCTGATCGAAAAGAACGAAAAGCATGTCGAAGCCATTGCGCGTGCGGCCAAGACCGCCGACGACATCTTTCTGGCGACCGACCCGGACCGCGAGGGCGAGGCGATCAGCTGGCACATCGCCGAGATCCTGAAAGAGCGCGGTTTGCTCAAGGACAAGCCGATGCAGCGGGTGGTGTTTACCGAGATCACCCCGCGCGCGATCAAGGAAGCTATGCTCAAGCCGCGCGCGATCGCCGCCGACTTGGTCGATGCGCAGCAGGCACGTCGCGCGCTCGACTATCTGGTCGGCTTCAACCTGTCGCCGGTGTTGTGGCGCAAGGTGCAGCGCGGCCTGTCCGCCGGCCGCGTGCAGTCGCCGGCGCTGCGCATGATCGTCGAACGCGAAGAAGAGATCGAGGCTTTCATCGCGCGCGAATACTGGTCCATCGATGCGCACTGCCGGCATCCGTCGCAGCCGTTCAATGCGCGTCTGATCAAGCTGGACGGGCAGAAATTCGAGCAATTCACCGTCACCGACGGCGACACCGCCGAAGCTGCGCGGCTGCGCATCCAAAAGGCGGCGCAAGGCGTGCTGCATGTCACCGACGTCGCCAGCAAGGAGCGTAAGCGCCGCCCTGCTCCGCCGTTCACCACCTCCACGCTGCAGCAGGAAGCCTCGCGCAAGCTCGGTTTCACCACCCGCAAGACCATGCAGGTGGCGCAGAAATTGTACGAAGGTGTCGCACTGGGCGACGAGGGTTCGGTCGGTCTGATCAGCTATATGCGTACCGACTCGGTGAATCTGTCGCAGGACGCATTGGCAGAAATCCGCGACGTGATCGCGCGCGACTTCGGCACTGCCTCGTTGCCGGACCAGCCCAACACCTACACCACCAAATCCAAGAATGCGCAGGAAGCGCATGAAGCGATCCGTCCCACCTCGGCGCTGCACACCCCTGCGCAGGTCGCGCGTTTTCTGTCCGACGACGAGCGCTGTTTGTACGAATTGATCTGGAAGCGCGCGATCGCCTGCCAGATGATTCCGGCCACGCTCAATACCGTCAGCGTCGATCTGTCCGCGGGCAGCGAGCATGTGTTCCGCGCAAGCGGCACCACTGTGGTGGTTGCAGGCTTTTTGGCGGTCTACGAAGAAGGCAAGGACACCAAAAGCAGCGAAGACGAGGACGAGGGCCGCAAACTCCCCGCCATGAAGGCGGGCGACAACATCCCGCTGGACCGCATCGTGACCGATCAGCATTTCACCCAGCCGCCGCCGCGCTTTACCGAAGCGGCGTTGGTCAAGACGCTGGAGGAATACGGGATCGGCCGTCCATCCACCTACGCCTCGATCATCCAGACCCTGCAGTTCCGCAAGTACGTGGAGATGGAAGGCCGCAGCTTCCGTCCCACCGACGTGGGCCGCGCGGTGTCCAAGTTCCTGTCCGGGCATTTCACCCGTTACGTGGATTACGACTTCACCGCCAAGCTCGAAGACGATCTGGATGCGGTCTCGCGTGGCGAAGCGGAATGGATTCCGCTGATGGAGAAGTTCTGGGGTCCGTTCAAGGAACTGGTCGAGGACAAGAAGGATTCGCTGGACAAGACCGATGCCGGCAGCGTGCGCGTGCTGGGCGCCGACCCGGTCAGTGGCAAGGAGGTCAGCGCGCGCATCGGCCGCTTCGGCCCGATGGTGCAGATCGGCACGGTCGAAGACGAAGAAAAGCCCACGTTCGCCTCGTTGCGACCGGGCCAGAGCATCTATTCGATCTCCATCGAAGACGCGCTGCAACTGTTCAAGATGCCGCGCGCGCTGGGCCAGGACAAGGAACAGGACGTCAGCGTCGGCATCGGCCGGTTCGGGCCGTTTGCCCGCCGTGGCAGCGTGTACGCATCGCTTAAGAAAGAAGACGACCCGTACACCATCGATCTGGAGCGTGCGGTATTCCTGATCGAAGAAAAGGAAGAGATCGCGCGCAACCGGGTGATCAAGGACTTCGACAGCAGCGACATCCAGGTGCTCAACGGCCGCTTTGGCCCCTACATCAGCGACGGCAAGCTCAACGGCAAGATTCCCAAGGATCGCGAGCCGGCGTCGCTGACCTTCGAAGAAGTGCAGCAGCTGCTGAACGACACCGGCAAGCCAGTGCGCAAGGGCTTTGGCGCGAAGAAGGCCACGCTCAAAAAGAACGCGGTCAAGGATTCGTCGCCGAAGAAAACCGTAGTCAAGAAGACAGCCACCAAGACTGCTGCGACCAAGACCGCTGCCAAAAAGGCACCGGCCAAGAAAGCCGCCGCCAAGAAGGCCACCAAGCGTGTGGTCACGAAAGTGGCGAGCAAGGCGGCAGGCTGAGTCGCGCGATGCAATCGGCGCCCAGCCCTGCGCTTCGCTTGGACAGCGCCGTCGCTGCCCTGACCCGGGGCGGCGTGATCGCCTATCCCACCGAAGCGGTGTGGGGACTGGGCTGCGACCCGCGCCAGGAAGCGGCCGTACTGCGGCTGCTGGCGATCAAGCGCCGCCCGGTCGACAAGGGCGTGATCGTGGTGGCCACCAGCGTGGACGTGTTGCACGACTGGGTGGATTTCGACGCGCTGGAGCCTGCACGCAAGGAAGAGGTGCTGGCTAGCTGGCCAGGCCCGCACACCTGGATCCTGCCAGTCACCGCACAGGCGCCGCGCTGGGTCACTGGCGAGCATGACGGGCTGGCAGTGCGCATTAGCGCGCATCCGCTGGTCGCCACGCTCTGCGCGGCCTGGGCCGCCCCGTTGGTGTCCACCAGTGCCAATCTGGCCGGTGAGCCACCCGCACGCAGCCGGCAGGCGCTGGATCCAGCCCTGCTGGCCAGCATCGACGGCTTGGTGGATGGGGAAGTCGGCGACCTGGCGCAGCCGACCCAGATCCGCGATGCGCGCAGCGGGCAGGTCCTGCGCGATTGAGGGAAACGGTGAGATGGGTTCACCGAGTTCGGGCTCCCAGGTGTTGGATAGCCCAGATCCAGCTCGATTGGCACGCGTGGCAAAGCACGAAGCGATGTGCAACTGCCGCGTCGCTGATCCTCCCACCTGCATCGCCCTCAACCAGTTCAGCCTCCCCCCTTTGCCACAGCCGGGCAGACGCGCACACTGCGGCCATGCGTACCGTCCTGACTCTCTTGTTGCTGGCCACCGCGCTGCCTGCGTCGGCGGCCAGCACCACAACCACACCCGATCCGAACGTGCGGATCTATCGCTGCGTCAGCAGCACCGGCACCGTCGCGCTGCAGGATGCGCCCTGTAGCAGCGGGCGCCAGCAGGTGCTGGAGCTGCAACGCCCGCAGGACCCGCCGCCGCGACCGGAACGCCCAGCCGCGCCAGCAGCCGTTGCCGCACCGCCGCCGCCGCGCAAGGTACGCATCATCACCGTGCAGCCGCCGCAGCCCATGTACGAATGCGTGACTGAAGAAGGGCGCCGCTACACCAGCGACAGCCCCGAGGGCAATCCGCGCTGGGTGCCAATCTGGGGCACCGCCTACGTGTCCGGCGCCCGGCAGCGCGGGCCGCGTCAGCCTGGATCTCGCCAGCCGGGGCCGCGCCCGGCCGAGGGCATACAAGGCAGCGTCGGTGACAGCAGGGGAAGTTATGGTGGCGGCAACTACAACGTTGGCGGCTATCCTGGCAGCAGCTACAACGGTGGTGGCTATAACGGCGGTGGTTACGTCGATGGCGGCTACGGCGGCACGGTGATCGTGCCGTACGGCAGTGTACAGATCCGCGACGAATGCCATGCCCTGCCGGAGCAGGAAGTGTGCGGGCGGCTGGCCGATCTCCGCTGGGAGCTGATCCGGCGCTACAACAGCGCTTTGCAGAGCGAGCGCGAAGACCTCAGCCGCGACCAACGTGGCATCGACGCACGCCTGCAGCGCGATTGCAGCGGCGCATGAGGCTCTGGCTGCTGTTGCCGTTGATTGGATGGATGTCGGTCGCCAGCGCCCAGGACGTGACCATCTACCGATGCACCGATCCGACCGGCGCGCTCACGGTGCAGAACATGCCGTGCCCGAAAGGCGTGCAGCAGCAAAAGAAAGTGATGACTGCGCCGGCTGCTGTGCCGTTTTCGCCGGGCGGATCGAGCGCAGCATCGCCTACGCGTGTAGCGCCCTCTGCGCAGCCGCGGACCAGTTCTAAAACCGATGCACCCGCTACCGCCCCGGCTGCGGCTCCCGTACCAGTTGCGTCGGCGCCGCCCGCCTCGACATCGACATCGACATCCACGCTGCCACCGCCGCCGCTGTTCGAATGCACCGCGCACGACAACGGACGCTATTTCACCGAAGACCGCGAACCGGCCACGCGTTGCCTGCCGATGCAGACAACTAACCTGGCGGGCGGGCCGGCCACCGGCGACGGCAGCGCCTGCGAGGTGGTCACCGATCGCTGCGCGCCGGTGCCGGATCAGAGCCTGTGCGAGGCTTGGCGCAAACGCGCCGAACAGGCCGAGGCGACCTGGCGTTTCTCCGACGAAGCGCAATCGGCCGAACGCAAACAGCGTTACGATCAGATGCGCCGGGTGCTGGACGAAAGCCGCTGCGCGGATCCGTCTACCACGCCGTGATGCTGCGACCGGCGTGCCAGCGCACGTCATTCCGTGTGACGGCGCTGCGCTTGCTGGTCTGATGCTTTAAAGCCACTGCCAACCGCCAGCGATCACCAGATGGCATGCGCGGTGTACTGAGCCTGCGCGCTGTCGCCTGACGCGCGCGCATGCGTAGCTGACAAAAAACCTGAGGCGCGGGCGCGTCGATGGTTCGGCGCATGCGTGCGCATCTTCCGATGCCATGCACAGGCCACTCTCAGCATGACAATGCGCGCAGGCGGGTTAAAACCCGTAACGCAAGAATCCGCCATCCACCGCGATGCATTCACCGGTGATGTAACTGGCCGCCGGCAGACATAGAAAACCGACCGCAGCGGCGACTTCTTCCGGTTCGCCGATGCGGCGCATCGGGGTGCGTTTGATCACCTGCTCGTAGTAATCCGGATCCGACAGCGGCCCGGAGGTGCGACGCGTGCGGATGTACCAGGGCGCCACCGCGTTGACGCGGATGCCGTCCTCGGCCCATTCCACCGCCAGATTGCGCGTCATCTGCTGCAGCGCGGCCTTGGTCATGCCATACGGCGCGCCGCTACGTACATGGGTGATGCCGGAGACGCTGCCAACGTTGACGATCGCCGAGGCCGCGTGGCGGGTCAGCAACGGGTGCGCATAACGCGACAATTCGAAGGCGGAAAACACGTTGGTTTCGAAGATGCCGCGCCACTCGTCCTCGGTGTAATCGATCGCCGCGCGGGTGATGTTACCGCCGGCATTGTGGATCAGCAGATGCAGGCCATCGGCGTGGTCTTCCACCCAATCCAGAATGGCGCGACGTTCTTCATCGTCGGACACATCGGCGGCCAGCCCATGCAGTTCGCGCTCGGGGAATTCTTCGGCGAGCTCGTCGCGTGCCTGCGCCAAGGCATCGGCATCGCGCGCCACCATCAGCAGATCCGCGCCGAAGCCGAGCAGTTCGCGCGCGATGGCAAAGCCAATGCCGGCGCTGGCGCCGGTGATGAGGGCGGTCTGTCCATCCAGCCGCCAACGATGGGTTGTCACGTGGGTGATCCTCTTTGCAAGACGCAGGAAACAGCCGCTGCAGCGCAGTTGACGCGCGCGTATGGCCCGGGCGTTAGGATACTGCCACCCCGAGCGAGGTCACGACGATGAAACTGCATTGGATTCTTGCAGCCAGCCTGGCGTTGTTGCTTGGCGCCTGTCAGCGACCGCAACCTGCGCCCACCGAGCAAAAGCCCGAGCCGCAGGCCACCGCCTTGCGCGACCACATCCAGGAACCGCTGAACAAGGCGCACGCGGTGCAGGCGGAGACCGATCAGGCGGCAGAGGATCAACGCAAGGCGATCGACGCGGCCACGCAGTAAACGCAACGCATCACGCCATGCGCGTTGCGGTCGAAGAAAGCGGCAGACGCTTGACGCGATGCAGCCACCACTGCAGAAACGACAACGCCGGTACAAAGCCGGCGTTGTCGATACATCACGTTGAACACGTGCTGTTTCAGAACCCGCAGAAGCAATACGCCAGCGACTTCACCGGAGTGCCACCGGCCTTGCTGTCGTGCACGGCGTCTTCGACGAAGCGCAGCTGCGTGTCCACTTCCGGCAGCGAGAGCGCCAGCATGGCGCGCGCCATGGCCGAATCGCCCAGCATCCAGGCGCCCATGCGGCTGGCGGCAAATCCGCTCATGAACTGCGAAAACGGCGTGGCCGGCTTCTCCACATAGCGCACGCGGAACTTGCCGCGGCTCAACTTGGCGCGATCGGCCGCATCGGCCACCGCTTCCTGCATGCCGCCGAACGCATCCACCAGGCCGTGCTGCTTGGCCTGCGCCCCGCTCCACACCCGGCCGCGTGCGACGTTGTCGATGGCCTCCACCGACTGATGACGCGCCTGCGCCACCTTGCCGGTGAAGTCGGCATAGCCCTTGTTGATCACCGCCTGGATAACCTGGCCGGCGGCCGGGTCCAGCGGGCGGGTGATGTCGAAGGCACCGGCAAACCGCGTGGTACCCACACCATCGGTATGCACGCCGATCTTGTCGAGGGCGCGGGTCAGATTGGGCACCATGCCGAAGATGCCGATTGAACCGCTGATGGTCGACGGGTCGGCATAGATGCGATCGGCATTCATGCTGATCCAGTAACCGCCCGAGGCGGCCAGATCGCCCATCGACACCACCACCGGCTTGCCGGCCTGCTTGAGCGCGACCACTTCGCGACGGATCTGCTCGGAGGCGAACACTTCGCCGCCGGGCGAATCCACGCGCAGCACCACCGCCTTGACCTCGTCGTCGTCGCGCACCTGGCGCAGCAACGCGGCGGTGGACTCGCCACCGACGCGGCCGGCCGGCTGCTCGCCACCGCTGATTTCGCCAGCGGCCACCACCACGGCCACCTGCGGGCGGCTGTCAAGGGAACGCCGCGCCTGCAACTGGGTGAGATAGCTGGCGAAATCGATACTGCGGAAGCCCGCATCGGCGTCGTTATCGGCAACGCCGCGCTTGGTCAGCAAGGCATCGACTTGCTCGCGGGTCTTGAGCGCGTCGACCAGCTTCTGCTGCAGCGCGAATTTGGCCAGATCGCCACCGGCGGCAGCCACGCCTTCCGGCAGCGTATCGATGCCGGCGGTCAGCTGCGCAGGGGTGAGCTTGCGCGCGGTGCCGACGTCGGCCAGGTAGCGCTGCCACACGTCGTTCATCCAGAACAAATCCGCTTCCTTGGCATCGGCCGAAGCCGCGTCGAGGATGTAAGGCTCGGCGGCGGACTTGTATTCGCCCACACGGAACAGATGCACGTCCACCCCGAGCTTGTCCTGTAGGCCTTCGCGGAAATACTGGCGATAGCGGCCAAGCCCTTCCAGCAACACACTGCCCATCGGGTCGAGATAGACCTCGTTGGCCTGCGCGGCCAACAGGTACTGGCCCTGGCTCATGCTCTCGCTGAAGGCCACGATCTGCTTGCCGGAGGCGCGCAGCTTCTGCAAGGCAGCGGCGACTTCGCGCTGAGAAGCAAAACCGGAGGGCTGAAACTTGTCCAGGTTCAATAGTACCCGTTCGATCTTGCGATCCTTGCCGGCCGCTTCGATCACCCGCACCAGGTCACGCAGCTGGATCTCTTCGGCACTCTTGTCGCCGACCGCCTTGGCCAGCGAACGGCTCACCGGGTCGGCGCTGAACTGCTCGACCAGGGTGCCTTCGGGGTTGATCACCAGGGTGGTGCGCTCGGCCAGCGGCTTGGTGCCGTCGCCACGCGCCATCGCTACCACCAACAGCAGTACCAGCAGCAACAGAAAACCGAAAAACGCCAGGTTGAAGATCAGGCGTCGGGTGAAATTCATCACACCCCACAGGCCGACGAAGAAACTGGCGATGGGATTGCGACGCACGGGGTGGTTCATGGAAAACTCCGTCGAAAAGACGCTGCATGCGAGTAATGCCGCTCAGCATACCGGCTGCGCACCGCACACGGCATGCGCTGAAAGTCAGGGGGTCGCGTTGGCAGTCAGCCGCCGGCTGGTCTGCCTGAAACGCAAGCCCATCAGGATCGCGGCAGCGGTCAGGCCCAGCATCAGGCCGATCCACATTCCCTGCGGCCCCCAGCCGAGCCCCAGACCGAGCCCGGCAGCGAGCGGCATGCCCAGGCACCAGTACGACAACATCGCCAGGAACATCGGCACGCGGGTGTCCTTGACCCCGCGCAGCGCGCCGCTGGACAGCACCTGGATGCCATCGGGGAACTGGAAGGCGGCCGCGTACAGCAGCAGCACCGAGGCCAGCGCAGCCACTGCCACATCGTCGGTATAGACGCTCACGATGGCATCGTGGCCCAGCAGCAACGCGTTGGCAGAAAAGGCCTGGGTGCCCAGCACGATGGTGTAGCCGCCCCACGCGGCGCGGCGCATGCCAAGCGGATCGCCGCGCCCCACCGCGTGCCCGACGCGCACGGTGGTCGCCTCGGCCACGCCCATTGGAATCATGAAACACAGCTGCGCGACGTTGATCGCAATCTGGTGCGCCGCCGCTTCGGTGGAACCGAGCCGGCCGATCAGCAAAGCGGTGAAGATGAACAAGCCACCTTCCATGAGCACGGTGATGCCGATTGGCAGGCCGGTGCGCAACAAGTCGCTAATGGCGTGCCAGCGCGGCACCTCGAAATGGGCGAACAACTCCAGATGCGCGAAGCGGCGCGAGCGCCACAGATAGAGCGCAAACGCGATTGCCTGCACCCACATGGTGAGCGCCGAAGCCATGCCCAGGCCTTGTGCACCGTGCTCGGCAAAGCCGAATTTGCCGTAGGTCAGCAGATAGCCCAGCGGCGCCAGCACCACCAAGCCACCAAAGCCCAGCAACATGGTCGGCAGCGTCCAGTGCATGCCTTCGCTGAGATAGCGCATGCAGAAATAGAACGTCAGCGCCGGCCCGCCCCAACGCACCGCATGCAGAAAGTCGGTCGCACCCGGCACGATGTCCGGCGCAATCCCGAAGGTGGGCAGCAGCGGCGGCACCGCACTCAAGAAGGCGAACATCACCGCGCCCAGCCCTAACGACAACCACAACGCCTGGCGAAACAACGGGCCGATCTCGCGCTCGCGGCCGGCACCGACCAGTTGCGAAACCGAAGCGGTCAACGAGATCAGCGTGCCGATCGGCACCAGCATGGGCAGCCACAACAACGAGGTGCCGATGGTGACAGCGGCCAAGGTGGCAGTGCCGTGGTGACCGGCGATGACGTTGTCGACAAAACCAATGAGGCCAGTGGAGACGTGACCGAGCACCAGCGGCAGTGCGAGCAAGCCGGTGGTGCGCACTTCCGAGGCGAAGCCTGGCGTCGCGGACGGGGGTGCAGGAGAGACAGACATGAAAACCGATCGCTGTGCGGACTACGGCCGTGCCGGGAGGCGCTGGCACCGGGTCGCGCGGGGCGATTATCTTACCCGGACTCCAATCAGCCCATGCCATGCACCCCCCACTGCGGTCCACCTTTCGGCATGTGAGACCTGTTAGGCTGCGCTAGAAGGCGCGTTCTGCCACAGCTGCGGACAAAGCGCGCACAACCCGGTGCGCCGCGTCGCGCATGCGGTGGAAGAAATCTTCGAGTCGTTCTGGCATCTAGACGGGCGCATCTTTGGCACCTTGCGCGATCTGCTAGTGCCGGGACGGGTGGCACTGCGTTTTCTGAGTGGCCAGCGCGTGCGCTATGTGGCGCCGATGCGGCTATTTCTGGTGTTGAGCCTGCTCACCTTTTTCATCGCACGCCTAGCAGTGCACGCGTCCGAGGACCGCGACGACATCGCCACCGCTGGCGGCACGCAGACCGCTGTGCCCAAAGAATTTGCACATGCGCGCACGCCTGCACAGGTGGAAGCGGTGCGCAGGCAATTGGTCGACACGCTGACCCAGACGCGCAAGGTTGTCCCGACAGGCATCGAAGCGACAGCGTGGACGCAAGCATTGCGCGTGCGGAAACAGAGGCACAAAGGCGCCTGACGCAACTGCAAGCCAATGCGCGGCACGCCAGCGCGGTGCCGGCCGTGGATGCGACCGAGGACGACACGTTCAGTTACCAGTTACCGTGCCAGCTGCCGCTTCAACCACGCATTCCGTGTTGCGGGCGCTTCGGCCAGCAAGGCGTCGCGCAAGGCATCGCGATCCTGCGGGGGGGTGCGTTGTGTCAGCAGCGCCAACTGCTCCAGCTGCCCGGCATCCAGGCTGCGCAGCACGCTCAATAGTGCGTCGCGCTGCGCCGGCAGCACGTAGCCGATCAACGGCTGCAACGGGGAATAAAACGCGCCCAACTGCGAGCCCAGCCGCCAGCCATCGCGATGCAGGCGATCCATGTCGGTGAACTGCGTGCGCAGTGCGCGCTGCTGGTCTGCGGGCAAGGCATGCAGACGCTCGCGTGCCTGCCGCAGCACCACCCGGTCGGTGGCGGTGAGCCCTTTCCACGCGGCATAGCGCGCGCGCAGCTCGGCCTGCTGTGCAGGCGTCAGTGCGTTCCAGCGCGCGCGTTGCTGTGCCGCGCTCGGGGTCGCAGAGGTTGAAGTGGCGGGAGTCGAGACTGCGGGCGTCGGGGCGCTGGACGGCGCGGCAACGCTGCCTTCTTCCAAAGGCGCCGGTCGAGTTTGAGCAGCAGCCATACCGGCAGCGGCGAACAACAGCAGGCCGTACCAATTAATTGTCGTCATAGACGGTCTCCATCGGGGCGGCAGGCTGGTCGGCGGCGGTGGCGTGCGCGCCGGATTCGTCGGCCGGCACCGGATGGCCGGCCGCATACCAAGCGTAGAAATCCGCCGAACGCGCCAGTTCCAGATCCGGGTCGGCCAGCATCGTCTGGTCGCGCGGATCCATGCCGGGGAGTGCCGCTGCGTCCGGCAGGTCGGCAGCCGGAAGTTCTTCCACCAGCACCGGCGCGGCGTCGGCGACATGCAACACGCCGGCCGGTGCCTGCGAGACCGGCTCGGGCGGCAGGGCGGGCCGGCGATGGGTCCACCACCAGCCCAGCACCGCGAGCAGCAGCAGCGACAACGCCAGCACGGCCAACACGATGCCGGTGTGGCGGCAGGAGATCCGCGGCCAATGCCACCGACTGGCGGGACGTGCACGCCGCGCAGCCGGACGACGCGGCTCGGCCGGGGCAACCATAGGCGCGGCCGCGGCCGGCTGCAGCGGCATACCAGCCAGGGGCGAATCGCGCAGTTGTCCCAATCGGCTCACCTGGGCCGGGGTGAGATCGCGCAACTCCTGCTGAGCCGCCTCGGCCAGCACCCTCCAGGCCAGCGCATCCGGTTTGCCGGCCGCATCGCGCGGGCAGGCACGGGCAAGCGACTGGCGATACGCCGCCACGTCGATGCCTTGCACTTCGCTGGCGGGTACTTCTTCCAACCCGGCCACGATGCGGAGCAGCAGTGCCAGCCGGTCGGCGGTCTGCATCCGGCCTAACACGGTAAACGGGGGCAGCCAGGTGCCGGGCATCGGCTCGCGTCGCAGCGGCGGGGCGGTCGCCAACAGGCTCCAGAAGCACATCGGCCAGCCGGCCATCGGGCCTCCTGCCGCCTGGCTGCTGAAGGCACGTAACGCCACCGCTAGGGCCCGCTCGGCCGCCGCCACATCGCCGCATTGCAGCTGCGCGAGGACCAGACCCCGGCGTTCGATGCCGCGCAGGAAGGCTGATAGCGCGGCGGGGGTGACAGGGGCGTTGGGGACTACGGTCATGGGAACTCCAGCATCGGCCGGCATGATACCGGCGTCACGTCCCCCGCCAACGGCTTGACAGATCGAGCCGGCCTCGCTCTGCCCTCACGCCCGCCACGCTTACCGCCCGTGCGGGTTGTGCACAGCGGCAGACATACCGATACGCACGCGTCTGTCAACTGTTGGTTTTTCTTTGTTGCAATCGTGTTTCACGCCTAAGTAGTTGATATTGAAAGACTTATTCGTGTTGGCTAAAAAATGTCCAAGAGGTTGCAGAGGCTAGTCAATCCGCCTTCAACGCGTGGAGCACGAGACTAATTCACAGGTTTATCCACAGGCGATGTGGATAAACCCGTTTCCTTAACTCCCACATAGGTTTACGTCGCATTTATAACTTCCGTCACACAAACGCGCCTTAAGCCGGGTGCTGATTTGGCCCGACTTGGAGCGCGACTGCCGGCCTCTGGACTGGGCCGGTAGACTGGCTGGATGTCTTCGACCGTCGCCACCCTGCGCGTCGCCTTGCCGGTGCCGCTGCCGCAATTGTTCGATTATCTGCCTCCGGCCGATGCCCCGCTGACCGATCCGGCGCGGGTCGGCTGCCGGGTACGGGTGCCGTTCGGGCCGCGCGAGTTGGTCGGAGTGGTGGTGGACATCGGGCAGTTGCCATCCGCCGAGGGTCTGCGCCCGGCGCTGGTATGGTGCGACGACGCCCCATTGCTGGTCGACGAGCTGGCCCGCTCGCTGCAGTGGCTGGCGCGCTATACCCACGCCTCGCTTGGCCAAGCCCAGGCCAGCGCCTTGCCCGGCCCGTTGCGCCGTGGCGAGCCGCTGGCCGACACCCACGCCTGGGCATGGCAGCTAACCGAGGCCGGGTGCACCGGCGCGGCCGGCCTGCGCACGGGTAGCCGCCCCGCCTTGCTCGCGGCTCTGCTGCTCACCGGTGCGGTGGGCGAAGAACAGCTGGACCCGTTGCTGCCGCAATGGCGCGAGGCCGCGCGCAGCCTGGCCAAACGCGACTATGCCGAGCGCGTGGCAGTGCCTGCCGATGCCATCCCGGCGCGCCCCCGCACCGGCCCGCAGCTCAACGACGAACAACGGGCCGCCACCGACGCCGTCCGCGCGCACACCGGCTTCGCCACCTATCTGCTGGATGGCGTCACCGGCAGCGGCAAGACCGAGGTCTACCTGCAGGCGATCGGCGCCTGCCTGGCCGCCGGCCGCCAGGCGCTGGTGCTGGTGCCAGAAATCGGCCTGACTCCGCAGACGCTGGGCCGCTTCCGCGCCCGCCTGGGCGTGCCCGTGCATGCGCTGCACTCGGGCCTGTCCGATGGCGAACGCGCACGGGTCTGGGCCGCCGCCTGGCGTGGCGAGGCCAAGCTGATCGTCGGCACCCGCTCGGCGATCTTCATTCCACTGCCCAAGGCCGGCCTGATCGTGGTCGATGAAGAACACGACGGCAGCTACAAGCAACAGGACGGCATCCGCTACCACGCGCGCGACTTCGCGCTGGTACGCGGCAAGGCGCTGGATGTGCCGGTGATTCTGGGCAGCGCCACGCCATCGCTGGAAAGCCTGCACAACGCCTATTCCCGCCGCTACCAGCATCTGCGCCTGTCGCGTCGGGCCGGCGAAGCGCGTCCGCCGCGCGTGCGCGTGCTTGATGTGCGCAAGCGACCTCTCAAGGACGGCCTGTCGCCGGAGGTGCTGGCCGGCATCGGCGCCACCCTGGCGCGCGGCGAGCAGGTGCTGGTGTTCAAGAACCGCCGCGGCTATGCGCCAGTGCTGCTATGCCACGACTGCGGCTGGACCGCCGCCTGCCAGCGCTGCAGCACGCCGCTGCACCAGACCCCGATGACCGTGCACGCCGGTGGCCGGCGCCTGCAATGTCATCACTGCGCTGCGCGCCAATCCGCACCGCTGGCCTGCCCGGCTTGCGCCAGCCTGGCGCTGCAGCCGCAAGGCATCGGCACCGAGCGGCTGGAAGAACGCCTGACCGAAGCGTTCCCGGATTTTCCGGTGGTGCGTATCGATCGCAGCACCACCCAGCGCCGCGATGCGCTGGAAACCCAACTGGCACGCCTGGGCACAGAAGCTGGCATCCTGGTCGGCACGCAGATCCTGGCCAAGGGCCACGACCTGCCACGGCTGACCATGGTGGTGGTGGTCGGCATCGACGAAGGCCTGTTTTCGGCCGACTTCCGCGCAGCCGAGAAACTCTCCCAGCAACTGATCCAGGTCGCAGGACGCGCCGGGCGTGCCGACCGCCCCGGCGAAGTCTGGCTACAGACCCACCACCCCGAACATCCCTTGCTGCAGACCCTGGTCAACGGTGGCTATCACGCCTTCGCCGATGCCGAACTGCAACAGCGCGAGGCGGCAGGATTCCCCCCCTTCGCGTATCTGGCGCTGTTACGCGCCGAGGCCAAGGATGTGGCGGCTGCCAATCAGTTTTTGATGGCAGTGCGCGGCTTGACAACCTCAGACACCACGGCGCAATCGCCCGCGTTTGCCGCCGTGGAATGCTACGGCCCGATGCCGGCACCGATGCCACGCCGCGCCGGTTTCCAACGCACGCAGCTGCTGTTGTCTGCGCAACAACGCTCGGCCTTGCACCGTTTGCTCGATGCGCAACTTCCCGCCATCTACGCATTGCCGCAGGCGCGGCGCGTGCGCTGGTCGCTGGATGTGGACCCGATCGATCTGTATTGAGGCCGGCGTATCGAAAGAGGCCTACGCCTTTGCGTCAGCGCTTGATGTCGTCGTCGCGCGTGGCATCTCCAATGAACCACGCTGGTCTGAGCTGACACTCGCAACGCAGGTCAGCGCCGTCATCACCCCGCGTTGGTATGCAGGCCGCGCGCACAAGCGCTGATACCAGGCTTGCAGATGCGGCAAGTCGGGCCGGTCGATCGGCATGTCGAACCACCCGTAGATAAAGCTGCCGAGTGGAATATTACCCATCGCAAACTGTTCGCCCGACGGATACGGCTGCTGCGCCAACGCCGCATTGGCGCGTGCAAGCAGCTCGCCCGAGCGCGTCAGCGCAGCGGCGATGCGTGCGTGATCGCGCTCGGCCTCGGCGGTGCGCGGCACGCCCCAGAACAGATCGCGAAATACGCCGGCACATGTGGATGTGGTCCAGTCCATCCAGCGATCGCCCAGCGCGCGTTCGGCCGGCGATTGCGGATACAAGGCCGGCGCATAGTGCGCGGCCAGATGACGCACGATTGCGTTGGATTGCCACAGCACCAGCGCGCCATCGTGCAACGTCGGCACCACCCCATTCGGATTCAACGCGCGATACGCAGGCGTGTCGTTACCGCCGAAGGCGCCGCCCACTTCGATCAAGGTATACGGCACTGCGGCTTCTTCGACGCACCACAGCACCTTGCGCACATTGCTGGAATTGCGGCGTCCCCACAGCGTGATCGGCCTCCATGCAATGGGCTGCGTCGCAGCGTACGCCATCGTCATTTCCCTGCTGCCGGCTTGGACGTCGCGCGCGCCGCAGGCTTGGCAGCAGAGGCTTGCGCTGATCCAGCCGCAGCGGGCTGCGCAGCCTTCGCACGCCCGCGCTTGGGCGCATCGCGGACCCACAACGCCTGCTCGTCCTGCTTGATCTCGAACAAGCCGATCGCGCGTACCAGATCGCTGAGCTTGCGGTAGCCATAGTTGCGCGGATCGAACGAGGCCTGATTGGCCACCTGCTTGCCCACCGCACTCAAAAGCGTCCAGCCATCGTCTTCGCAGGCACTGTCGATCGCATTGCGCAGCAGTTGCACCAGACGCGTATCGCTACGCAGCGCCGTGGCATCCTTGCGCCCGGCAGCGGTGTCGCTGGCTGCCGTAGCCTGTTCGCCCAGCGCTTCGACATAGGTGAACTTGGAGCAGGCATTGACGAACGGCGCCGGGGTTTTCTTCTCGCCGAAGCCGTAGACCTTCATGCCATCGGTGAGCAGACGCATCACCAGCGGGGTGAAATCCGCATCGCTGGACACGATCGCAAACCCGTCCAGATTGCGCGCGTACAACAGATCCATCGCGTCGATCACCATCGCTATGTCCGAGGCGTTTTTGCCCGAACTATAGGCGAATTGCTGGATCGGCCGGATCGCATAGTCGTGCAACGCCCCCTCCCAACCTTTCAGGTGCGGGCTCTTCCAGTTGCCGTAGGCCCGGCGCACATTGGCCACGCCGTAGCGCGCCACTTCGGCCAGTACCACGTCGATCTTGCCGGCTGGCGCGTTGTCGGCATCGATCAGCAAGGCGATGCGTTTGTCTGGGTTATCGATCATGCTCATTGCTCCCAAGAATCGGCAGAGTCGGTTTCGGTATTTTCAGCATCTGCGGCCGGCAACGCGTACTGGCTGCCATCGCGCATGGTGAGCGTGCCGTTGGTCAGCGTCTCGCTCTCGGCCCCGGCACTGACCCCAGTGGCATGCACCCGTCCCACGCCGCGATCGCCTTCCAGCATGCCAAACAGCGTCAGACACGCCAGCACGCCGATCAGGCCAATGGCGACACGCTGAGCGGCTGTTTGACGGCAGGCGATGACGTAGCCGATGGCGTTGCAGCAGACAACGCGGACGCATGCAGTAACCGGGTCGATACGAGGCGACATGATGCCGCAGGTGGGCCGAATTCAGGCGTCATGTTCAGTGCAAATGCGGCATGCTGATGAGCCCGCGTCGCATTCAATCGGACCTTACGATGATTTCTTCCCCCTCCCAAGCTCCGCTGCATCTGGTCGTGGTTGGTGGCGGTTTTGCCGGCTTGTGGGCGACCCGCGCGCTCGACCATCCCGGCATCCGCATCACCCTGATCGACCGCCAGAACCATCACCTGTTCCAGCCGCTGCTGTATCAGGTCGCCACTGCCGGCCTGTCGGCACCGGATATCGCCGCGCCGCTGCGGCACATCCTGCGCGAACAACGCAATGTAGACGTGCTGCTCGGCGACGTCGCCGACATCGCGCCGACCCGCCGCGAAGTGGTACTCGCCGATGGCAATACGCTCGGCTACGACATGCTGCTGCTGGCCACAGGCGCCACCCATGCCTACTTCGGTAACGATCACTGGGCAGAGCATGCGCCAGGCCTGAAAACGCTCTACGACGCGCTGGTGTTGCGGCGCAAATTGCTGCTGGCATTCGAGCGCGCCGAAGCCGAATCCGACCCGGCGGCACGCGCGGCCTGGCTGAGTTTTGCAGTGGTCGGCGGCGGCCCGACCGGGGTAGAACTGGCCGGTACGCTGGCCGAGATCGCCCGCCACACACTCAAGGACGAGTTCCGCCATATCGATCCGCAGCAGGCGCGCGTGCGTCTGGTCGAAGCTGGCCCGCGCGTGCTGCCCTCGTTCCCGGAAGATCTCACCAACAAGGCGCGCAAGCAGCTGGAGCGACTGGGCGTAGAGGTTCACACCGGTACTCCGGTCACGCATATCGACGCGCTTGGCTATCAGCTAGGCGACACCTTCGTGCCGGCGCGCACCGTGGTGTGGGCCGCCGGCGTGGCCGCCTCGCCGCTGGCGCGCACCTTGGGCGTGCCGCTGGATCGCGCCGGGCGCGTGCTGGTGGAGCCGGACCTGAGCGTGCCCGGCCACCCGGAGATTTTCGTCGGCGGTGATCTGGCCTCGGTGCAGCAGAATGGCCGCGCGGTGCCTGGCGTGGCGCCGGCAGCCAAGCAGATGGGCAAGCACATCGCCAAGGCGATCCGCGCCCGCCAGCGCGGGCGCGCCGCGCCGGCCTTCCGTTATCAGGACTTCGGCCGCATGGCCGCCATCGTGCATGTGGGCAAGCTCAAGCTCTCCGGCATCGTCGCCTGGTGGTTCTGGCTGGCCGCGCACGTGTACTTCCTGATCGGCTTCCGCAACCGGTTCGTGGTGCTGGTGAACTGGGCGATGGCGTACTGGAGCTACCAGCGCGCCGCACGCATCATCTTCGGCGGCACCGAGCCACCACCGCCGACAGCTAAAGACGGCTGACAGCGCAACGGGCGGTGCGCGATGCCGTGCTGCCTGTTGCGACTGCGGTGCCGTGACCACTGTGCTGTTCCTGCTGGATCTGCTCGGCACCTTCGTGTTCGCTCTCAGCGGCGCGACCGTGGCGGTGCGCAATCGCCTGGATCTGTTCGGCGTGCTGGTGCTGTCGTGCGCGGCGTCAGTGTCCGGCGGCATCGTGCGCGATGTGTTGATCGGCGCCACACCGCCCGCCGCGTTGGTGCAGCCGTAGTATCTGCTCGTCGCCTCCCTGGCCGGGGTGGCGGGTTCCCGTTGGCATGCCGCGGTGGAACGGCTACGCAACCGGTGCAACTATTCGACGCGGCAGGGCTGGCGCTGTTTGCTGTCTACGGCACAGGCAAGGCGCTGGAGTATCAGCTCAGTCCGCTCAGTGCGACCTTGCTCGGCATGCTAGCGGCATCGGCCGCGGTAGCGCGCGCGATCTGTTGGTGGCGCGCACGCCGGTGGTCTTGCAAGCCGAGCTGTATGCAGTCGCCGCACTCGCTGGCGGTGGCCTGGCGCGATCGGGCATGTGCTCGACATGCCGCAAGCCTGGTCGCTGGCGACGAGTGCAGGCGTGTATTTCGGGCTGCGCTCCATGGCGATCCGTTATGGCTGGCAGCTGCCGGTGGCGCGCTTGCCGGAATAGCCATGCGGCTGAGGTGCGTGGTCGATTGAGTGGCGCATGCGATCGCTGTTGCGACGTGTGATCGCTGGCAATGCGCTTTGTCGGCAAGGCACGTCATTGCGATGCAATGCGCTCTGCCGCTCGTGGCGAAAACGCACACGCCCCATCGCGGAACGAGGTCGGCGAAAGAATCACGCGTCTTTGGACGCTGCGCATCACTAGCGTTATCAACGCAAACGGCCCGGATAACCGTGCCGTTTGTGCAACACCTACCGCGTGCTCGCAAGGATCAGGCCAGGAACAGTGCCTTCATCTTCTTCAGCGCGTTCGCCTCGATCTGGCGGATACGCTCGGCCGACACGCCGTACTCGTCGGCCAGCTCCTGCAAGGTCACCTTGGAATCGGAATCCAGCCAACGACGCTTGACGATGTCGCGTGAGCGCGTGTCCAGACCCGACAAGCCTTCGCGCAAAAGCTGCGTCTGGTTGTCTTCGCTATCGTGACGCTCGTAGGCCTGCGACGGATCTTCTTCGTTGGCCACCAGGTAGCTGACCGGCGACGGCGGGCCGTGATCGTCGTCGTTGTCGGACGAGGCATCGAAGCCGATATCGCGACCGGACAGACGCGACTCCATCTCCATCACTTCGCGCTCGGAGACGTTCAGATCCTTGGCGACCGCAGTCACTTCGGAGGCATTGAGCCAGCCCAGACGGGTCTTGGACTTGCGCAGGTTGAAGAACAGCTTGCGCTGCGCCTTGGTCGTTGCGACCTTGACGATGCGCCAGTTCTTCAGGATGAACTCGTGCATTTCGGCACGGATCCAGTGCACCGCGAAGCTGACCAAGCGCACGCCCATTTCCGGGTCGAAGCGCTTGACCGCCTTCATCAGGCCGATGTTGCCTTCCTGGATCAAATCGCCCAGCGGAAGGCCATAGCCGTTATAGCCGCGCGCCACGTGAACCACGAAGCGCAGGTGGGAATGGACCAGTTCGCGCGCGGCGTCCAAATCCAACGCGTCGCGGAAGCGACGGGCAAGATTCTGTTCCTCATCGACCGACAGCACCGGGATCTGGTGCACGGCACCGATGTAGGCGTCCAGCGAACCGAGCGCACTGGGAATCGGGAGATTGTTTGCCGCGAGGGAAGTCGAGGTAGTCTGGTTCATAGGCACCGATCTTAGCAGTCGAGCTATTGGACTGCTGGGTACAGAGAGAAAGTTCCCAACGTTCCATTTATAGGACGTTCGGGTTTTTGAAGCCACCGGCGTTCCAGTTACCCACTCCCCGAATCGATGAGTAACTTATCACCGCCGCTCTACGCAGACCGTGACAAAACCAATGGGAAATGACGTGCCGCTCGACCCGCTCAGCCGCTGGCGGGCGAGGTGTCGAGTGCGTTACGTGGCGGTAGCGACCAGTCGATCGGGCTGATCCCGCGCCGCTGCAGATGTTCGTTGGTCTTGGAGAAGTGCTGGCAGCCCAGAAAGCCGCGGTGCACCGACAACGGCGAGGGATGCGGGGCCTTGAACACGCGATGGCGCGCCTGCTCGATGACCTTGCCCTTGGACTGCGCGTAACTGCCCCAGAGCAGGAACACCAGGCCTTCGCGCTCGCGGTTGAGCGTTTCCACGACATGGTCGGTGAACCCCTCCCAGCCCTTGTTCTGGTGCGTACCGGCACGCCCCTGCTCCACCGTCAGCACCGCGTTGAGCAGCAGCACGCCCTGGCGCGCCCACGGCATCAGATAGCCGTGATCCGGCCGCGCAATGCCCAGGTCGTCCTGAATCTCTTTGTAGATATTGAGCAGCGACGGCGGCACCGACACGCCGGGCAGCACTGAAAAGCACAGCCCATGCGCCTGGCCTTCGCCGTGATACGGGTCCTGGCCCAGAATCACCACCTTGACCTGCTCGAACGGGGTGGCGTCGAAAGCGGCAAAGATCTGCGGGCCCAGCGGAAACACCCGCGCCCCGGCCGCCTTGCGCTGACGCAGGAAGGCGGACAACTCCTGCATCTCCGGGCGCAGCAACCAATCGCCCACGCGCGCCTTCCACGACGGTTGCAGCTGGATACGTGCTTCCACTTCGGTCACGTCGATCACTTCGGTCATAGCGTGACAGCCTGATCCTCGAGGCGTGCCAAGCGCAGCTGGAACAACACCTTGGTCACCAACAAGCGCTCCTCGATCGGTTTTTGCACCAGATCATTGGCGCCGGCGCGCAGCAGTTCGGACTGATTGCGCGGATTGGTGTCGCCGGTCATCACCAGCACCGGCAGGCGGCGCTTGCCATAGGCGAAATCGATGCGGATGCGCTCGACCACATCGCGGCCGTTGAGTTCGCCTTTCAAGGTCACGTCGGTCAGCACCACGTCGATGCGGCGCTCGGTGCGGCCAAGCGATTCGGCGGTGAGCAGCGCGAAAGCGTCTTCGGCGGTGAGTACGTGGATGACTTTGAGGCTTTGCCTCTCGAGCATGCGCTTGGTCGCCTCGGCCACCACGCGGCTGTCTTCGATGTACAGCATGGTCGCGCCGATGATCGGCTCGGGCTGCACGTAGCCGCGGATGAAGGTCGCCAGGGCTTCGTGGCCCAACGCCTTGTCGAAATAATCGGTGACGTATTCGGTGAAGCGACGTTCCACCAGATGCTGCTGCGCATCGCCGGACACCACGATCACCGGCACGTAGGCCTGGCCGGCCGCTTCGCGCACGCTGCGCGCCAGCGTCAGGCCATCGCCGTCTGGCAGCGACAGTGAAGTGGTCACCAGATCCACCGTCCCGGCTTGCAGTGCCTGACGCGCTTCGGCGATGCTGGAGCAGCCGATCACCTGCACATTCGGCAGATCGCGCGTCAACATATCGGCAATCAGCTTGCGCACCAGCTTCGAGCCATCGACCACCATCACGCGCGGCGCTTCGCTGATCAGGTGTTTGAGATCTGGAGTGTGCATTGCAGGCCTCAGGTCTCGGTGGGACGGGTCTGGCGAAGGAAATGGCCGGTCACCAGCCAGGCTCCCAGCCAACCCAGGACCAGGGTGCCGACCAGCACCATTGCAGAATGCAGCGGATCCAGCGCGTGCAGGGTAAAAGAACTGCCATAACTGTCGGCCAATGTCGCCCAAGGTGCCTGCAAGGCCAGACCGGAGGCGGCGATTAGAGCGAGCGCAACTGCGCCGGCCCCTAGCCCGTACCACGCGCCCAGATACAGAAACGGGCGCCGAATAAACCCATCGCTGGCGCCCAGCAACTGCAGTACGCCGATTTCTTCGCGCCGCGATTGGATATCCAGACGCACGGTGTTGCCCACCACAAGCACCGCGCCGATGCCGAGCAGCGCCGACAGCACCTGCACCAGCCGCTCGCCGAAACGCAGCCAGCCATCCAGGCGTTTGCGCCACAGTGCGTCGTGCTGCACCTGATCGGTCTGCGGCAGTGCCTGCAGCGCGCCGGCCAGTTGCGCATCGTCGGCGGCATCTGTGGGAGTAACGATCAGCAGCGTCGGCAGCGGGTTGTCGCCGAGTGCATCGATCGCCTCATTGAGCTTGGCGCTCTCGCGCAGTTCGGTCAGTCCTTGTGCAGGCGTGCGCAGCGTGACCTGGGCAACATCGGGACGTGCGCGCAGTTCGCCGACCAGTGCCTGCGCGGCATCGGCGCCGATATCGACCTTCAGAAATAGATTGATCTCGCGCGATTGCTGCACGCTGCCGGCCAGCAGCTTGACGTTGTCCAGCGCGATCGACAGCCCCAGAGGCAAGGCCAGCGCCAGCGCCATCACCACGATGGTCAGCAAGGTCGCCCACGGCTTGCGCATCGCCCGGCCCAGGCTGAAGGCGATGCTGTGCAGATGGTGGTCGATCCAGACGCCGAACCGTGAGGGTGCGGCAGCTTCGGTATTGGCGGGTTTGCTCATTCGGCCAGATCCTGCGGCGAGATATCGTCGACCAGCCGGCCGTGATCCAAGATCAGCACGCGCTTGCGCATCTGCTTGAGCAACGCCAGGTCGTGGCTGACCACCAGCACGCTGGTGCCGCGCGCCGGCAGTTCGGCGAACAACTGCATGATTTCGGCGGCCAGCGCCGGGTCGAGATTGCCGGTGGGCTCATCGGCCACCAGCAGGCGCGGTTCGCCGACGATGGCACGAGCAATACCCACGCGCTGCTGCTCGCCAGCCGACAACTGCGACGGCAAGGCTTTCTCGCGATGGGCCAGACCAATCCGCTCCAATGCCGAACGCACGCGCTTGCCGATTTCGGCGCGGCGTGTGCCACGCAGGATCAATGGCAATGCCACGTTCTCGGCGATGCTGCGGTCGGTCAGCAGGCGATGGTCCTGATAGACCGCACCCACCTGGCGACGATGCAACGGAATGTGCCGGCCACGCACCTTGAGCAGGTTGCGTTCGCCCAGCAGCACCGCGCCCTGGCTGGGGCGCTCGCTGAGGTGGATCAATTTGAGCAAGGTACTTTTGCCGGCGCCGGAGTGGCCGGTCACGAACAGCATCTCGCCATCGGCCACTTCGAAGCTGACATCGGTCAGCGCCTGGTGGCCACCGGCGTAGTGCTTGCTGACGTTGTCGAAACGCAGAACGGTCATCCGGCGATTATGCCGGAGCGCCAGCGCTTGCGTCGCATCGCCGAAGGCCGGCGATGCGATTGCAGCGGCAAAGATCAGTTGCCGGCGACCAGCGAACGCAACCTGCGGCCGATACGGCTCAACAGTGACTGGCTGCCCGACGGCTTGGTCACACTGCGCACCGGCTTTGCGACCACCTGGGTCGGCTTGCGCGGTGCAGCCGGCGCGGCCACCGGTGCAGATGCCACAGGCTCGGCACCTTCGACCGGACGGCCGTTGCGACGACGGCGACGCTTGCGCGGTGCCCGCTCTGAATCGGCCACGCTGGTAGATGGCGCTTCGGCCGTCGCTGCGGCGACCACTGGCGTTTCCGACGCTGTGGCGACGGTTGCCGTCTTGGCGGCGACGTCGCCTTCGACGCGCGGCTTGCGGCGCGGACGCGGCTTGGCATCGGCACTGCCGCCGTCACGACGGCCGCCACCACTGCTGCTGCGCGAAGCGCCATCCGGGCCACTGCGGCCACCGCCGCGACGCTGTTCTTCGGCGGCACGCTGTTCACGTGCTTCACGGAAGATCGTGCCCACGCTCTCGCCGTCGTTTTCGTCGACCTCTTCTCCTTCCACCGGCACGCGTGTGTTACGCGGCAACGGGATCAGCAGTTCGGAGGTCACCGGCTCGACCGGGA
This sequence comes from Xanthomonas populi, assembly GCF_002940065.1. GTDB lineage: Bacteria > Pseudomonadota > Gammaproteobacteria > Xanthomonadales > Xanthomonadaceae > Xanthomonas > Xanthomonas populi. The sequence continues at coordinate 45,661 of NZ_MDEJ01000012.1, forward strand.
TCTTCTGCGCGATGTAGGCCTCGATGTCCGGCAGGCTCATCGCATAGCGCTCGCAGGCGAAGCTGATCGCATCGCCTTCTTCGCCCAAACGCGCAGTACGGCCGATGCGGTGCACGTAGTCTTCCGCATCAAACGGCAAGTCGTAGTTATAGACATACTTGACGCCGTCGATATGCAGGCCGCGCGCGGCCACATCGGTGGCGACCAGGATTTCGAGCTGGCCCTTCTGGAAGCGATTGAGCAGCGACTCGCGCTTCTTCTGCGGCACATCGCCCGACAGCACGCCGACCCGGTAGCCATGCCGCTCCAGGGTGCGCGCAACGCGCTCGACGAACGCCTTGGTGTTGACAAACACCATGGTGCGCGCACCTTCGCTACGCGACAGCAGCCCCAACAGCAGCATCTGCTTCTCTTCGTCGGACGGGAAATAAATGCGCTGACGCACCCGCGCGGCAGTGATGGTCTCGGTCTCGACCACGAGCTTTTCCGGCTCGTTCATATACTCGTAGGCGAGCTCGAGCACGCGGTGACTGAGCGTGGCAGAGAACAGCAGCGTCTGGCGGGTGCCGCGCTCGGGCATGCGCCGCAGCAGGAAGCGGATGTCCTTGATGAAGCCCAGATCGAACATGCGGTCGGCTTCGTCCAGCACGCAGATCTCGCAGGCGTGCAGCGAGACCGCCTTGTGCTGCTTGACGTAGTCGATCAGACGGCCCGGGGTGGCGATGATCACGTCCACGCCCTGCTGCAGCAGCTCGCGTTGCTTGTCGTAGTCCACCCCGCCGTAGACCAGCGCAAAGCGCAGGCCCAGATCGGCGCCGAACTTGACCGCATCCTTGTGGATCTGGATCGCCAGTTCGCGGGTCGGGGCCAGGATCAGTGCGCGTGGATCTTCCGGCTTGCGGTCGGCCAGCGCTGGGCGGTTCAGCAGGCGGTTCACCACCGTCACCAGAAACGCCAGCGTTTTGCCGGTGCCGGTCTGGGCCTGGCCGGCGACATCGCCGCCTGGCAGCGCCACCGGCAGGGTCAGCGCCTGGATCGGGGTGCAGCGGGTGAAACCGGCGCTCTCCAGCCCGGCGATCAGCGCCGGATGCAGGTCGAACGTGGGAAAAGTCAAATCGGTCAGCGGTTTGTCGCTCATTATTCCGTCCTTCGTAAGGCGCCCTGGGCAGCCCGGGCGCGGCTTGCTTCGATGCCGACAGCATCGCAAACTGCGGCTGTTGTGGCGGACAGCGCGGCTTCAGGACTGACACTTGATTCAGTCGCGCAATGCCCCAGTTTAACGCAATGTAGCGGCCTGCCCGTTCGGGTGGGCCGTTTTGGTTCCCAGGAGACCCAACGTGAGCGACAAGGTTCAACATATCGGCGATGCCGACTTCGATACAGCTGTACTGCAATCCGGCGAACCAGTCCTGGTGGATTTCTGGGCCGAATGGTGTTGCCCGTGCAAGATGATCGCCCCGGTGCTGGACGATCTTGCCGATACATACCAGGGCAGACTCAAGGTTGCCAAGGTCAATGTGGACCAGAACCGCGCCCTGGCCATCAAGTACCACGTGCGTTCGATCCCGATGCTGCTGCTATTCAAGGACGGGCGGGTGCAGGCAACCCAGATCGGGGCGGTTGGCAAGGGCCAGCTGACCCAGATGATCGACAAGACCCTGGGCGGCGCGACCGCCTGAGCGAGCGGGCGTCCCAGCGATGGGCGCCCCTAATGTTTCGCCAGCAGTTAAATCCTACTCTGGCCACACGCTTGCGCGGTTGCGCGGTTGCGCGCAGCGGTGATAGTGTCAGGTAATCCGGGGCACGTTCGTACCCCGCCGTACCCCTCTAGACCGTAGCTTTCTAGAAACGTCTTCCTATACCGTAGCTTTCTAGAAACGTCTTCTAGACTCCCATCACCATAGTTCGCCCCNTTGTCCGATCATCCTTCTTCCGATACCGGGAGCGTCAACGCTCCCGTCGAGAAACGCGTGCGCAAGCCACGTGTGAGCAAGACCGCCGTCGCCAATGACGAAGGTGGTGCGCAGCAGCCCAACCTGCCCTTGCCCGCCAGCCCAGCACCGGATGTTCCGCGTGCTCCGCAGGCACCGTCGCACGCTGCCGATTCGGCACCGGCGCAGACGTCCAGCGATGGCGCATATGCCGCTAATGCCCCCAGCGCCAGTCAGGGCAACCAAGGCAACCAGGGCAGCGACACCCATGGCGAGTCCCGCGAGGGTGGCCAGTCGCAGCAGCAGCGCTTCGACCAGGCGCAAAATCAGCAGAACCAGAATCAGGCGCAAAGCCGGGGTCAAGGCCAGAACCAGGGTCAGGCCCAGGTGCAAGGTCAGCCGCAAAATCAAAATCAAAATCAAGGTCAAGGTCAAGGTCAGGACCAAGGTCAGAACGTGGGCCAGCATCAGCAGGGCCAAGGTCAAGGGCAGAACCAGCAGGGCAATCGCCGTGACCGGTTCCGCAACCGCCGTGACCGTGGGCCGCGCGATCGGTTCGGTAACGAAACCGGTGGCAGTATGCCGTCGTCCGATGGCAGCAACGAGCCGTTCATCGCGCGTCCGCATCCGGCCGTGCCGGACGGCTTCCCGGTGTATTCGCTGAGCGATCTCAAGCGGATGCCGGCGCAGAAGCTGCTGGATATCGCCGATCAGCTCAATATCCAGGAAGGCGTGGCGCGTGCGCGCAAGCAGGACGTGATCTTCGCCTTGCTCAAGGTGCTGACCCGCCACGGCGAAGGCGTTGCCGCCGACGGCGTATTGGAAATACTGCCCGACGGCTTCGGCTTCCTGCGTGCCGCAGAAGCCAGCTACCTGGCCGGCCCGGACGATACCTATATCTCGCCCAGCCAGATCCGTCGCTTCAATCTGCGTACCGGCGATCATCTGTCGGGCCGCATCCGCTTTCCGAAGGACGGCGAACGCTATTTCGCGCTGTCGATCGTCGACACCATCAATGGCGAGCCGCTGGAAGCGAGCAAGAACAAGGTGCTGTTCGAGAACCTGACCCCGCTGTTCCCGCGCCGGCGTTTCCGTCTGGAGCGTGGCGATGGGTCCACCGAGGACATCACCGGCCGCATCCTTGATCTGATGGCGCCGCAGGGTAAGGGTCAGCGTGCGCTGATCGTCTCCCCGCCCAAGGCCGGTAAAACGATGATGATGCAGCAGGTGGCCACGGCCATCACCAGCAATCATCCCGAAGTGCACATGATCGTGTTGCTGATCGACGAGCGCCCGGAAGAAGTGACAGAAATGCAGCGCACCGTGCGCGGCGAGGTCATTTCGTCCACGTTCGACGAGCCGGCTGCGCGTCACGTGCAGGTCGCCGAGATGGTGATCGAGCGGGCCAAGCGTCTGGTCGAGCACAAGAAGGACGTGGTGATTCTGCTCGACTCGATCACCCGTCTGGCGCGCGCCTACAACAACGTGGTGCCCAGCTCCGGCAAGGTGCTCACCGGTGGTGTGGACGCCAACGCGCTGCACCGTCCGAAGCGCTTCTTCGGTGCGGCCCGTAATGTCGAAGAAGGCGGCTCGCTGACCATTATTGCGACGGCGCTGGTCGAGACAGGCAGTAAGATGGACGAGGTGATCTACGAAGAGTTCAAGGGCACCGGCAACAGCGAAGTGCATTTGAACCGTCGCATCACCGAAAAGCGCGTCTACCCAGCGATTGACATCAACCGTTCGGGTACGCGTCGCGAAGACCTGTTGATTGAGCCGGAGCTGCTGCAGAAGATCTGGATTCTGCGCAAGCTGCTGCACCCGATGGACGAAATCGCGGCGATGGAATTCCTGCTGGACAAGATGAAAACCACCAAGTCCAACGACGAGTTCTTCAGTTCGATGAAGCGCTGATTTCGAAAGGTATTCTCGATACAGAAAAGCCCCGCATCGCTGCGTAATGCTTTTCACTTAAGGGCACCTCGAACAACCAAGTCGTAGCCGTGGTGACACGCACTGGATGATGACCATACCTTCAAAAAATCA
>NZ_MDEJ01000013.1 GCF_002940065.1 Xanthomonas populi
AGCTGATCATGTCTGTCGTTCTCCGCTGGCAGGGCGTCAAGTCAATGATGGCAGATTGATGGGGTTTTTAGAGGCTCCTTGGACATGATCGCAGCGCAGTACGTGGACGATTTCAAGCAATTGCTCAAGTCGTTGTCCAAGGGCGAGCCGCCACCGGCGCAGTACAAGGTCGACGCACGCCGACTGGGAGGCGACACCTTCCCGGCGACGATGGAATTCGCAACAGCCACGTATGAAGGCGAGCCGTGCATCCAGGTGGTGTTCCGGCGTCGCGAAGAGTTCGATCCGGAATTGGCGCGCGAAGTCGAAGGGCTGCGTCAACGCGATCAGGTCACCGGCCTGCTCAATCGGCCGACCTTCATGGTCGCGCTGGAACAAGCGGTGGCACAGGCTGGCCGCAGCGAGGGCCAGTCCGGCTTCCTGTTGATCGAGCCGGATCACTACGCGCGTCTGCTCCCGGAAATCGGCCTGGATTCGGCCGATGCCTTGATCGCCGCCTTGGCCGCGCACGTGGCCAGCATGCTGGATGACAGCGTGGTCGCCGCCCGTTTCGGCGAGCACAGTTTTGCCTTGTTGATGGACGGCAATTACGCGCGCACCCATGCCCTTGCAGAAACGGTGCGCGATGCGTTTGCGCAGCATGTCTTCAGCATCGGTGCGCGCTCGGCCACGGTGACGGTGAGCATTGGCGGCGTGCAGATTGGCGAAAAGATTGCCAGCATCGGCCAGGTACTCAATCGCGGCACCGAGGCGGTGCGCACCACCGCCGAGATCGGCGGCAATGCGGTCAGCATCTATGACCCGGCGGCGTCCGATCGAGCCGAAGAAGAACGCATCGAACGCTGGCTGGAACAGCTGCGCGAAGCACTGGTCGGCGATGGCTTCCTGCTGCATTACCAGCCGGTGCTCAACCTGCAGGGCGAGCCGCTGGAGCTGTATCAGGCCTTCCTGCGCCTGGAACGCAATGGCGAGATGATGTCGCCGAACGCGTTTATCGCCATCGCCGAAGAGCACGACCTGATTACCGAGATCGATCGCTGGGTGGTGGCCCGCGCGATTCGCCAGCTCGGCGAGCGCCAGCGGGCCGGACACAAGACGCATCTATTGGTGCGCATTGGCCCGAACTCGTTCTCCGACCCGCAGATGATCGAAACCATCCGCGAGCAGTTGGCGGTGTACAGCGTACCGGGTGAGCGGTTGTGGCTGCAGACGCCGGAATCGAAGGTGTTTACGCACCTGCGCAATGCCCAGCAGTTTCTGGCATCGGTGTCGGCAATGGGCTGCAAGATCGGGCTGGAACAATTCGGCTCGGGCCTGGATTCGTTTCAGTTGCTGGCGCATTTCCAGCCAGCCTTTCTCAAGTTGGATCGCGGCATCACCGGCGATGTCGCATCTGCGCGTGAAAGTCAGGAGAAGATCCGTGAGATCACCTCGCGCGCGCAACCGGCCGGCATTCTCACCGTGGCCGAATTCGTGGCCGATGCGCAGTCGATGAGCAGCTTCTTCGGCGCAGGTGTGGATTATGTTCAAGGCGACTTCGTCGCACCGACCGGTCCGTTGATGAATTACGAATTCGGTTGATGTCTTGGCTGGCATCGCGTCCGATGCCAGAGCGATTTACACAACAAAAAACCCGCATCACGCGGGTTTTTTGTTGGCAAGCAATCATCAAACCCACAGCATGGTCTTACATCGCAGCGCCGTTACTCGCACGCAGCGCGGCGATGCGCTCGGTCAGCGGCGGGTGGCTCAGGAACAGACGGCGCAAGCCATCGCCAACCCCACCGGAAATACCGAACGCCTGCACCTGCGAAGGAAAGGTGTTCTGGCCGTGATTAAGTGACAGGCGCTCCAGCGCGGCGATCATCTTGCTGTGCCCGGCCAGCTGCGCACCACCGTCGTCGGCACGGAACTCGCGACGACGCGAAAACCACATCGCGATCATGGTGGCGAACAAGCCGAACACCATCTCCAGCGCGAACACGATGATGTAGTACGCAAAGCCGCGACCACCTTCGCGATTGTTGGAGATGGCACCGTCGATGACACCACCGACCACCCGCGCCAGAACGATCACGAAGGTATTGAGCACGCCTTGCAGCAGCGCCATGGTCACCATATCGCCGTTGGCCACGTGCGAGATTTCGTGGCCCAGCACTGCTTCGGCCTCGTCCTGGCTCATGTTCTGCAACAGGCCGCTAGACACCGCCACCAACGCATTATTGCGATTGGCGCCAGTCGCGAAGGCGTTGATTTCCGGGCCGTCGTAGATCGCCACTTCCGGCATACCGATGCCGGCCGCCTGGGCCTGACGGCGCACGGTTTGCAGCAGCCAACGCTCGGTCGGGGTGCGCGGTTCGGTGATCACGTGGGCGCCGGTGCTGCGCTTGGCCATGAACTTGGACAGCAGCAAGGAAACGAGCGACCCGCCAAAGCCGAACACAGCCGCCATCACCAGCAAGCCGCTCATCTGCGCGGGATTGACGCCCAGCACCGACATCACGATGCCAGCCAGCATCAGCACCGCAAAATTGGTCAGCAGAAACAGAAAAATGCGGTTGAACATGGCGCGATGACTCCACACATGTGGTAATGAACAGCAGCGGATTTGCGGCCGCCTGCGCTTGAAATCAAGCAAGCATCTCACCGACGATTCAGTTGCCCATGTCATCGCCCACCTACCGCGGCCGCTTCGCGCCCTCCCCCACCGGCCCCCTGCACTTCGGCTCCCTGCTGGCGGCATTCGGCAGCTGGCTGCTCGCGCGGCATTCCGGCGGCGAGTGGTGCGTGCGTATCGAAGACATCGACCCGCCGCGCGCCGAGCCGGGCGCCACTGAACGCCAGTTGCGCACGCTGTCCGCATTCGGGCTGAGCTCGGACCTGCCGGTGCTGTATCAGTCCGATCGCGACGCGCAGTACACCGCCGCTCTGATCACGTTGCTGGACGCCGGGCTGGCCTTCGAATGCAGCTGCAGCCGCGCCGATCTTGCGGACACGGGCGGCATCCACCACGCCTGTGTGGCGCCGCTGAGTGCACGCCGCGCGGTGCGCCTGCGGGTGCCGCCGCAGCCGCCGGTCGGCTTCGACGACGCGTTGCAGGGGCGCGTGGTGCAGGACGTGTATGCCGATGTGGGCGATGTGGTGCTGCGCCGTGCCGACGGCTATTGGGCTTACCAACTGGCGGTGGTGGTAGACGATGCCGCGCAAGCCATTACCGATGTGGTGCGCGGCGCGGATCTGCTCGACTCCACCCCACGCCAGCTGCTGCTGCAGCGCGCCCTGGGACTGCCGCAGCCGCGCCATCTGCACTTGCCGCTGATCCTGGATGGCGACGGCCGCAAGCTGTCCAAGTCGCAGCATGCGCCCGCGCTAGAGGACGCCGACCCGCTACCGGCCCTGCACGCCGCGTGGGCCGCACTAGGGCAGAACGCGGCAGCATTGCCGCGTCATGCTGTCGTCGACACGCTGCTGCAACATGCCGTGCAGCATTTTTCGCCCCAACTCCTGCCCCGCCACCACATCCGAACGTGACCGGACGCGCATCACAGCGCGTGCGTGACTAGAATTGCGACCCAGCACCGGCAACCGGGCGCGGCGCGACTGCCGGCATCCCGATTGCCTCCAGCCCCATCTGTTGATTGGAGTCGTCATGACATCTCGCGTCGCATTGATCACCGGCGGCACTGGCGGCATCGGCACCGCCATCTGCAAGCGCCTGGCCGACCAGGGGCACCGGGTCGCCAGCAATTTCCGCAATGCCGAAAAAGCCCGCGCATGGCAGCAGCGCATGCAGGCACTGGGCTACGAATTGGCTCTGTTTCGCGGCGATGTGGCCTCCTCCGAGCATGCGCGCGCCTTGGTCGAAGAAGTCGAAGCGTCGCTGGGGCCGATCGAAATACTGGTCAACAACGCCGGCATCACCCGCGATACCACCTTCCACCGCATGACTGCCGAGCAGTGGCACGAGGTGATCAATACCAACCTCAATTCGGTCTTCAACGTCACCCGCCCGGTGATTGAAGGCATGCGCAAACGCGGCTGGGGTCGGGTGATTCAGATCAGTTCCATCAATGGATTGAAGGGCCAGTACGGGCAGGCCAACTACGCCGCCGCCAAGGCCGGCATGCACGGCTTCACCATCTCGCTGGCGCGCGAAAACGCGGCATTCGGGGTGACCGTGAACACCGTCTCACCAGGCTACGTGGCCACCGACATGGTGATGGCGGTGCCGGAAGAGGTGCGTGCCAAGATCGTCGCCGACATCCCCTCCGGGCGGCTGGGTCGCCCGGAAGAAATTGCCTATGCAGTGGCATTTCTGGTTGCAGAAGAGGCTGCCTGGATCACCGGATCCAACCTGGATATCAATGGCGGACATCACATGGGCTGGTAGCGTTTGCTGCAACTTCGCGCTGCAGCATGAAATTTCTTTAAAGATCATGCTGCGCACCATTTTTTTGGTGTGTACTTAAGAAAATAAGGCATTTTGCTGTTGCAAGCGCTGTTGCGGTGCGCCATCCTGCGTGCATTATCGTTGTGAGTGAACGTTCCATGGCCGGACTTCGCATCATCAAGAAGTATCCAAATCGCCGTCTTTACGACACGGAAATTTCCAGCTACATCACCATCGAGGATGTGCGTCAGCTCATCATCGACGGCGAAGAATTCGAAGTGCGCGACGCCAAGAGCGGCGAAGACCTCAGTCGCGCTGTGTTGTTGCAGATCATTGCCGACCGCGAACAGGACGGCGAGCCGATGCTCTCCACCCAGTTGCTGAGTCAGATCATCCGTTTTTACGGCGACTCGCTGCAGGGCTTCATGGGCAATTACCTGGAGCGCAGCATGCAGGTGTTTCTGGATCAGCAGCAGCAGTTCCGCCAGCAGATGGGCAACCTGCTTGGGCAGACCCCGTGGGCGATGATGAACCAGCTGACCGAGCGCAACCTGGAGTTGTGGCAGGAATTCCAGCGCAATTTTGGCGCCGGCTTCGGTCGTCCAGGCGGCCCTGGTACGCAGCCGACACCGCCGGGCTCCTCTGGCATAGGCAGCGGCCCGATGGGCACCGGCACGCATAAGGGAACCGGTACACACAGCACTGCCGGTAACACCGGCAAGGCCCGCAATCGCGGGTGAAAGACGACTGCTGCGCTGAAGCGTGACACGCTCCCGGCGCAGCCAGATCAGCGACCTGCCTGCTCCTTGCAGGCCGAGCAGATCCGCTGCACGCGGTAGCCACGTGCACGCAGACGCTCTACCACGCCATCGCTACCCAACAGATGCAGCGTACCGACCACCGCCAGCGTGGTTCCGCTGCCTTTGACGAGCCGCTGTTCCAGAAGCGGTACCCAACGCGCATTGCGCTCGACGTTGATGTCCTGGTACAGCGCCGGGTATTGCCGGCGCATGTCTTCGGCCATTTGCGTGGATAGCGTGCGCATATCGCCGTTTCGCCAGGCGGTGTGCAGCTGACGCACCTGATCGGTGGCCTCAGCCTCGTCCAGCGACTCTTCCAGCAACTGGTGCTGCTCGGTGGGCGACATGCCATCGAGCAGGGCGATCTGTTGTTCGGCGCGTTCCAGGCCATCGGCCGGCTTGCCCTTGGCCTGCGCCTGTTCCATCAGGTAATGATCCAGACCTGCGTTCGGGTCCATGCCTTGCCGGCTCATCTCGGCCAGGCTGATCGTCAAGGCGACAAACCAGGGTTCGAGTGGCTGGAGGGTGTCGAGCGACATGCCGTATTTGCGCGCGTAGGCGCTCAATGCCTGCCAGGTCTTTGCATCGAGCGCGTCCTGCAACCGGCGCCCGTCGGTGCGCCGCGCCGCCTGGAGCATGCGGCCTGCCAGCTCCGGCGATCGCGCATCGGAGGGCGGTAGTTCGAACACTAGCCGGTCGGCCTTGGCGAAGGCCTGCAGTACATCCGGAGACAGCGGGTAATCGCTGGGCTTGAGCACATGGAAGGAACCGAGCAGATACAGCGTGCCGCCCTTGCCATCGACCTTCCACAACAACGGCACCGGTGGGCCGCCCGGGGTCTGGCTGACGCTCCGTGCCCACGCGGGTGCACGCGCGCCGCTCCCGCTCCACAGCGCCAGGCCGAGCGCTGCGCAGACACACCATCGGGCGAATGTCGTACGCCTGCGCGCGCGCGCCGCACTGACCGCAACGCGCAATCTCGATATCGGCTTCATCATGTCAGTGCGGCACTTTGTAGGTTTTCTCGCCGGCAGACACGGCCAGGTCTATCCGGTTTTCCGGCGGCGGCAATGGGCAGGTCGCAAAGGGGGTAAATGCGCATGGCGGGTTGTAGGCGCGATTGAAATCAATCACCACGTGGGCGCTCGCATCGGGTACATCAATGTCTAGAAAACGCCCCGCCGGATAACTGCCATGTCCGCTGGTGCGGTCGGCGAACACCACCAACATCGGCCGCCCCGGTTCGCCGATGGTCTCCAATCGATACGGCTTGCCGGAGCGCTCGAATTCCAGCGCTCCGGCGTTCGGCTGCTCGCTGCTGATGCCGACGATATCCACGATGGGAATGGTCTTGCCCACATCGTTGGGCACATAGCGCGCGGTGATGCGCCAGGACAGATCGACCGGCCAATAATCCAAGCCGGCGAATCCGCTGCGCGATGCGGCGTCGGCATGCTTGACCCGCAGTGCATTGCGGTCACCGCGATGGATCAGGCTCAATACGCCCTTGCCGTCATCGAAATGGATGAAGGTCGGCTGCGGGTCGCGATCGGACTGGAAGCGGATCCTGCCGGTCAGCGGTTTGCCATCGACGTTAAGCCCTGCGCCGCGCTCGGGCACCCACCAGACCGCATCGCCCTCGGTGGAGACCATGCCCATCTTGGGTGGCCCCACTGCCAGCCTGATGCTGCTGCCGGCGCTGCTACCGATGTAATGCGCTTTCAGCGACAGCCAGTGCAGGCCGACCAGGCTGGTCCAGCCATCGGGCGCACGCAGTTCCTTCAGGCGGGCTTCGCGCCAGGCGGCGTTGTCGGCCGTAAAGGTATTGTCGAGCGCGACCGGCGCGGCTGGCGGCGGCGCGTCTTTCCCGCAGCCGGCCAGCGACATGATCACCAGCATGCCGAGCCAGCGCCTTTCCTTCCGCAACACCGCCATCAAAGCCCCCTGAGAAACCAACGATCGATTTCGCCCAGCGTAAACCGAGCCCAGGTCGGTCGGCCATGGTTGCATTGGCCCGAGCGTTCGGTGGCTTCCATATCGCGCAGCAGCGCGTTCATTTCAGGCACGGTGAGGCGCCGATTCGCGCGCACTGCACCGTGGCAGGCCATGGTCGACAGCAGCTCGTCGCGCGCAGTGGCGATGCGGCGGCTCTGACCGTGTTGGCGCAGGTCGCCGAGGACATCGCGCAACAGCGCTTCCGGTTCGGCATTGGCAAGCAGCGCGGGAATACTGCGCACATGCAGCGACTGCGGGCCGGCACGGGTGATCTCGAACCCCAGGCTGGCCAGCGTGTCGGCCTCGCGCTCGGCGGTGTCGGCCTCGCGCTCGCCCACCGACAGCGTCATCGGCACCAACAGCGGCTGCGCGTGCAAACCGATACTGTCGTGCGCGTTCTTGAGCCGTTCGTAACCGATGCGTTCATGCGCGGCGTGCATGTCCACCACGATCAAGCCTTCGGCGTTTTCGGCCAGGATGTAGATGCCGTGCAATTGCGCGACTGCATAACCGAGCGGCGGCACACCGCTGTCTTGCGACGTGGCCGGCAGGCCGGTGCCGGAGAAGGTCTGCGTTGCCCCGGACTGCTGCTGTGCGCTGCCAGACGACGGCGTGTACAGCGCGCTGTACGCCGCACGCGCTTCATCCACGCGCAAGCCCAAGGGTGTCTGCGACGGGCTCCAGTTGCCGTAACCGGTGCCGCCACCACTGCTGGCTGCGCCGCCGTCGTTTGGGGCGTTGACCATCCCGCTTGGCGCTACGCTAGCGTCAGCGATGCCTTCCGTACCGATGCTGTTGGGTATCGCGCCGGCACGCGTGTGGGCCAGCGCGTCCTGCAAGGTACGGTAGACGAAGTCGTGGATCAGCCGCACCTCGCGGAAGCGCACCTCGTGCTTGGCCGGATGCACGTTGACGTCCACCCGCGCCGGGTCCAGTTCCAGAAACAGCACATAGGCCGGCTGACGGCCATGGAACAGTACATCGCCATAAGCCGTCTTCACTGCATGCGCCACGCTGCGATCGCGTACCGAACGGCTATTGACGTAAAGATACTGCTGGTCGCTACTGGCACGCGAGTAATGCGGCTGCGCGACCCAGCCATGCAGACGCAGACCGGCGCCACTGTGATCCACGCGCAAGGCCTGCCGGGCGAAATCCTCGCCCAAGGTTTCGCCAAGACGCGCATCCGAATACAGATCGCCCGGCTTGTAGCGACGCGACGGCTTGCCGTTGTGCGAGACGCGCAACTCCACATCCGGCCGCGCCAACGCCAGCGAGCGCAGCCACTCTTCGATATGCCCAAGCTCGGTGCGCTCGGCACGCAGAAATTTGCGCCGCGCCGGGACGTTGTAGAACAGCTCGCGCACTTCCACCGTGGTGCCCAGCGTATGCGCACGCGGCGTCACTTCGCCCAGACGCCCGCCTTCGATTTCCAACGCGGAGCCGTGTTGGGCGTCGTGGCGGCGCGAGACCAGAGTGAAGCGGCTGACCGAGGCGATCGACGGCAAGGCTTCACCGCGAAAACCGAGCGTGACCACGGTTTCCAGATCGTCCAACGAGGCGATCTTGCTGGTGGCATGCCGCGACACTGCCAGCGGCAGTTCGTCCGGTGCGATGCCGCCGCCGTTGTCGCGGATACGGATCAAGCGCACGCCGCCCTCTTCGAGTTCGATATCCACGCGGGTGGCGCCGGCATCGAGCGCGTTTTCGACCAATTCCTTGACCACCGACGCTGGCCGCTCGACGACTTCGCCGGCGGCAATCTGGTTGATCAGGATCTCGGGAAGCTGACGAATCGCCATCAGCGCGCGCGTCCCTGTTGGGAGCGGGAAACACGATGCATCAAGCGGGTGACAGGCAAGACAGACGTCGGCACGGCAATCCGGCGGCGCGTGGCGCCGTCATCAAGGAATCAGTGCGGAATGATAGCCGAGCGGGTCAGCGGCTGCCGCCGGCCACGGTGCCGGCTCCGGCATCGGCTTCGGCCTGCGCACGCGCCGCGAACAGGGTGCCCGGCGGCGGCTGGCGGGTGAAGAAGGTATCGATGCCATCCAGCACCGCCGAAGCGATCTTGCGCTGGTAGGCAGGATCAATCAAACGACGCTCTTCATCCGGATTGGAGATAAAAGCGGTTTCCACCAGCATCGCCGGCATGTCCGAGGTCCGCAGCACGGCGAAATTGGCGCGTTCCAGGAACGGCTTGTGATTGTTGCCGATCCGCTTGAGGCCACCGAGCACATGCCCGGCGGCATCTTCGGAGGCTTTCATGTGGCCGCTTTGCGCCAGGTCCAGCAACACGTTGGCGAGCGTGCTTTCGGTCTGCTGCAAGCGCACGCCACCGACCAGATCGGCGGCATTTTCCTTGTCGGCTAGCCAGCGCGCGCGCTGCGAGGAGGCGCCCTTGGTGGACAGCACATAGACAGATGAGCCAGTCGCGCTGCGGTTTTCTGCGGCGTCGGCATGGATCGAAATGAAGATATCGGCTTTTGCAGCGCGCGCTTTTTGCGCACGCATCGGCAGCGGAATGAACACGTCGGTATCGCGGGTCATGTACGCCTTCATGCCGGGCGTGGCGTTGATCTGGCGGGCCAATTCGCGCCCGACGGCCAAGGTCACGTCTTTTTCGCGCTTGCCGGTCGGGCCCATGGCGCCCGGATCCTGGCCGCCATGGCCGGGATCGATCGCCACGATCAGCGGCCGCATACCCGGCGCCATCTTGATCCGCGATGCTTCGCTGGGCAGTACCGGGCGCGGCGGGATGTCGTCATTGTCTGTTGCCGCAACGGTTCCGGACGCCGCGTTCGGCACGGCTGCAGCGTTGTTGCCGGACACAGCGCCTATTGGCGCGTTGCCACCGTTCAAGATCGCAGCTGGCGATGCGGCATTACCCGCCATCGCCGCGCCGGCCGGAGCATTTGCGGTAGTGACCGTGACGCGATTGGGAGTGTTGTCAACGGAACTTGCTGGCACAGCCGTGCTGGTCGTCACCGTGGTCGTGGCAACGCCCGGACGCGGTGTCGGCACGCCCGTGGCGACCGTAGTTGGCACGGGTGCCGTCGGGACGGTGGGCATGGCCGACGCAGGCACGTAAGGCGCTGGTGCTGGCGGCGGCGTGGAGGAAGCGCGCTGCGTGGAGGCAGCCAAGGCTGCGGTTGCACGCGCTGCTTCAGCCTGTGCGTTCACCGGCTGCATGATCACCGGGCGCGGCAGCGGCATTGCTGCGGGCGCTGTCGTCGTGGTGACGGCAGTGACCGCAGCCGGCGTTGGATCGCCCGGCCACTCGATCACCAATGTCGAGGCACTGTCCAACGTCTGCATCTGCGGCTTGAGCGGCGTGACCGGCGTCGCCAACTCGAACACCACCCGGAACGTGCCCGGCACTGGCTGCCCGGTGCGCACAGAGGTCACCAGACCGGCAGCGCCCGGCAGCTTGAGACCGCGTACGCCCGACGAATCGGGGAAATCCACGACCAAACGGTTGGGGTTAGCCAGCGATAGTGTTTTGAAGCCACCGCTGCCGGCGAGCTGAATTTCAGCGCGCGTGCCGGTCGCGCCTGTGCTGACGCCGACGCTCTTGATTTCGCCGGCCCACGCAGCGAAAACCGCCAGGCTCACGCTGGCGGTCAGGACGGAAACACAGAACTGGCGGAACCCCGGTGTCATGGGGCTGGATTCAATCACCCAATAGTGTTAATTGCAAGGTGATTTCCCTTAATAATCCACAACCTGGCGTTCATTCTTCTTGTGAGCTAGCAAATAAGTGCTGCAACTGAGCCTGCTGTGCCAATTGCCTCAGCCAGCCGCGCCCGGTTTCGCTGCGGCCCAGCAGCCGGATGCTGCGGCCCACACCTTCGACAGCCAGTTCCACATCCAGATCGACTGGTGGCAGAGCGCCTGCGCCGCGTTCGGGCCATTCAATCAGCCACAGGCTTGCGCTGCCCTCGTCGAGCCCGAGGAAGTCCAGTTCACCCGCATGCCCGATGCGATACAGATCCAGATGCCAGGCCTCGTCGCCGGTGCTGAGGCGATAGCGCTCGACCAAGGTGTAAGTGGGGCTACGGATTGGCCCGGTGACGCCCAGTGCGCGCAACAGAGCGCGTGCCAATGTGGATTTGCCAGCCCCCAGATCGCCGTGCAGTTGCACCACCGCGCTCGCAGGCCGGGTGGCCGCCAGTGCCTGGCCCAGTGTTTCTGTGGCCTGGGCGTCTGCCAATTGTCCGCTCAGTTCACTCATGCAATGGCTCCTGCGTTGGCGAGGCGGCGCAGTTCGGGCAGCAGATCGGTCGGCAGCAGGCCGCGCTCGCCAGCGCGTGCGGCCGCATCGCCGGCACAGGCATGCAACACGGCGCCCAGGCTGGCGGCATCGAAGAGCGACCAGCCCTGCGCCAGCAAGGCGGCGATCACACCGGTCAGCAGATCGCCCATACCACCGACCGCCATGCCCGGATTGCCGGCGTCGATAATGCGTGGCACAGCATGCGGTGCGGCGATCACGCTACCGGCGCCCTTGAGCACCACAACGGCGTCGAAGCGCTTGGCCAAGGCGTCTGCGGCGGCCAGACGGTCGCGCTGGACGTGGGCGGTGGACAGACCAAGCAGGCGGCCTGCCTCGCCGGGATGCGGGGTCAGCACATGCGGGCCGCGGCTCGGCACTGCGTTGGCAGCCAGCAGATTCAGGCCATCGGCATCGATGACGACCGCAGTGTCAGAGGCCAACGCCGCATGCCACAACGCCTGCGCCCAGGCGTCCTGACCCAAGCCTGGCCCCAGTGCGACCACGTCGGCCGCAGCAGCCAATGCGACGATGTCGTCGTCGGCCTGCACCGCGCGCACCATCGCCTCCGGGCAGCGCGCGAGCAGCGGCGCCACATGCGCGGCGCGGGTGACGACCTGCACCAACCCTGCCCCGCTGCGCAATGCCGCTTCGGCCGTCAGCATGATCGCGCCACCGCTGCCCACATTGCCGCCAACACACAGCACGCGCCCGGATTCGCCCTTGTGCGTGTTGCGTCGACGCGGGCGCAACTGCGCGGCCAAGGCGTCGATGTCCCAACCATGCGCGGCCGGCACCAGCCCATCGAACGCGGCATCCGGCACCTCCAGCGCGGCGATTGCGCGCTCACCGGCATGCTCCAACGCATCGCCGGTATAGAGCCCGACATGCGCCACGATGAACTGCAAGGTGGCGTTCGCATGCACTGCCGCGCCGAAGGCCACGCCGTGATCGGCATCGATCCCGCTTGGCACATCCAGCGCCAAGACCGGCACGTTGGCCACGTTGATGGCCTCGATCAACGCGGTGGTGTCAGCATCCGGCGCGCGGTTGAGGCCGATGCCGAACAGCGCATCGACGATCACATCGGCCTGCGCCAGCGGAGACGGAAACACGTCGATCGCCCCACCCACGGCCAGATAATCGGTGCAGGCGCGCTGCGCCAGCGCCGAGGCCGGGCCGTGCTCGGGCAGATGCACCACCCGCACAGCACGCCCGGCCCGCTGTGCCAGGCGCGCCAGCACATAGCCATCGCCCCCGTTGTTGCCCGTGCCGCAGACCACCACGATGCGGCGCGCATGTGGCCAGCGCGCCAGCACGTAGTGCCAGGCGGCCTGCCCTGCGCGTTGCATCAGGAGGTAGCCATCGCCACCCAGCAGCATGGTGGCCTGTGCATCCAGCCTGCGCGCGGCGGCGGTGTTGTAAAGATCGAGCGGTGCATACATGCCGGGAATTCTATACTTGTCGCCATGTCTGCCGCCCTCGCCCGCCCCGATCCCACCGACGCTGCCGCGCGCATCCGTGCGCTTGCACGCGAGGCCGGCTTTCAACGTTGCGGTATCACCGGCATCGAGCTGGGCGAAGACGAGGCGCATCTGCGCAGCTGGCTGGAAGAAGGCCTGTACGGGACCATGCATTGGATGGCCCAGCACGGCGACAAGCGTTCGCGCCCGCAGGAGCTGGTGCCCGGCACCTTGCGCGTGTTGTCGGTGGCCATGGACTACGGCCGCAAAGACGACACCTAAGCCTGGAACACCTTGCACGACGGTCGCCGCGCCTATGTGGCGCGCTATGCGCTGGGGCGCGACTACCACAAGCTGATGCGCAACCGGCTGCAGAAACTGGCCGAGCGTATCCAGGGCGAAGTCGGCGCATCCGGCTATCGCGTGTTCGTCGATTCCGCACCGGTGCTGGAGCGCGCATTGGCGCGCAACGCCGGGCTGGGCTGGGCTGGATCGGCAAACACAGCTACCTGATCGACCGCAAAGGCGGTTCATGGTTCTTTTTGGGCGAAATCTACCTTGATCTGCCACTGCCCATCGACACCCCGGCCACCGCGCATTGCGGCACCTGCACGCGCTGCATCGACATCTGCCCGACCCAGGCCATCATCGCGCCGCACAGGCTAGACGCACGCCGCTGCATCGCCTATCTCACCATCGAACACGATGGGACGATTCCCGAACAGATGCGCAAGCCGATCGGCAACCGCATCTTCGGCTGCGACGACTGCCAGCTGATCTGTCCCTGGAACAAGTTCGCCCAACGCACCGACGAAGCTGATTTTCGCGCCCGCAACGAGCTGGATGTGGCGACGTTGCCGCAGCTGTTTGCCTGGAACCAAGACGAGTTCCTACGCCGCACCGAAGGCAGCCCGATCCGCCGCAGCGGCCACCAACGCTGGTTGCGCAATATCGCGCTGGGGCTGGGCAATGCGCCTGGCACGCCGGAGGTGTTGGCGGCATTGCAAGCGCGTCGCAACGACGATTCGGAGCTGGTGCGCGAGCACGTGGGTTGGGCGCTGGCGCAACACGGCCTGTGAGTTTTCGCCTGATGTGCTCACGCATGCGCGTCGCCGCTGCAGGATAATGCGGCGATGGCCGACCGCAACGAACAGATCCTCACCCCCAGCCAACTCAACACGCTGGCGCGCGACCTGCTGGAAGGCAGCTTCCCGCTGGTCTGGGTGGAAGCAGAGCTGAGCAGTGTCACCCGCCCGTCCTCGGGCCATCTGTATTTCACGCTCAAGGACGCCCGCGCGCAGATCCGTTGCGCGATGTTCAAGCCCAAGAGCACCTGGCTGAAGTTCCAGCCGCGCGAAGGCTTGCGCGTGCTCGCGCGCGGACGTCTCACCCTGTACGAAGCACGCGGCGACTACCAGCTGGTGCTCGACCACATGGAAGAAGCCGGCGAAGGCGCCTTGCGCCGCGCCTTCGACGAGCTACGCGCGTGCCTGGCCGCCGAAGGCCTGTTCGATGCCGAGCGCAAGCAGCCGTTGCCCGCGCATGTGCGGCGTTTGGCGGTGATCACCTCACCCAGCGGTGCGGCGGTACGCGATGTCCTCAGCGTCTTGGCGCGCCGCTTTCCGCTACTGGAAGTGGACTTGCTGCCCTCACTGGTGCAAGGCGACAGCGCCGCTGCGCAGATCACCTCGTTGCTGCAGCGTGCAGACGCCTCCGGGCGCTACGACGTCATTCTGATCACCCGTGGCGGCGGCTCGCTGGAAGATCTGTGGGCCTTCAACGACGAGCGTCTGGCACGCGCGATTGCCGCCGCGCAGACACCGGTGGTGTCGGCGGTTGGCCACGAGACCGACTTCAGCCTCAGCGATTTCGTCGCCGACGTGCGTGCGCCCACGCCATCGGTGGCCGCCGAATTGCTGGTGCCCGATCAACGCGAGCTGGTCGCCCGCGTGCGGCGCGCGCACGCCCTAATTGCCCAACTGCAACAGCACGCGCTGGGCAATGCGATGCACCGTGCCGACCGGCTTGCATTGCGGCTGCGTGCGCACCGCCCGCAGGCACGACTGCAACTGCTGCACCGCCGCCAGGAAGATGCCGGCCGCCAGTTGCGGGCGCGCATGACCCAGTTGCTGGAGCGGCTGCAGGCGCGCGTGCAACGTGGCCAGGCGCGCCTACACGCGCACAACCCGCAACGCGATCTGGCCAACTTGCAGCAGCGCCTGCAGGCGCTGCATCCGCAGGCGGCCATGCAGCGACGTTTGCAACACGATCAACGACGTCTGCGCGGTCTGGCACGTTCTCTGGAAGCGGTCAGCCCGCTCGCCACGGTGGCGCGCGGCTACGCCATCGTGACCCGCCCAACCGATGGCAGCGTGGTGCGTAGCGCCCGCGAGGTGACTCCCGGCGAGCACCTGCGTGCGCAGCTGGCAGATGGCAGCATCGAGGTGCGCGTCCAGTCCAATGACGGATAAGAGCGGCTAACAAAACGTAGCGAGCAGTCGTCAGGTGGGTGCGGACGGCGCGCTCAGAACCGGAGTGTACGAGTGGTACATGCCGATTCCGAGCACCGGCCGCGCCCGCCTAGCGGCTGCGCAGTAGTTTTGTTAGCCGCTCTAAGTCAAGCCGCTAAAGAAGCGCCGTAGGCGGAAGCGAGAAACTGTGTGTACGTCATCGCAATAACACATCGGAATCCAGCCGGTATGCAGGCAGCTTCGGTTCGGATTCCAGGTACCAACCGCAAACGGCGATTCGGCTTTCGGCTCGCCGACTGAAAGGAGAGACAATGAGCGAGGGGCTTGTCATCAGCTCAGAACCGTTCCACTGCCGTCCTTCAACGATCAGTCGCCGCCCCTCAACCACGACCGTGCGTCTGCGCCGCATGCTGCCAGCCCTGCAGCAGCAATCCGGCCAGCACCGCAGGGTCGTGATCGAAGTGATGCCCGCCCGGACGCGCAATTACCTCGACGCCGCGTGCGCGCAACTCAGGGCACAGCGTGTCTTTTTCCTGATCGCCGTAGATACATTGCAGACGATGCGCGTCCAGCGACTGGATCGCAGGCTCCACATCGCGCTCGGCATCGTTATGCCACCCCAGCCAGCCGCCGACGCGCACCTTGAAATCAGCCTGGTGGCCAAGCCCAAGCAGGCTGACGAATTGCACGGATGCGCGCTGCTGCGGCGACAGTTCCGGATACGCAAACGGCAACACATCGGCACCGAATGAGTAGCCCAACAAGGCGACGTGGTGGATATGCCAGCGCTGCCGATAGGTCGCGATCACACGATCCAGATCCGCCCCGACCTGCTGCGGCGTGCGGCTGCCCAAGAAGTAGCGCAGGCTGTTCCAGCCCACCACCGACACGCCCTGCTGCTGTAACTGCGCAGCGATACCTTTGTCCAGTTCGCGCCAGCCACCATCGCCGGACAGCATCACCACCAAGCGGTCGCTGCCAGGCGCCGGCAATTCCACCAAAGGCAGATCGCCCACGCCTTGCGCCTGCGCTGCCTGAAAATGGCCAAAAGTGGCAGCGGCAATCTGCATCGGGTTGGCCTCGTCGACCAGATCGTCCAGGAAACCCTGATTGGCGTCGGGCACATCACGTGAGCAGGCCAGGCCGACATCGCTGGTGCCGCCATCGGCGACGACCGCGCCACCCAGCACGTCCGGCGCCGCAGACGCCATCGCCTGGCGTGCCAGCACCGCGCCATCCCCCTGTCCCACCAGCACCGGTGGCAGGAATGCATCCACGTGCTCGGCGCGCAGCAACTTCTTGCCCAGCCGCTCGGCATCGTCGGCCAACGAACTGGAGGCGGCGCGGTGGGACCGCACACGTTCGCGGTAACTGGCGGTATCGATCAGCGCGACCAACGCGCCGTCGTTGCTCAGCATCTCGGCAAGCCGCTGGCCGTCCTCGGGATGGCCGCTGTCGGGCAACACCACCACCATTGCCTTGGGCGTGCCCTCGGGACGCACTACTTCGACCGAGCTGTAATGCCCGGCTGTGTTTCCATCCCGCAGATGACGCGCTACGGCGTAGCCACTGCCGCCGATCAGCAACCCCGCGATCGCCCAGCGAAACACATTGATCCCCCAGCTCATCGCAGCAATCCTCAAGAAGCGCTAACGCTTCGACCGCACGTGCCGCGAGCGGTTCCGTACTGTCCCGGGGAATGTTCGCTGCGGTTAAGCCGGTACGCCGTGCCGGTCAAATACCACGCGCCAGGCGAAAGCCGATCCGCGCGCTGGTGCTATCCGAATCCTGCGACTGCCGCCAGGCCGCACGTGTCTGCTGCGGCGAATTGGCCCAGCTGCCGCCGCGGATCATGCGCTGCCGGCAACCGGGGTTGAACCATGCGGCACCGTCGGCCGGCGCGCGGCGGTAGCTGGCATGCCAGCAGTCGGCCACCCATTCGCTCAGGTTGCCGCCCATGTCGTGCAAGCCCCAGGCATTGGCGCGAAAACTGCCCACCGGCGCCGGCCCCCAGAAGCCGTCGCCATAGCCGACAAAGCCATTGTTCCAGTGCCGGCCGCTGCGCGAGACATCGTTGCCGCCGGTGACGTTGCCCGCATCCAGCGGCGGTGAACCTGCATTGCCCCATGGATAACGCCCGGTGGTGCCTGCACGCACCGCGTATTCGAACTCGGCTTCGCTGGGCACGTGGTAGTGGCGGCCGGTCTGTTCCGACAACCAGCTCGCATAGGCTTCGGCGTCGCGAATACTGACGTGCATCAACGGGCTATTGGGCGCAGCCTGCGCACCGTTGTAGTCCGACTGCCAATCCACCCCGCTGCGGCGGATGAAGTTGCCGCTGCGCTCGTCGTACACCACCGAGTGCCCACGCCGGGTGGCGCGTGGCCGTGCGCCGGTGGCCTTGATGAATTGACGAAACTCGGCGACGGTCACTTCAGTGATCGACAGTGCAAAGCCACGCGCGAAGCGCACGTAATGCGCGGGGCGCTCATTGTCCGACGCCCCCGGCTCGGCGTCGCCTGCGCCCATCTGGAACGCACCATGGGGCACCACGATCATCTGCGGCCCGCGCCCGCCGACCTTGAGCCCATCGGTGAACACCTGCCCGGGGCGAAAACTGCCGTAATGGGTGGCCAGTTCCAGACGACGACGCAGATCGCCGGCCACCGCATCGCCCGGGTCGGCGATGCGCAACACTTCGGCCAATTTTTCGCCCGCCGGCTTGAGCCCACGCGGCGAATTAAGATCGTGCAGAGCGGCATCGTGCAACGCTGTGATCTGTGCGTGGCGCATACGCTCCGCACGCGCCCGTGCATCAGCGATGGTCGGCGCGCGTTCGCGCACCTGCCCCGCTATCTGCAACCAGTAACGCGTACCGATGAAGTCGCTTGCCTGAGCAGCCTGCTCGGCGCGTGCCAGCAAGCCGCTTTCCACTGCCGCAAGCCCCTGGCGCGTGCGTGGGTTGTCGGGTTCCAGCCGGGCCGCATCGCGAAAATTCACCAGCGCGCCATTGCCGTCTTCGCCCAGCCGTCCACCGCGCAGATCTTCTTCGCCGGCACGATTGAAGCCAAATACGCGCTGCGCGGTTTCAACCGCACGCTGCAGCGCGCGCACCTTGGGATCCTGCGGGGCCAGTGCCAGGGCCACGATGGCCAGCTCACGCGCCTGTTCGAGCGCACTGTCCTGGCCGTCGGTCTGTTCGATCAGCGCCTCGCCATGCTCGATCAACCGGCGACGCGCCTGCTCCAGCCCGCGACGGCTGGCGGCATCCTTGCCGTCGGCACGTTGCTGGATCGCCAGATACAACGGAATTGCATCGTCGCCGTCGCGAAACAACCGATCTTCCTGCAAGGCCTGGTCGGCACGCTTGCGCGCCTGCGCCAGGGTCTCATCGCCAAGGTCTACTGACGGTGGTTGCCATTGCGCTACGGTCTCGGCGGATTCTTCACCACCGATCGAAACATTCGGTTTGCTCGGGGCTGCGGTGGCCGCTGGCTGCGGCGTGGAAGCGGGCGCTGGCGTCGGTGCACGCGAACAGGCGCACATGCCAAAAACAGCTGACAGAACGACAGCGCAGCCGCCAGGCAGGCGCGGCCGGTGCTCGGAATTGCCATGTACCACTTGTACACTCCGGTTCCTGCGCGCCGTCCGCACCCAACTGACAACTGCTCGCAACGTTTTGTCAGCCGCTCTTCGCGCGACCAGTTCCCACGCTGCCATCCGGTTACCGCACTCACCCACCACCTGCTCCTTCCAGTGCTCTGCCGCACGACAGGCGATCGCGACGTTAGGCTATTCTGCGCGTTCTGCGCAAACCCTCGCTGTCGACGGAAATCACTTGCCCCACTGGATCACCCACCCCTCCGAGCTGACTGACCGCCTGCATGCAGCGCGTCCGTCCCGCATTGGCCTGGACACAGAATTCATTCGCGAACGCAGCTACTGGCCGCAACTGGCGCTGGTGCAGATGGCCATCGGCGAGGAGACGCTGCTGATCGACCCGCTGATCCCTGGCATGAACGCGGCGCTCGGGCAGTGGTTGACCGCCACCGATATCGTCAAGGTGATGCATAGCGCCAGCGAAGATCTGGTCACCTTCAAATGCGCGTGCGGGGTGTTGCCGCGGCCGTTGTTCGACACCCAGATCGCTGCTGCGCTGGCCGGTGTGGGCGGTGGCATTGGCTATCAGAAGCTGGTGCAGGAAGTCACTGGCACCTTGCTGACCAAAAGCGAGACGCGCTCGGACTGGATGCGCCGTCCGCTGTCGCCGGCACAGCTGGAATACGCCGCCAACGATGTGCGTTATCTGTTCGCAATCCATGACGAACTCACCAGCCGCTTGACCGAGCAGGATCGCCTGGGTTGGCTAGCCGAAGATGCCGAGCGCCTGCTCGCCACGGTGGAGCACGACGATGGCGAGCGTTGGCCGCATGTGAGCCTGCGCGCCGCGCAATTCCTTGAGCCTGCAGCGCAGCGTCGACTGTTGCGGCTGCTGCGCTGGCGCGATCTGCAAGCGCGTCAGAGCGACCGACCGCGCAGTTGGATCCTGGACAACGAACTGGCCAGTCAGCTGGCGCGTTTTCCACCCGACGATCTAGATGCCTTGCTGCGCCAGTTCGACAAATTCCCCAAGGCACCGCGCAAGCTCGCGGCCGCACTATGGGAAGCGCTCAACACATCGTTGCCGGACGAGGACCACGCGCCGCTGGCGCAGGCCGCCACCGACGGCAACAAGGCCGTGCTCAAGCGGCTGCAGGACGCGGTGGCGCAGCGCAGCCGCGAACTGGGCCTGCCGGACGGCATCCTGGCCTCGAGGCGGCACCTGGAAACCCTGATCGAACAACACAGCTGGCCTGCACCGCTCGGCCAATGGCGCCGCGAGGTGCTGGAAGCGCAAGTGATGCCTCTGCTGGATGAGGCAACCGCGCAGTGATCGCAATCACAGCACTGCCCCGCTGCTGTATCGTGACGGCCGGGTTTGCTGCACAGGCAGACGCTGGACAGCAGCTGTAACGCCCCCGCAGAAAACGGCCGCGCAGCCCCCGTGGCACGGCTGTTTCAGAGCGTGTGCGAGCCCCGGTCACGCAACGGCCACCCCCGGGCCGCATGCCATAATGACGCGCGCCCTGTGGCGGCGTCTCCACTACTTTTATTCCGAGGCTATACGTCTGTGAGCAATACCACTTCGAAACTGGATTCCATCGCACAAGCCAAAGCCAAGCTGCTGGACGAACTGCACAAGCTGGAAGAACAGGAGAAAACCGAGCGCGCGAGCGAGGCATCCTCTGCGCATGCCACCATCGTCTCGCTGCTCGAGCAATTCGCTGGTCACTTCAACACCAAGCAGCGCAACGATATTGCCGGGTACCTGGGCACCAGCGCCACACGTAAGGAAGTGGTGAAGAGCGGCCGTAGCGAAGTCAAGCCGAAGTACGAACTGCCGCACACCGGCGAGACCTGGTCTGGCCGTGGCCGCACCCCCAAGGCCTTCGCTGCATGGGAAGGCTCGGTGTTGTACAAGGAATGGAAGGCCAAGAACCCGGACCTCAAGTTCCCGTTGATCGGCGAGTGATCGCAGCGCTTGGTTGAATTCGAACCGCATCCCTTCAGATCGCATCCTTGAGCGTGCGGCCTGCCGCCGCCGGCCGGCCCTTGGCGAACCGAGCGGCATTTGGTTAGAATCCAGGCGCGTGGGGCGGTAGCTCAGCTGGGAGAGCGTCGCGTTCGCATCGCGAAGGTCGAGGGTTCGATCCCCTTCCGCTCCACCACTGCATGAATCGGAAGAGCCTCGAAAACTGTGTGTTTTAGGGGCTCTTCTGTTTTGGGCGCAGCTGTAGCTGACATCAGTGCGACAACGGAACCATGCCGCCGGGATCACACCGGGCGCGCTAACGTCCGTATTACTCCATACAGCGGACGCAAGCGCCATGAGCAATCAGCAAAAACAGCCCGATCACGTCGTCGACAATCAGCACGGCGTCGCCGAGAGCCAGCAGGACCGCAAGCAGGATGAGGCCGCCAAGCAGCGTCCGGGGCAGAAGGATCAGCAGATTCACGACGAACAGACCCGCAGGCCCAAAGGAAACGCGGGTCAAGGCGAGTGACCTACTGAGCGCACTGGACGCCGGATTCGGTGCTGCGCAGAATGGAATCGCCAGCGCTTACGGTGCGTGGCCAATGTGGCAAGATTCGAGCATGGGTTCGCCGCCAGGGTGGTCGACGCGCCAGCTCCAACCGTCGGGCAATGGGTCGGTTGTATCGGTTATTGCCTGACTCGTCCATTTCTCTCATCGCCTGACGGCGCACTGTTACGGTGGTCCTTAGCATGCAGAATCCCGACGCGCCCGGGTTGAGCCTGATACAGGCGACACTGTTGCCCGGCGGCATCAACGCTACATTTGGCGCGCGCAAGCCGGCCAATGAAGACGATCGCCTGGCCGCACTGCACGACTACCAGATGTTGGATACCGCGCCAGAGCCAAGCTACGACGAATTCACTTCGATCGCTGCGGCAGTGTGCCGGACGCCGATGGCGCTGATTTCCCTGATCGACACGCAACGCCAGTGGTTCAAATCCAGGATCGGCATGCAGCCGAGTGAGACGCCGCGCGACCTGTCGTTCTGCGCGCACGCCATTCTCGAACCCGATCAGGTGATGGAAGTGGGCGACACCCATCTGGACGCGCGCTTTGTCGACAATGCGCTGGTCACCGGCGAGCCGCAGATACGCTTCTATGCAGGCGCCCCGCTACTGACTTCCGACGGTATTGCGCTGGGTACGCTGTGCGTCTTGGATCGCATACCGCGGCGCCTGTCGGTGGCCGAATGCAACGCGCTGAAGGCGCTTGCGCGGCAGGTCGTCAATACCATCGAGTTGCGTCACGCAGCCAGGCTGGTCGAGCTGGACGCGCTACGCGACGCACTCACCGGCTTATGGAATCGCGCCGGTCTGGAGAGCGCAGTGCACGCGCTTGCAGACGCGCCGAGTGCTTCGTATAAGCAATCGCTCGGCTTTTTGCTGATCGATCTGGATGGCTTCAAGCGGCAAAAATTGCAGGCCGGCGCGGATGCAGCGGATGCAACACTGGTCCAGGCCGCCAGAATTATCGCAGCACAGCTGTCGCCCACCGCCAGTGTCGCGCGGTTGAATTCGGATCAGCTGTGTGTGGCGTTACCGTCGACGTCGGCGCAGGTCGCTGCGGAAACCGCCGAACGGATCCGCACGGCAATCGAAGCGGCCACCTGGCTCACTGCCCCGTTGACGATCAGCATCGGGCTGGTCGCGACGTCTGACGGCGATCTGCACGACACCAACGCCTTGCTGGCGCGTGCGCGGCATGCACTGCAGATCGCAATGCGCAGTGGGCGCAATCGCGTGCATCGCTTTGCCGGTTGGTACCCGCAGGACTGATTGATCGCGCTCAGGCAACCAATGCGTCGGTATTACCCGCAATCTCGTCGACGTGCAGCACCTGTTCCATTGCCAGCAACACCACGAAACGCTCGCCCACCTTGCCCATGCCGCGCAGCAGATCGTGGCGGATATGCGTGCCGAACGAAGGCGCCGCTTCGATGTTCTGATCGGCCAGTTCGATCACCGCGTTGACTGCATCGACCAATACCCCGATCACCTGCGGTCCCTGCGCCTGCACGGTGGCCAGAATCACGATGCAGCTGCGCTTGCCGATTGCGCTGTCGGCACGCCCCAACCGCGATTGCAGATCCACCACCGGTACCACTGCGCCACGCAGATTGATCACCCCGCGCACGCAGGCCGGCATCGACGGCACCGGTGTCGGCGTGCGGTACTGGATGATTTCGCGAATGCCAAGAATGCTGATGGCAAACGTTTCGCCGTCCAGTTGGAAGGTCAGATACTGGGCCGCCGCATCAGCGTCGCCAGGCATCACATCGTCGGTCTGTGCAGTCATTGATCGGTCTCTCAGAAGCGAGCGAACTGGCCTTCGTCCGGGCCCTCGGACATGGCATAGGCGGGTGCCGCATTGCGCCGCCAACGGCCTGTGCTGGTGGCGCGCGCGTGGCGTACGGCGACCACCTTGCCGCGCTTGAGCGGCGTGGTCGCCGGCCCCTGCGCGCCCAGGCGGAAGAACACCATGCTTTGCTGCAGTTGTTCGGCCTGGGCGCTCATTTCCTCGACGGTGGCGGCCAGTTCTTCGGACGCGCTGGCGTTCTGCTGGGTGGTCTGACTCAGCTGCATCACCGCCGAATTAATCTGACTGACGCCGCAGGATTGCTCTTCGAATGCGGCACAAATGTCCTGCACCAGATCCGAAGTGCGCTTGATGCTGGGCACGATGGTGTCCAGCAAACGCCCGGCGCGACCGGCCAATTCCACGCTGGAACTGGCCACCTCGCCGATCTCCTGCGCGGCCACCTGGCTGCGTTCGGCCAGCTTGCGCACCTCGGCGGCGACTCCTGCAAATCCTTTACCATGTTCGCCGGCACGCGCCGCCTCGATCGCAGCGTTGAGCGCAAGCAGATTGGTCTGATACGCAATGTCGTCGATGATGCCAATCTTCTGCGCGATCTGCTTCATCGCCTGGGTGGTCGCGACAACGGCTTCGCCGCCTTCGATGGTTTCTTTCGCGGCCTGGGTGGCCATGCCGTCGGTAATGCGCGCGTTATCGGCGTTTTGGCTGATCGATGCGGTCATCTGTTCCAGCGATGCACTGGTTTTTTCCACACCGGCGGCCTGCTCGCTGGCGGCCTGCAACAGGCTCTGTGCGGTGGCACTGACCTGTTCCGATGCGCTGGCCAAGGTCTCGGCACTGGCGTTAACCTCACCGACCACCTGCGAGAGCTTCTGCACCATGGTGCGCATCGCTTCGAGCAACTGCGCGGTTGCGTCGCGACTCTGCACCTCGATGCGCATGCTCAGATCGCCTTCTGACAAACCATTTGCAACTGCCACTGCACGGCGGATCGGGCCGGTGACACTGCGGCTGATCACCACACTGAGCATCGCGCCGAGCAGCACGCCGCCGCAGATGATGGCGATCAGCAGCCTGGAACTGCGTGCATGGATGGCGCCGGTTTCAGCATTGGCCAATGCCGCGCTGCGCTCGCGCAGGCTGCTCAACTCGGTCATCAGATGATCGACTTCATCCGAACTGGCGCGCACCGCCCGCGACAGCGCCGCAAATTCCGGATTGTTTTCGCGCAAGGCCTCGCGGTTGGCGACTTCGCTAAAACGGCCGCGCTCGTCCAGATACTTTTGCCAGGCGCGATCGAACTGCGCCAGCTTGTTCTTGCCCTCTTCGGTTGCGAAACTGCCACGCGCACGGGTCATAGAATCGACCACCCCGGCGGTGTACTTGTCGATGCTCTGCACATGCGATTGCCGTTCTTCGGCGCTGCTGGCCAATAGCGCGTTGGCGCGGGCGCGGCCGGCGTAGATGAGGTCGATGTTGGCCTCTTTCACATTCGACAAGCCGAGCAATTCGCGCTCGTACAACGAGGTCGACAGGTCGCTGATGCGGCTGGAGTTGGAAGAGCCCACCCACCAGATGCATGCGCCGAGCGCCGAGACGATCAGCAACGCCACGATCAGCCTGGTTCCGATTCTGAAGTTGCCTACCATTGGGGAGTTCTCTTGACTGGTGCGCGCGACATGCGCTGCATGGACCAGTGGCGTGCAGCCAAGGACCGATCACGACGATGCGGCGTTGCTAACCGTTCGTTAACTACTATCGGCAAAGGCAAAACGCGCTTGAGCTGCGGGCGTGACCGCACTGCTATTCAGGCAGTTGGATGTGCGCTTTTGTGACCGGTCATGCGCTCGCAACAGTTCGCATTCGGAAAAATCCTACCCCTGGTCGACGCATTCTCCGGGACAGTCCGTAGAGACATTTGCAGCAGCGACATCACGGCCGCGCCGCTACGCTGAGCGCATGTCACTTCGGCCACTCCCACGCACGTTTTACGACCACGACGCACGCAGCGTCGCACCGCAATTGCTCAACAAGGTGCTGGTCGGCGCGGACGGACAATGAGGCCGCATCACCGAGGTCCAGGCGTATTGGGGCAGCGAGGATCCGGCGGCGCATTCGTTCCGCGGCATGACCCCACGCACGCAGGTGATGTTTGGCGCGCCCGCGCATCTCTGTTTGTGTATTTCATCTATGACATGCACTGGGCAATCAACGCGGTGTGCGGCGGCGCGGCTGGGCATGCGGTGCTGATGCGCGCGCTCGAGCCGCTCGCCGGGGGCGACACCATGCAGACCGCGCGCATGCCGCCCCGCTGAAGACCTTGACCACCGGCCCCGGTCGCCTGGCCCAGGCCGTTGGCGTAACGACACCCGATAACGGGCTGGATCTGACCAACGCAGCCGCACTGCTATGGATCGACGACGACGGCCTGCCACCACCGTCGATTCCGCTGGGCACGCCGCGCATCGGCATTCGCAAGGCGATGGATGCGCCGTGGCGCTGGGTCGTGCCGGAGAGCCGTTATCTGTCGCGCCCGCTTCCACGCACGATCGGCAAGCGACCTGCGCGACCGGGCGACTGAGCCAGCCACTGTTCCATCGGCGTCTGCTCGGCAGCGCCGGGGCCGCGCTGCAGCAAGCGCAGCGCCTGGTCTGCCTGCTCCGCAGTCAGCTCCTGCAGCGGCGCAAAGCGATCGGCCGTCCAGGCTGCCAATGGCAAGCCATCGAGATAGGCAACGCGATTGCCCGGCACGCGCGCGATGCGCTCGCCCGGCAGAAGACTGCCGAGCAGATTGCTTGGGTCGCTCGCACTCACACACACCCACTGCTGTTGCAACGGCTGTGCACGCACGCGGCGCAACGCGGCAATCGCGTCAGGCAGCGCGAACTGCTCGCCGGACAGGCCTGCGATAAAACGCCCGCCACGGATCTCGCCGCGCGCTTCCAGCCGTTGATACATGCGCAGCAATTCGCGCCACGGCGGCAACCAGGCGGCCTCGCGTTCGAGCAAGCGCCAACAAACCACACCATAGCGATGCAACAGCGTGCGCGCAACGTGTTCAAGGGTGTCCTGATGCCGCTCGCCGGCTTCGGCAAAGGTCAACTCGGGGAGCGCGCGCACCGGCGCCCAGCGACCGGCATCGCGAATGCCCAGCGCACTGGCACGGCGACGTTGGCGCGACAACGCGCTCGGTCGCTTGGACGCCGGCACCAGCAGCGCACGCAGCCCGGCGTAACTGTCGCAATGCACGCGACCACGCATCACCAGCTCGCTCAACGCGTCTTCCAGCTCGGTGCTCATCAAGCGGGCGGCATCAGCGATCTCATCGAAGAACAGAGCGCCTTGCTGCTGCAATACGTCGGCCACGCGTTGCGCGCGCGAGCCTAACGGCGCGTCATCGATACCGCGTGCCAGGCTGCTCCACTGCTGCGCCTGGCGACGCGGTAGCAAAACGATCGGCGTCGCGCGCAACGCAGCGCCGCTGCGGCCACCGCCGGGACGCAAGCGTGCCCACACGGTGCGCCCGGCCGTGCACAACTCGTCCAGCCACGCCAGTTGATAGTCGCGCACGCGCGCCGGTAACAGCTCACTCTCCCACAGCAACGCAGGCGCTTCGAAGCCTTCCAGCTGTCCGACCACGCCGGCCAATGCATCCGGCCCAGCCACACGGCTAGCGCTGTCGACGTGCTGCCATTCGAACAGAAAGCGTGCGTACTCGCGTTGTGCCACCGGCTCGATCTCGCGGCGCAGGCGCCCCAAGGTGTAGCGATGGATGCGCGCCAACAAATGGCGTTCGCACCACTCTTCCGACTGTGCCTGCGCACTGAACTGGCCGGCCATGACATAGCCCTCGCGCTGCAATGCCGCCAGGGCGAGCACGATCTCGGCGTCGGGCAAGTGCAGTGCGCCAGCCAATGCCGCCACCTGTGCCGGGCCGATGGCAGACAAGCGCCCGCGCAGCAGTTCGCGCACGGCCCAGTCGCGTTCCCACTCGGCGACACGGCAATCGGCCGGCGCCCGCAACGGCGGTTGCGGTAACGCATCTGGATACAGCGGCATGAACCAGTCGATGCGCTCGGCGCTGATCCACAGCGCGGGCGCACCGTTCAACACCAAGCAGCTGGCACGACCATCGGCAGCGAGTGCAGCCAACCATGTGTGCCATTGCGCATCGGCGGCTTCACCGATGGGCAGTACGCCCAGTCCGACCAGCGCTTCGTGCATTTCTTCGGCATCGCGCGGCTGCGGCCAGGCTTGCTCGCTTACCGAGGCGATGGCGTCCGGATCGAGCCGCCCCAGATCGTCGCTGGTCTGCGGCGTGTAGCGGCGGTTTTGCACCGCCTGGGTGCGGCGTTCTTCCAGTGGCGCGTCGTCCAGAAACGCGTACGGACGCGCGTTCAAGGCTTCGGCCGCCAACGGCGATGGCGCGGCCAGATCGCGCGCCATCAACGTGATCGCGCCGGATTCCAACCCACGCAGCACCTGCAACCAGCCTTCGCTGTCCATGGCCTGATGCAGGCAGTCCTCCAGCGTCTGCGACACCAATGGATGGTCCGGCACCTGCCGCTCGCCGACCAGATTTTCTGCGCAGGCGACCTGATCGGGGAACACGCTCGCCAGCAGGTCTTCGGACTTCATCCGCTGCAACTGCGGCGCCACCTTGTTGCCGCCACTGAAGCGCGGCAGCGCCATCGCATTGGTCGCATTCCAGCGCCAGCGCACGCCGAACAGCGGCGCATCCAGCACGGCCTGGATCAACACATGCTCGGCCGACGACGAGTGCAGATAACGGGCCACCTCCTCCAATGCAAAACTATGACTGGTGGAGAGCGACAACACGATCGCATCTTCGGTTGCCGCCGCCTGCAATTCGACATTGAAGGTGCGACAAAAACGCTTGCGCAACGCCAATCCCCAGGCGCGATTGATGCGGCTGCCATACGGCGAATGGAGTACCAGCTGGGTGCCGCCGCTGGCATCGAAGAAGCGCTCCATCACAAGACACTTTTGGGTCGGCAGCGTGCCCAGCGCCGCGCAGGCGTGCGCCAGATAGTCCACCAGTTGGCGCGCAGCTTCTGCGGCCAGGCCTAATTCGCTGCAAAGCCAATCGCAGACGGACTGATGTGGCATGCTGGTGAGGGGCATGCTGGTGAGGGGCATGCTGGTGAGGGGCATGCTGGTGAGGGGCCTGGCGTCGAAGGGAATACCGTCGAGGCGCGCGCTGTCGAGCCGCGCGGCGATCTCGCCACGTAACCGCGACACCGCCGCCGACAATTCATCGCTGCGGCCCGGCGCTTCGCCCAGCCAAAACGGAATGTTTGGCGGCGCGCCCTTGGCATCTTCCACGCGTACCCGGCCCGCATCCACGCGCAGGATGCGGTAGCTGGCATTGCCGAGCTGAAACACATCGCCGGTGAGGCTTTCGACCGCGAAATCTTCGTTCACCGTGCCGATCTTTTCCGCCTGCGGTTCCAGCACCACGCTGTAGTCGCCGGTTTCGGGAATGGTGCCGCCGGAGGTCAGTGCGGTCATGCGTGCGCCACGGCGGGCATGCAGCCGCCGATGCACCGCATCGCGATGCAGATAGCCCGCACGCGGCCCAAGCCGGGTACTGAAGCCATCGCACAACATGCCCACCAAGCGATCGAACGTCTCCCGGCTCAGCTGAGCGAATGGCCAGGCGCGGCGCACCAATGCGAACAGCGCGTCTTCGTCCCAGTCCTCGCAGGCGACCTCGGCCACGATCTGCTGTGCAAGCACATCGATGGGCGCACGTGGAATCCGCAACGTGTCCAGCTCACCGCGGCGCACACTGTCCAACACTGCAGCGCATTCGACCAACTCATCGCGGGTCTGCGGAAACAGCCGCGCCTTCGGTGTGCCACCGACCGCATGCCCGGAGCGTCCGGCACGTTGTAGGAACGTGGCGATCGAACGTGGCGAACCAAGCTGGCAGACCAGATCGACACCGCCGATATCCAGGCCGAGCTCCAGCGATGCGGTGGCTACCAAGACGGTCAGTTCGCCGGCCTTGAGGCGCTGCTCGGCCAACAAGCGCGTTTCCCGCGACAGGCTGCCGTGATGCGCAGCCACGCGCTGTTTGCCAAGCAGATCGCCAAGATGCCGCGTGGCCCGCTCGGCCATGCGCCGGGTGTTGACGAACACCAGCGTGGTGCGATGTTGCTGCGCGAGCTTGGCGACATCGGCATACACCTGCAGCCACTGATCGTTGGACATCACCACGCTCAGCGGCGTCGGTGGCAAGACCAGTGCGAGATCGCGCGTGCGGGTGTAGCCGATATCCACGATCTCGCACTGCGGTGGCGGTTGGCTGGCTTCGCCGACACCGACCAGAAACTGCGCCACGGTCTCGATCGGCTTCTGCGTCGCGGATAAGCCAATGCGCGTGATCGGGCGCTCGGCCAGCCGCTGCAATCGCTCCAACGTCAGGGTCAGATGACTGCCGCGTTTATCCGCCGCCACCGCGTGGATCTCATCGACGATGACGGTGCGCACATGCCGCAGCGCATTGCGCCCGGATGCCGAGCCCAACAACACGTACAAGGACTCCGGCGTGGTCACCAGGATATGTGGCGGCGTGCGGCGCGCCTGTGCCCGCTCACGCTGCGGGGTGTCGCCGGTACGCACCGCCGTGCGCACCGCCACGTCCGGCAGGCCGCTCGCGACCAGCGCGGTGCGGATGCCCTGCAAAGGCGCCTCCAGGTTGAGGTGGATATCGTTGGACAGCGCCTTCAGCGGCGAGACGTAGACCACGCGGGTCTCATCGGGCAGCGCCCCGCCATGGTCGAGTCCGTCGCGGATCAACGCATCGATGGCTGCGAAGAATGCGGTCAGCGTCTTGCCCGAGCCGGTCGGCGCGGCCACCAACGTGTGGCGCCCGGCCTGGATCGCCGGCCACGCGGCAATCTGCGCTGGCGTGGGCGCAGCGAAGGTCCGTGCAAACCACGCAGCGACCACAGGATGAAATTGCTGCAGAACAGGATGCATGGGTGGTGCCCGAAGCCGCGACGGCAACCGGCCGCGCGGCAATCGGATTCAACTCGGCAGGACTGCTATGGATGGGGGTGCGGTGCAGCGCATGCAAGACTGATGTGGCCTTGGCGGCAATCGATTCAAAGCGCCCCCACCGCGCAGCCGCTCGGCCCGCCCAACCAATGCCCGACATTGAGGCTGTCGGCCGCAGCATGGCGGGCGGGTGACCAGTTTGAGGCTCAGCCCCTGGATGCCGTAAGACGCGAGCGAGCCCGGCACGTGCGTGCTCTCTTCATAGCGGGCATGCCGGATGATGCGTTGCCGGTGTGCACTGGACCGACGTCACGCCCTTGTTGCCCTACCATCGGTTTAGATTCACCAGCATCCCGCAAGGGATACTCAAAGGTCCAGCACAGGGTCCGCGATTTATCGTGGTTGGTGCATGTAAATTTGACTAGCCCGAAATATCTAAACCAACTTTTTCCCGAAGCCAGGCGTTTTCCGCCTTCTGCTTGCGATCCAAAAAGTCTGCAGCAAGCTCATTATACTTTATCGACTCAGCCACATGCGCGTCATCGCCGGGCGGCACGTCCAGCTCATAGAACGCATCATTATTGAACGACTCCATCAATGCCTCGTATTCAGCGGCATACAACTGCTTGACCCCCGCTCTCCACGTCTCGTTAGCCAACATAAAATCACCGAATGCATCCTTATCCCGTTCGCGCTCGCGAACAGAGCTTGCTAGCGTGGTCAAATCTTCATTGGTCAACGCACTTATCGACTGGAATATCATCGATGACGGCACGTTCGGCAAATCGAGCTCCTCACGCAACATCACCTTGGCATGCATCATCGTTTCCACCGGCTCATCTTGAAGCGTCTTCAACCTTTTGAAAAGCTGCGACTGCCTGAATGATTGCTCTTCGGTTGGCAACCCGCCATTGCTTGCGAGCTGGGCATATTGCCTTGATACCTCGCCATTGCTTGCGAGCTGGTTCCAGTCATTTCGACGTTGACTCATATATTGCATCATCCCGACCATATACTGCACCCCAGGGTCGGTCGGCGCGGCCGGCAGTTGCCCCGCCGCGTACCTCGCTAAAATGTCTTGTACCAAGGAAGCAAGTTCCCTTGTAATATCCGCACTGTCTGAAGACCCGGATTGGTCAATCCTGTCCATCAGCTCGCCGATTCTCGGGTCGAGTGGGGCCAGTAGCCTAAAATTTTCCGTGAAGGTTAATATAGTCCTTTGGATATCCGCTACGCAGGCCTGTAGCGCAAATGCACCTGAGAACTGTTCAAGCTCCGTCGTGCAGGCTTTGATAGAACGCTTGATGAAGCGATGCACTTCCGACTCGAGCGCATCCAGGCGAAACTGCCGGCTCGCCCAAGCCTGCAACCCGGCAGCATTGAGCCTTCTTTGCTTCACGGCTAGTGACATCTGGTGATTACGAACCGTATTGACGATGGCCGAGAATCCGGTTGAAACATTGTCATGGCATGTCCCAAGCGCACTCTCCGCCATTGCAAACACCAGCTTGCGTAATTCAGGATCTGCGGCGACTGCGTTGATCACTTCCGCTCCCAGTTGCAGCACCTCACCCTGTTCAATTTCCGACTGGTGCGCTGTTGCTTGATAGCGCTTCTCGAGAAGCTTGGAAAACTGTCCCGCGTTAAACTCATCATCGAACGCGTGCCCGTTTTCCAGGCACGGCTGGCAGGCCGCTGTCAGCCAATGATCAACCTGCTCCCCGAGAGCCCGCGGCGGCGACTCGTCCGTGCCCCCCAATTGCGAATTCACGTGGATTTGCAACGCGCGCATGGCCTCGGACCAATCCACGATATCAACCGCCTCCGCAGGGGGCGGGGCAGACGCACTGGCACTGCCCACCGCTTGACTGTGGACCTGTGAATATGGCTGAGCCCGGGAACGCAACGGGGACCGAGACCGGGAAGAAAGACCGGCAAGCGGACCGGCGCCGGAGTGAGGGGGGGACGCGGATGGGGGCGAAGAGTCGGGTACCGCAACGTGATGATGACCAGCCGGATCATCGACCGGCACCCGGCTCGTTGACGGCACGCCGGAGGACGAAGTAATGGGAAGACGTGACATGAGCTCTTTGCCCCTTTACACGTGTATTGGCACGATGGCGCCCAGCGAAAAATGCCGCACAGACTTCATTGGTTTGAAGCGTTTTGTCCCTGTAGTGGCTGACCGCGTTAGTTTGGCCATGATATTGGACACACACGCTACATCCCGACCCACCGCCGAAGAAACCCTTCCAGCTGCGAAGAGTGCATGGCGCGATGCGTTTTAATGGCGCGGCGGCATCTCGTCGCGAGCGGTGACGCCGGCAAGCCTGTCGTCACCGCTCAGGCGTTCGAGATGGCGCATCGGTGGCTTTCTTGATGTGCGCGCACCTACAACGGTGCCGCGCGAAAAGGCCATTGTGGACCGGCCCGCAGCCATGGCACATTGGCTGCCATGCCCAGTCTCATCCTGTTCATGATTGCCGGCGCAGCGCTGTTCGCGTTCTGGAACTCCTCGCGTGCCGCTGCCGAACGCGCCGACACCCTCGGCCGCAATGCCTGCCGCGCCGCCGATGTGCAGTGGTTGGACCAGAGCGTGCATTCCACCAACCTGCGCATCTGCCGCAAGCCCAATGGTTGGCTGGGCTTCGAGCGTACGTTTCGCTTCGAGTATTCGCATGACGGCGTGGACCGCCACAGCGGTCGTCTGGTGCTGCGCGGCGATCAACTGATCGCCTTCACCGGCCCACAAGTGGCCACGGTGATGCCGCTGAATCCGGATCATCAGCACCTGAATTGAGTGCAGCTTGACCAGTTTGCGCAAGTGCAGGCACGTCGTGGCGCTCAACGGTGTGCGACTGAACGTCTGCAGTGCAATGGCGACGCATCGATAGCGCAGATGCGTCGATTGCAGCTACGCCCGTCTATCCGTGTCGCATGCGTACAGTGCACATGAGCATCCGCAGCGCATGCCATACATTCTACAGCGGACGCGCAAACGCGCGCCCGCGCGTCTGCCTACTTGACCACACGCAAATGCGGGCGCTTGCCGGCAGTTGGCAGCTCGTCCGACGTGGGCGGGCTCGGCGGAGGAGGCGCACCGGGATCGGGTGGCTCGGTGCTGGTGCCGGGAATGTCGTCCGGCAAGGCCATGCCCTGCCCGGTCTCGCGTGCGTACACCGCCAGCACGGCGGCCATCGGCACCATGACCGGATGGCTGACGCCGCCGAAGCGCGCAGTAAAGCGCACGCTTTCGTTATCGACCTGTAGCCCAACCACGGCGCGCTCGGCGATGTTCAACACGACGCGGCCGTCCTTGACGGCACTGGCAGGCACCTGCACGCCAGGCAATCCTGCGTCCACCAGAACGTGCGGCGTCATGCCGTTGTCGTTGATCCATTCGACCAAGGCCCGCAGCAGGTAGGGGCGATGGCTGGTCATGCGGGGGAAATCTTCGCTCATGGCGTCATTTTACCCGCACACGGCCCGCAGCGGCGGCGCTGCGATCGGACCTCGGTCTGTTGGCATACAGCCCTCGCATCAGCCCGGCATGTCGCGCAGTTTGCGTTCGTGATCGGTCAGGCTTCGGATGAAGCCGGGATTGCGGAAGATCCGGTTGCCATAGTCCTCGATCGCCTTGCCGTCATTGGGCAGCCCGATCTCCAACGCGTCCAGTCGCCAGATGATCGGTGCCATCGCGCAATCGGCCAGACTCATTTCCGCATTGAGGAAGAATTTGCTGGCCTTGAACAACGGCACCGATGCGGTGAGCAGTTCTTTCAGGCGCTTGCGGCCGGCTTCGGCCTGGGTCTTGTTGCCAAGCTGGATCGCCTGCACCTGCGGCACCCAGTCGTGCTCGATCCGCAGCATCGCCAGACGCAGGCGCGCGCGCGATAGCGGGTCGACCGGCATCAGCGGCGGATGCGGATAGCGCTCGTCGAGGTACTCGCTGACCACCGATGCGGCGTACAGCACCAGGTCGCGTTCGACCAGGGTGGGAACCGAATGATAGGGATTGAGATCGATCAGATCTTCGGGAGGATTTTGTGGGTCGACCGGCACCAGGTCGTAGGTCACCCCTTTCGCCGCCAGGACCAGCCGGACCCGGTGGCACAACACGTCGTCGTTGGACGAAAACAAAGTCAAGGTATTCCGCATACGCACACTCGTCGCCATTCAAGGCTCTCCGACGACCGGAATCCGCCGGCCGCATCGGCGCGGCCGGCCCAACGCCGACCGTCACCACGGTCCTTTGAGTGTGCAATCACGTCACGCAAAAGCCAAGGGTGATGGGTGCGATTAACACTCCGATAGGCTACGTTTTTGCACTCGATGGCTGATAAGGGGGTAATGACGCGTTAGCGGCGCGGTGCTGGCCGTTGATTTGTGTCTTGCGGATCGGCTGGCGGCTGCGATGACGACTGGAGCGCTAGGGCTGGCTTTGCTTCACGCGGTCGCTCGCTTGTCGGTTGGGACAGGCGCATGCACGTTCACTTTCTTGCGACGCACACTTTTTTTCTACACACGCTTCGAAGCAGGTGTGGCCTATGTAGAGCGTCAATCCACGTCAAGTTGCGACGGGGCGGGCGATGCGCACCCTGTCGAGTGACGACGGTGTGGGAGTTGAAGTCTACATTGTCACCAACGGATACTTTACTTGTTCACTTACCCTCACCCCAACCCCTATGCCGAGGGGAGAGGGGCTTGAGGCGCCTGCTGCGGCTTCGCGGCAGGCTGCTAGGCGATCAATGCACGTCCTTCCAATAGTCCTTCTTGAGCAGGTAGGCGATGAAGGTGAGCAGGACAAGGAACAGGATCACCCACACGCCCATGCTTTGCCTCTTCAGCGCAGCCGGCTCGCCTGCGTACTCCAGGAAGTTGGAGATATCGCGCACGGTTTGATCGAACTCGACCGGCGTCTGTCGTCCAGTTTGAGCCAGATTGAGCGCCTGCACCGGCTTGTCGCCGGTGGCCTTGTCGGGCAGCCCGTACTGCGCCTGCTGCAGGCCTTGCAGTTCCCACAGCGGGTTGGGCATGGACGCATTCGGGAACAACTGGTTATTCCAGCCCAGCGGACGGGTCTGATCCAGATAGAACGACTTGAGGTAGGTGTAGACCCAGTCGGTGCCGCGCACGCGGGCAATGAGGGTCAGATCCGGCGGTGCCTTGCCGAACCATTTGGTCGCCGCATCGTGCGGCATGGTGCCTTCGATGTGTTCGCCCACCTTGGCACCGGTGAAGTTGAGGTTGGCCATGACCTCTGCCTCGCTCAAGCCCAGATCGCTGGCCATGCGCGAATAACGCAGGTATTTCAGCGAATGGCAGCCCGAACAGTAGTTCATGAACAGCTGCGCGCCACGTTGCAGCGACGCGCGATCGCTCAGATCGTTACCGGCCTGATGCACCGTGCCACCCTCAGCTGCCATCCCTCCACCGGCCATGGCCAAGCTGCATAGCAACGCAGCCACATGCCACTTCCATGACTTCACCATGCGCTTAGTCATGGGTGGTCACCCGCTCCGGTACCGGCTTTGTCTTATCCAGCCGCGTCCACACCGGCATGGTGATGAAGAAGGCGAAATACAGGAAGGTCAGCACGCGCCCGACATAGGTCTCGTATGCATCGGTGCCCGGCCCGGAGCCAATCACGCCCAACCATACGAAGCACACCACCAGCACGCCGAGTGCGACCTTGGAGATCCAGCCGCGGTAGCGGATCGAACGCACCTTGGCGCGGTCCAGCCATGGCACCAGAAACAGGATCGCAATCGCCGAGAACATCACCACCACGCCACCCAGCTTGTTGGGCACCACCCGCAACATCGCGTAGTACGGCGTGTAGTACCACACCGGTTTGATGTGCTCCGGCGTCACCAGCCGGTTGGCCTCGGTAAAGTTGTCGTGCTCAAGAAACAGACCGCCGAAGGCCGGTGCAAAGAAGATGATGAATGCCGCAATCAGCAGCAGAAACCCGATACCGACCAGATCCTTGACCGTGTAATACGGGTGGAACGGAATGCCGTCGGCCGGCTTGTGCGCATCCCAGCGATTGCCCTTGGGGCCTTTCTTGATGTCGACGCCATCGGGATTGTTGGAGCCCACTTCGTGCAGCGCGCCCAGATGCAGCACGATCAGCAACAGCAGCACCAGCGGCAAGGCGATCACGTGCAGCGCAAAGAAGCGGTTGAGCGTGGCATCGCCGGGCAGGTAGTCGCCCATGATCCACTCGGTCAAGCCATTGCCGATCACCGGAATGGCGCCGAACAGCGAAATGATCACCTTCGCGCCCCAGAACGACATCTGCCCCCAGGGCAGCACGTAGCCCATGAAGGCTTCGGCCATCAGCACCAGATAGATCAGCATGCCGAGAATCCACACCAGCTCGCGCGGCTTCTGGTAACTGCCGTACATCAAGCCGCGGAACATGTGCAAATACACCACGATGAAGAACAGCGAGGCGCCGGTGCTGTGCATGTAGCGGATCAGCCAGCCCCACTCCACGTCGCGCATGATGTATTCGATCGAGGCGAACGCATCGGCGGCGCTGGTCTTGTAATGCATCGTCAGGAAGATGCCGGTGACGATCTGATTGACCAGCACCACCATCGCCAGCGAACCGAAGTAGTACCAGATGTTGAAGTTCTTGGGCGCGTAGTACTCGCTGATGTGCTTGCGATAGACCGGCATCAAGCCGGGCGCGCGTTCGTTGACCCACTCGAACACCCCGTTCGCGGTACGGACAAGAATATTGCTCATCAGGCAGCCCCCGTGCTTTTGGCCGACGTACCGGCGCCATCCGGATCGACGCCGATGACCAGTGTGTTGTCGTCCACGTAGTGGTGTGGGGGCACCAGCAGGTTGATCGGTGCCGGCACGCCGTCGAAGACGCGGCCGGACATGTCGAAGCGCGATTTATGGCAGGGGCAGAAGTAACCGCCCTTCCATTGCGGGTCGTAGGGCTCGGGCCGGATCTCGGCGACCATCTCCGGCGAACAGCCCAGATGCGTGCACAGACCGACCAGGACCGAGATATCGGACTTGATCGAGCGGTACTCAGGGTTCTTCAGCACGTAGTCCGGCTGCTGGTCCTTGTTATCGGACTTGGGGTCCTTGAGCCGGTCATCCAACGACGGCAGTGCGTCGAGCATTGCCTTGGAGCGCTTGACGATCCAGATCGGCTGACCGCGCCACTCAAGAACCAGCCGTTGCCCCTCTTGCAAGGCGCTGATGTCGGCGGTCACCGGTGCGCCGGCCAATTTGGCGCGCGCACTGGGATTCCACGACTTCACGAACGGAACTGCAACAAATCCTGCTCCTACCGCACCGACCACGGCCGTTGTCGCGGTCAAAAACCGACGACGCCCGAGATCGGCAGGTGCGTTAACCCCATCGTTGGCCATCCGGCTCTCCGATCTTGATTAGGTAGCGTGAGGCTGCCAACGGCTGGCGGGGGGTCCAGCCGCGATGAATCGACCGCAGTGTAGCGGAACGCTTAATGCACAGACAATGCAATGTACGCAGTCGGAGCTGCGCTGTGCAAACACTGGATGCATGCCCGCGTTGATTGCGTGGTGTGCTGGCCCTGGAACCGTGCGGGCAACTGTGGCGCAGTGCCTGAAGACAGCGCCGCTCAAGTCAGAGACATGGTGGGCGTTCGCTGCACGATCCTGATTACGCAAAGGCAGCAGCCACGCAGTGGAAACGACCTGATATCGGCATCGAGCATGCGCAGTCGAGACACTTGATAGCGCGCAGCAAGTGTGTACAAACGCACGTAGCTCAATTGGCTGCCGTCGTCTGCCCGCGATAGCGACCGGCCAGCAGGCCGACGCGCTGCACATAGCGCTTGGTCTCGCTGTAAGGCGGCACGCCACCGTAGCGATCCACCGCGCCCTCGCCTGCGTTGTAGCCGGCGGCGGCAAGCGTGAAATCGCCGTTGAAGCGTTTCAGCAACCAGGCCAGATACTGCACGCCGCCGCGAATATTTTGCGATACATCATAGGCATCGCTGACGCCGAAACGGCGCGCGGTACCCGGCATCAATTGCATCAGCCCTTGCGCGCCGGCACGGCTGAGCGCCAGCGGGTTGTAGGCCGACTCGGCATGGATGATCGCGCGCACGATCGATTCTTCGACCCCGAACTCGCGCGCGGCCGCAGTGATTTCCTGCTGATAGGCATTGGTATTGAGGCGGATCTCACCGAAGTTGACGCCGGGCTTGGCAGCGCAGGCGTAGCAGGTCTCGATAAAGCTGTAGTGGATGGTGCGCAGGCCTTCGATGCTGGCGACCTGACGCGGGCGCGCACTGGTGTAGTGGCGCACGCCGTCCTTCATATAAGAATAAACCTGCCCGCTAACGACGCGTCGCGGATTGACCCCTGCGGCGACAGAAGCCTGCACGATGGACGTCTCCGACACCGGCAGCGCGCGCGGCACCACTGCTGAAGCGACCTCGGCGGCGCGGCGCGGCGGTTGGCTGACAGGCTGGCTGAGGATCGTGGACGGCACGCCGCTGTCGATAGTGGCGATGCTGCGCACCGGGCTGGCAATCGCGCCTGACGTTGGGCGCACCGAAGACGGCGGTGTGCGGCGGGCAGATCGATCAGGGGTGTAACTGCTGATGACACTGCAGATCGCGCCACGCTGGCGCTTGCTCAAATAGCTGGTGATGCCGTCATCGCTGACGCACTTGTACAACGTGCCTGCGCTGACCGGCGCCGCCGACAACGCGACAAACAACAGCCCCAGCAATCGTGACATCCCCTTCATGTGGCGCAGTGTCCCAGCTTGCCCTGGGCTTGCCAAGTGTCGGCAGGCGTTGCCGGGGCAGCCGGTGCAGTTGCGCTCGCAACGCGTTCCTCGATCCGCAAAAAGGCGAGCAGCTCGCGCCCGAGTACCTGGCAATCAACACGATGGGCAAGATTCCAGCGATTCGGCACGGCGACAGCGTGGTCACCGAACAGGGCGCGGATCTGTGAGTACCTGGCCGAGTTGTATCTGGAAGCCGGTCTGTCGCCGGCGCCGGGCGATGCGGATCGCGGCGCCTATTTACGCTGGCTGGCCTTCTACGGTGCGGCGTTCAAGCAGGCGATCATCGACCGCGGGCTGAAACGCGACGCCGCGCCCCGCTCGATCTCACCCTATTCCGACTGCGAGACGGTTCTGCAAGCGATGGATGCGCAACTGGCCAAGAGCGACTATCTCTTGAGCGATCGCTGCAGCGCGGCCGATGTACTGAGGAGCGGCGCGCTCGGCTGGATGGTCGATTTCGGACCGGTCGACCCGCCCGCCACCACGCGCGCCTCCATCGCCCGCATATGGCCGACCTGTCGGCATTCGGCGGCGCCGAGGCGATCAGCGCCAAGGCCTGAGCATTCGGACGCAGCCGGCGCAAGCGGTTAGACTACACGGCTATCTGCTACCCGCCTGGAATAAGCGCCATGCCCGGGACATCCGTTTCCGATCTGTCCGCAGCCACCTCTGTGGACGCACCCGCCCTGTTGCCGCTGCCCATCGCCCGCCCGGCCGCGCCTGCCGTGGTGCGCGGCAAGCTGTACATCAAGACGCACGGGTGCCAGATGAACGAGTACGACTCGGCCAAGATGGCCGACGTGCTCGCCGCCTCCGAAGGGCTGGAGCTGACCGACAACCCCGAAGACGCCGACGTGGTGCTGGTCAACACCTGCTCCATCCGCGAAAAGGCGCAGGAGAAGGTGTTCAGTCAATTAGGCCGCTGGCGCTTGCTCAAGGAGAGCAGGCGCAAGGCCGGCGGCACGCCGGTGATCATCGGGGTGGGCGGCTGCGTGGCCTCGCAGGAAGGCGAAGCCATCGTCAAGCGCGCGCCTTATGTGGACCTGGTGTTCGGCCCGCAGACGCTGCATCGCCTTCCCGAGCTGATCCGCGCGCGGCGCCAATCGGGCAAGTCGCAGGTGGACATCAGCTTCCCGGAAATCGAAAAGTTCGATCGCCTGCCCGAGCCACGTGCCGACAGCCCGTCTGCGTTCGTGTCGATCATGGAAGGCTGTTCCAAATACTGCTCGTTCTGCGTGGTGCCCTACACCCGCGGCGAAGAAGTGAGCCGGCCGTTCGAAGACGTGCTGGTGGAAGTGGCGCAGCTCGCTGCGCAAGGCGTGCGCGAGATCAATCTGCTCGGCCAGAACGTCAACGCCTATCGCGGTGCGTATGGCGCCGATGCGGGCGAAGCCGCGCAATACGCGGATCTGGGCTTGTTGATTCGCACCATCGCGCAGATCGACGGCATTGGCCGTATCCGTTTCACCACCTCGCATCCGCTGGAATTTTCCGATTCGCTGGTGGATGCGTATCGAGATGTGCCGCAGCTTGCCAATTATCTGCATCTGCCGGTGCAGGCCGGCAGCGACCGCATTCTGTCGGCGATGAAGCGTGGCTACACCGCGCTGGAATTCAAATCCAAGATCCGCAAGCTGCGTGCGGTGCGCCCGGACATTTCGATCAGCTCGGACTTCATCGTCGGCTTTCCTGGCG
Organism: Xanthomonas populi; assembly: GCF_002940065.1. Taxonomy (GTDB): domain Bacteria; phylum Pseudomonadota; class Gammaproteobacteria; order Xanthomonadales; family Xanthomonadaceae; genus Xanthomonas; species Xanthomonas populi. Next base: position 40,877 of record NZ_MDEJ01000013.1, read on the forward strand.
AAACCGAAGCGGATTTCGAAAAGACGATGAAGTTGATCGAAGACGTGGGCTTCGATCAAAGTTTTTCCTTCATCTACTCGCGTCGGCCTGGAACGCCGGCCTCGGATCTGCAGGACGACACGCCCGACACCGTCAAACAGGCGCGCCTGGCACGTTTGCAGGCGCAGATCAGCGCGCATGCCGCGAGCATTTCGCAGTCCATGGTGGGCAGCGTGCAGCGGGTGTTGGTGGAAGGCCCCTCGCGACGCGATCTGAACGAATTGACCGGCAAGAGCGAGAACATGCGCCCGGTAAATTTCCCCGGCAATGCGCGCTTGATCGGGCAGTTTGTCGATGTGCTGATCACCGAGGCGATGAGCAATTCGCTGCGTGGTCGGATCCAGCTGGATGAAAGCGTACGCTGATGCAGTGCAGGCGCCGGTCTGATCGGCGCCATGTTGAAGGTATCGCGTGAAGCACGCGCTGCCGACGATCACTCCAATCTTGCGCGCTAGCAACGCTCACACGACTTACCTGAGCGGTTCTTCGCAATGGCACACGGCGACAACGACAAGCATCGACATTGATCAGTTGCCTCGCTCGCGGCGCGCGCCCGTGGCGAAAAATTCACCACCTGTCTACGACACCTTGCTACGCAAGGCGTCGAACCACTTACCCACAGGATTTACCGAATTCGATCCACATCGGTTGTGGACAAGCGCGTGCGCACTGGTGATTTTTCCACCACCACTCTGTCGGACCTTGCGGCAGTAAGCCTTACGCATTTTATCCACAGGTTATGGAGGTGTGACTCCACAGCACTTGTGGAGAACGCGAGCGTGCAGACGGACACGCTCAAGGTCACAACGCCGTACCGCCGGGCGTGTTGGTGGGATCACACGCTGCGCGCTACCCTTTTCGCCCCGCCATACCGACGCCGCATGCGTGCGCTGTCCGATCCGACCATGAACTCACCCGCACATCGCGACTTCACCTTGAAACCCGACGACACCGAGCGCCTGGCCAATCTGGCCGGCCCGTTCGACGCGCATCTGCGCCAGATCGAACTCAAGCTCGGCGTGGAGATTGCCAACCGCGGCAACATCTTCCGCATCACCGGCCCGGAGCCGGCGATCACCGCCGCGCAGACGCTGCTGATTGCGCTGTATGAAGAGGCCGCCTCCACCCTATTCGACAACCACGCGATCCATCTGCGTTTGAACGATGCCAATGTCGAACACGTGGTCGAGCGTTCCTACGATGCCCAGGACGTGGCGATCAAAGTCAAACGCGGCACCGTGCGCGGACGCGGCGCCAACCAAGCCAAGTATCTGCATGCGATCGCCACCCACGACATCAACTTCGGCATCGGCCCGGCCGGCACCGGCAAGACCTTCCTGGCAGTCGCATGCGCTGTGGAAGCCTTGAACGAATCGCGCGTGCAACGATTGATTCTGGTGCGCCCGGCGGTAGAAGCCGGCGAAAAACTGGGCTTTTTGCCGGGTGACCTCAGCCAGAAGGTGGACCCGTATCTGCGCCCGCTCTACGACGCGCTGTACGAAATGCTGGGTGTGGAAAAAGTGGTCAAGCTGCTGGAGCGCAACGTCATCGAGATCGCGCCGCTGGCCTATATGCGCGGCCGCACGCTCAACGATGCCTACGTGATCCTGGACGAAGCGCAGAACACCACCATCGAGCAGATGAAGATGTTCCTGACCCGCCTGGGCTTCGGCTCCACCGCAGTGATCACCGGCGACCTGACCCAGATCGATCTGCCCAAACAGGTCAAATCCGGCCTGCGCGATGCGGTGGAAGTGCTGCGCGATGTGGAAGGCGCCAGCTTCACCTTCTTCGAAGCGCGCGACGTGGTGCGCCACCCGCTGGTGCAGCGCATTGTCACTGCATATGAAAAGCGCGATCAGCAGGACGCTAACGCCACGAAACAGCCTGAGTGAAGGCACCGCTTGCCGGCCGTGCGCTGGCAGGCGGGCCAGTCGCGGTGACCACCACCGGCGACAGCCCGGCGTCGTTTCAAGGTTGAATGTCCGGCATTACAATCGCGGCTGCAGACGTGGGCCGATCGACAGTACGAACTACCGCGTTGCCGAAGGGTTTGCGGTGATGCTGCTCAGCATCTGCTCCCATTGAATCACCCTTGCCCAGGAAGCTCTCGCCATGACCCGTGGACCTGTCCGTCTCGACGTTACCGTCAGTTACGCATTGCCGCGCGCCGGTTTGCCGTCGGCGGTGAGTTTTCGTAAGTGGGTGGCTGCCGCGCTGAAGGGACGCATCCGCGAGGCCGATCTGGCGGTGCGCATTGTCGATGAGAAGGAAGGCTGCTCGCTCAACCACCATTACCGTGGAAAGGATTACGCCACCAATGTGTTGAGTTTCCCGGGCGAATTACCCGAAGGCCTGCCCAAGGGCATCAAGATGCCGCTGCTGGGCGATCTAGTGATCTGCGCGCCGGTGGTGGCACGCGAGGCCGCCGAACAAGGCAAATCGCTGGCCGCGCATTACGCCCATCTGACCGTGCACGGCACCCTGCACCTGCTGGGTTGGGATCACGAAGACGACAAGGAAGCCGATGCGATGGAGCAACTCGAACGCGAGATCCTGGCCGACCTCGGTATCGAGGATCCATATGCGGGAGAACACTGATGCGCGTGTGGGCTGCGAGCGCGGCGTGGCTGTTGAGTTGCTGCACCGCCTGGGCGCAGGCCGCGCCGGTACGCCCCGACCTGCCCGCCTTGATCGAATGCCGCCAGCGCATAGGCGACTTCAACGCGTTGGCACCGGTGCTGGCCGACCCGCTCAAGGCGGTCGCGCTGGGCTGGACGCCGCTGCGGCAGGCAAACCTGTTCATGACCGAATACACGCTCAACACGCCGATCAGCGTGTTCGGCCATCGCACCACCCACATCGCGTTCTCCGGTGCCAGCGTCATGGCGCTGTTGGACCTGCCGGACCCGCGCCCGCTGGCCACGCAGTTGAACCTGGAACTGGGCGTGGATAACGCCGACAAGGTCATGTACGGCCGCGAGCTGGTCAGCGAAGACACCACCAACCCCAAGACCGGCGAGGCGATGATCGAATCGGTGGTGCTCAGCGTCTCCAACGTGAAGTCGCATCCGGGCAAGACCGTGGTCGGCTGCGGTTACAGCCTGGATCTGCCCTGACACCGGAAGCACTGCCACACCTCCACAGCGCCCTGCCGGCTTCCTGTTAGACTGGCCGCTATCGCCTGGTTTGCCGGGTGCCGTCCCCCGTCACGATGTCCGAAGACGACAGTAGCCAATCCCAAGAAACACCCGAAAAACGCCGTAGCTGGCTCGAGCGCCTGAGCGCTGCCTTCTCCGGCGAACCCCACACCCGCGACGAACTGGTCGCGCTGCTGCGGACAGCCGAGCAGGACGGTCTCATCGCCGCAGACACATTGCGCATGATGGAAGGCGCGATCTCCGTGTCCGAGCTCACCGTGGGCGACGTGATGATCTCGCGCTCGCAAATGGTCTCGCTCCCGGTGGAAGCGCGCTTTCTCGATCTGATGCAGCAGGTGGTCGAATCCGGCCATTCGCGCTTCCCGGTGCACGGCGAGAACAAGGATGAAGTGCTCGGCATCCTGCTGGCCAAGGACTTGTTGCGCGGCGTGGTGTCCGACAACGGCCCCGGCAACGTGCGCGAGTTGCTGCGCCCGGCGGTGCTGATTCCCGAGTCGAAGAAGCTCAACGTCCTGCTCAAGGAATTTCGTCTGTCGCGCAACCACATGGCGATCGTGGTGGACGAGTACGGCGGCGTCGCCGGGCTGGTGACCATCGAAGACGTGCTGGAGCAGATCGTGGGCCAGATCGACGACGAGCACGACGATGCCGAAGAAGAGAATTCGCTGATCGCGATCCAGGCCGACGGCCGTTATGTGGTCGATGCGCTGACGCCGATCGAAGACTTCAACGAACGCTTTGGCGCCGAGTTCCCCGACGACGAATACGACACCGTCGGTGGCCTGGTCACCGATGCGATCGGCCATCTGCCGGAAACCGGCGAAGAGCTGACCCTGGGGCGTTTCGCGTTCCGTGTGGCCAAGGCCGATGCGCGGCGCGTGCATGCCTTCCACGTCACCATGTTGCCGCCCGACCCGCAGGACCACGCTTGAACCTCTCGCACCGCGTGAGCGCTGCAGCGTTCCGCTGCGGCAGGGTTCGGCGCCGGGTTGCGTCCTGCGTGCTGGTGGTGCTGGCGTTGCTGCTCGCACCGTCGGCAATGGCCCAGAGCGCCGCGCCGGCATCCGCACCGGCACCGCGCGTCGGCGTGGTCACCATGCAACCGGGCGAGGTGTTCTTCGAGCGCTTCGGCCACGATGCCATCGTGGTCGTCGATCCCGTCACCCAACAGGCCACCTCGTACAACTTCGGCTTTTTCGACCCGAGCGAGCCAGACTTCGTTCCGCGTTTTACCCGCGGCCAAATGATGTATTACCTGGTCGCGCTGCCGCTGGAAGAAGACCTGTCGCAATACCGCGCCATCGGCCGTGGCGTCAGCATCCAGTGGCTGGATCTGCCGCCGGACCAGGCGCGCGCACTGGCTGAGGGACTGGCCGTGCGCAGCCAGCCCGAGAACGCGCGCTATCACTACGATTATTTCGTGGCCAACTGCGCCACGATGGTCCGCGACACGCTGGACCGCGCAATGGGCGGCGCACTGAAATCGCAGCTGGCTGGGCGCTCGCGCGGTAACACCTTCCGCAGCGAAGCGGTGCGCCTGGCCTCCCCTGCCCCGTGGATGTGGCTGGGCTTCGACCTGGGGCTGGGGCCGTACGCAGACCGCCCGTTGTCGCGCTGGGAAGAAGCCTTCGTGCCGATGCGGCTGGCCGATAGCCTGACGCAGGTGCACAACAGCGCTGGCCGCCCGTTGGTGCAGTCCACCCAGGTCTTGCTGCCGCACCGCATCGCACCGGAGCCGGACGAACAGCAACGCCATTGGTGGCCATGGCTGCTGACCGGGATGATCGTCGCTGCTGGCGTGTTGGCGCTGGGCCGCAGACCACGTCTGCTTGCGGCAATCGCGTTGCCTTACTGGCTGCTGTGTGCGGTGGGCGGCGGATTGCTGGTGTATCTGTGGGGCTTTACCGCGCACCAATCGGCCTGGGCCAATCGCAACCTGTTGCTGGTCAACCCGTTGTGCGTGCTGTTGCTGATCGGTGGCATCGCATTGCTGCGCGGGCGTCGACCCGGGCGCTGGTTCGACGTGCTGCGCTGGGTGATTGCCGTGGCGGCACTGTTGGCTTTGCTGATTCATTGGCTCTCATTCCAGGCGCAGGACAACCTGCAATGGGTACTGCTGCTGTTGCCGATGCATGCCGCGCTCGCGATCGCATTACGGCGGCGTGACTTGTCCATCCGCACGCGCTGATCCAGGATGCGCCCATGAATCATCACGGTCGCCATCCCGACAACCCGTCCTGCGTTATCACCTGCGCCTACTACGACGTCGATGCCGAACGCCACGACATCAGCCTGGAGCAGATCAGCGACGTGCTGCAGCGCCCGGAGGGCTTTGTCTGGGTCGGCCTATACGAGCCGCAGGAATCGGTGTTGCACAAGCTGCAGGAAGAGTTTGGCCTGCACGATCTGGCCATCGAAGATGCGCTCAAAGCGCACCAACGCCCCAAGGCAGAGAGCTACGGCAACTCGTTGTTCGTGGTGGTCAACACTGCACAACTGGTCAACGAGCGCATCCGCTACGGCGAGACGCACGCGTTTCTCGGCGCACGCTTTCTGTTGACCGTGCGGCATGGTGCATCGCTGTCTTATACGCCGGTGCGGCACCGGGTCGAACGCGAACCGGCCATGCTGCGCATGGGCGCCTCCTTCTGTCTGTACGGCGTGCTCGACTTCGTGGTCGACAACTATCTTCCGATCATGGACGAGTTCCGCGACACGCTGGAAGGCCTGGGAAAAGACATCTTCGCCGACAACTACAAGCGCGAGACCGTGGTGCACCTGTACGAGCTCAAGCGCGAACTCAACAAGATGCGGCTGGTGGTTGCGCCACTGCAGGACGTGCTCTCGCACCTCAAGCGCAACCCCGGCTCGCTGATCCACGACGAAGTGGGCATTTACCTGCGCGACGTGCTCGATCACGCGGTGCGCATCAACGACGCCATCGACACCTTGCGCGAAATGCTGGGCACCGCGCTGAGCGTCAACCTGTCGATGGTGACCCTGGCCCAGGGCGAAACCGTCAAACGCCTGGGCGCCTGGGCCGCCCTGCTGGCAGCGCCTACCCTGATCACCAGCTGGTACGGCATGAACTTCACCCACATGCCCGAACTTGACAAACCTTACGCCTACCCAGTGCTGGTCGCCGGCGTGGTCGCCTCCTGCCTGGTGCTGTATCGCCTGTTCAAGCGTGCGCGGTGGATTTGAGCTGGGAATCGAGAATGGGGATTCGTGAATGGGGATTCGTGAATGGGTAGAGCCGATTTCCCGAGTGCTGGTTTTTGGCTTGGGCTTTGAGCTGCTCGTCATTTGTTTCCGACTGCCAAGTATTCGTGCGTCGTTCCCAGCTGTTGGCTTCTAGCTGTCAGGGAAGCTCTGAACAACTCTTTCGTGAGGTTCCGATCAACACACGAGGGAATCTCCACCACGCGCTAGTGCTTGATTTTCAGCATGTGCGACCGTCACGATCGAGCGAAATTCCAAGTTCGCTCGCAACGTCGTTGGACGTGGCCTTCAAGCCTGCGACCATCAAGGCATAGGTGCGCCAGCAAACGGCAAAAACCTGAGCCATCGGGGCTGCCAGGCCTCGATGAACGGGCTGCCGCTCGCCAGGAGGACCTCATCTCATCACGGATTCAAAAGGACGGACATCTGATCGTCAGCATCCAGATCGGCGCTCAGCCCAGGTTGTGAGAGGTTACCTCTAAGGTTTCTTCAGAAAAATTGCTTGAAAACTAACTTTATCTCTCACACCACTATTATCTCTAAAAAACTCTTTTGTATCTTTAAATTCAAGAACTTCCCCATGAAATGGCTCCCTTATGCTCAAGTAAAATTTTCCCTTGTACTCCCTCACGCCATCGAGCATTAAAACGTGCGCACCTTTAGCGAATATGCAAGAACCCATTTCATCAATCTTTTTTCCAAGATCACGCAACGCATCCCTTCGGGTCTCATGCAAACCTCCCATTAGGCTTTTTTTATAGCTGACGTTTTCGTATTCAAGCGAAACAGGATCCATTCCGGTGCTTGCACTCAACGATGACGCAATCTGCGACATATCCCTCCGCCTACCCATGTCCGTGGGGCCGCTATTGCCATCAACTGAGATTTTCTGATGGTCCAGCCTCATCATTAATTAGCAGGCAAAGCTACAATCACGAAAACTAGGTTGCGGCACCATAAATTTACCATTGGGAAGCGGATATGCGTCGAACGATCCAATGCGTATCGGGCTGACAACATAGCCATCCACCATGAATGCCTGCTGATGGTCATTTGTCGCCTCCAAACCACCAAAGCGTTGAGTTACCCGATCCGAGGGCACACTGTAAATTAATCCCTCTGCAATTTGACTCAGGTAATTTGCATCTGGCAGCCTTTTGAAGGTCGGATAGCGCCGGACAAGCCCAACCGAACAACGCACCATCGGTTCAGAACTCCAATCACGTGGACCTAGCCGATCATTCAAGCATAGGCCGAAAGTGTCGATAATACCTACAACGTTCGGAACATTCTTTAATAGGAGCCTCTAAAAACCCCAGCAATCTGCCATCATTGACTTGACGCCCTGCCAGCGGAGAACGACAGACATGATCAGC
>NZ_MDEJ01000014.1 GCF_002940065.1 Xanthomonas populi
CCATGCGCGCACTTGTTTCTACACGATCCGGGTGCAACCAGCTGATCTATCTCGGGAAAACGTGGGGAAACCTCAGGTGCTTGAGGCCATTTTGCAAACTGCCGAGATCTTTTTTTCCAGCATTGGCCAAGCTACCATCCGTAACGCTTGGCGCTATTTTGGTCTAAGCCTTCTGGCAGTTGCAGTCGCTTGCGGTTTCATTTTCTTGAAAATAGGCTAATAGTTCGGCGCTTCACTGCCTTGGCAGCGAAGCGCCTTTGAAGCAAGTCGTCTGGGATTATTTTAGAACCTGCGGTTCGAACTTCTAACCATCGACGCCAAGCAGCGGGGGTGTTTGGTCGGCAAGCATTGTTCATAAGCCAGAGCCCAACGATCCGGCGCAACTCTTTCTTCAGCCGCGCGTTCTCGGCCTCAAGGTCTTTGAGCCGTTTGGCATCAGGCACGCTCATCCCGCCGAACTTGCTGCGCCACAGGTAGTAGGAGGCCTCGCTGAAGCCATGGCGCCGGCATAGGTCCTTGATCGCCACGCCCGCTTCGGCCTCACGCAGGAAGCCAATGATCCGTTCTTCGGAAAAACGCTTCTTCACGTCCAATCTCTTCGGGGTAGGGAATTGGACTCCAAACTGGGGCGCTACTCAAAAAATCGAGGGGACATCGTGCCTGCAAGGGATTGGTCGTGGGTGCGCGCAGCTTCCTGGGCACCCCGTACGGCGGCGACACCTTGGCCGAGCAGCTGGAGCAGACGCCTGGGCTGCAGGATGTGAGCGTAGAACCGACTGTGGCGATCGTGGACCTGGGCTATCGCGAGCGCGAGGTCGATGGCGTGCAGGTCCTGCATCGCGGCAAGGCCAGGACGCTGACGCGACGGCACTGGCGCTGGATCAAGCGACGGCAGGCGGTGGAGCCGGTGATCGGACATCGGGAAGACGACGGCAGGTTGCCTCGCTGCAGGCTGACAGGTGCACAAGGCGATGCGCTCTGCACGTGCTCGGCTGCGCGGCCGGCTACACCCTGCGTTGGCTGCTGCGCTGGATCGCGTTTTTGCGTGCCTGGATGCGCGCGATGGGATGGCCATCCTTTAGCGCCGTGCGGCTGTCACCGACGGCGCTTGATGCTTGAAGGGGATTTTTCAGGGGCGACTATTTACAGCCGAGCTGAAACTTCCGGCTGATGCGGTCGAAGAGTTGAACAAAATCGCGACGTAGAACCTCAGACGATTCCGTTTCCTGATTAGCCCTGACCTTCAGCCGCCAGTCGCAGGAGATGTTCCAAGGCACCAAACTGCCGCTGCGCACCTGGATGCTGGCGTTGCACCTGTTGACCTCGACCAAAACCAACATGGCCGCACGGGAGCTGATGCGTCATCTGGGGATCAACTACAAGCGCGCCTGGCGGATGAAGCACAAGATCATGCAGGTCATGACCGAGCGCGAAACCACGCGGAAACTGGTGGGTTTCGTGCAGATCGACGATGCCTATCTCGGCGGCGAGCGTCATGGTGGCAAGGCCGGACGCGGATCGGAGAACAAACAAGCGTTCCTGATGGCGGTGCAGACCGAGACCGCCTTCACCGCGCCGAGCTTCGTGGTGATCGCGCCGGTGCGCAGCTTCGACAACACCTCGCTGCACGACTGGATTGCCCGTCGCCTGGCGCCCGAATGTGAGTTCTACCCCGATGGGCTGGCCTGCTTCCGTCGCCTGGAGGACGCCGGCCACGCGCACACCACGCTCGATACCGGTGGCAGGCGTGCCGCGACCGAAGCGACCGGTGCACGTTGGGTCACGTGGTGCTGGGCAACCTCAAGCGCGCCATCAGCGGCGTGTATCACGCCATCGCGCAAGGCAAATACGCGAGGCGTTACCTGGGAGAAGCGGCCTATCGTTTTAATCGTCGATTCCGCTTGCGCGACATGCTGCCACGACTTGCTACGGCCATGATGCAATCCACACCATGTCCAGAGCCGATTTTGCGTGCAGCGCGCAATTTTCACGGCTGAGAGTCAGGGCTAATCAGGTTCCGTCTTGGCAATCAGTGCTTGGCCTAATCAGGCGTCAGCGCCCTGGTTCGTCGTTCCACAGCAACTTGTGCAATTGCATCTGGAAGCGCACTGGCAGACGATCGGCAACGATCCAGTCTGCCAGCTGCCGTGGCGTGACTTCGCTTTTACTGGGCGAAAACCACACCGTGCAGCGACGGTCCAGCGCATGTGCAGCGACCAGCTCGCGTGACCATTCGTAATCGGTGCGGCTGCAGATCACGAACTTGATCTGGTCGCGCGCGGTGAGCAGCGGCACGTTGTCCCAACGGTTGCGCTGCTCTTCGCCGGACGCAGGCGTCTTGATGTCGACCACACGCGAGACGCGCGGATCGACTGCGGAGACGTCCAACGCGCCGGATGTCTCCAGCGAGACATCAAAGCCGGCGTCGCACAGTTTCTGCAGCAGCACCAGACAGCGCTTCTGCGCCAGCGGCTCGCCGCCGGTCACGCAGACGTGGCGCACGCCATGGCTTGCCACCTCGGCAACGATCGCATTGATGTCGTTCCATTCGCCACCATGGAAGGCATAGGCGGTATCGCAGTAGTGGCAGCGCAGCGGGCAGCCGGTCAGGCGCACGAATACGGTCGGCCAGCCGGCGGCGTCGGCTTCGCCTTGCAACGACAAAAAGATTTCGGTGACCTTCAATCGCGGCAATGGCGATTGGACGATCACGCTGGGGACGGCGGCGACGTTCATAGGCAAAGTATGCACCGCGCCCGAAGGCAACGACGCGACACGGCTCAGCGCAGTTGCTGGCCGAGACGGATGGACTGCAGGCGTTCCTGAGCGACGCGCGCCGCGTCGGAACCGGGATACTGCGATGCAACCTGTTGCAAGGTCTGCTGGGCTTCGTCGTTCTTGCCTTCGCCATACTGCGACAGGCCGAGCTTCAACAAGCCGCCAGAGGCCTTGTCATGCGTGGGATAGCGGCCGACGAGATCGCGAAACTGCGCCTCGGCCAGCGGGAAATTTCGGGTGGCGTAATAGCTTTCGCCGAGCCAATACAGCGCATTGGGGGTGTAGACGCCATTTGGATAAAGCTCCAAAAAGCTCAAAAACAGCTGCGACGCATCGTCGTACTTGCCGTTCTTCAACGCATCGAACGCCACGTTGTAGGCAGTACGTTCTTCGTTGCTGACGGACAGCGTGCCTGGGTCGCCGTGCACACTGGGCGGCTTCTCGGAAGTTGCCGCCGCTGCAGGCCGCGCGGCCGGAGCCGGGGCTGGGGTGACGCTGCCGGTGGCCGGTGGCACTGTTGCGCCACCGGCACCTTCCAACCGATTCAGACGTCCGTCCAGATCCAGATACTGGTCCTTGGACTGTTGTTTGAGTTGTTCGTTGTCGTGCTGCAGCTGTTCCACCGTCGCTCGCAATCCCTGCAGGTCAGAACGCGCCTGCTGTAGCTGATTGAGAAGATCGTTGTTGACCTGACTGTTGGCCTGCTGCTGCTCGAGAACGGCAACACGATCAGCGAGACTGGCACGCTGCGCGTAAGCCGGCGCGGCGACCACAAGGGCCACCGCGACGAACAGAGATGTCACTCGAAAGCGCATCGCTTCTTACTGAGCCGTGTACACGATTTCGACGCGACGGTTCTGCGACCAGCAGCTTTCGCTGGTTTCGGTGCAAACCGGACGCTCTTCACCGTAGCTGACGACAGTCAGCTGGCTGGCGGACCCGCCAGCAGCCTGCAGAGACGACGACACGGCATTGCCGCGACGCTCACCCAGACCCATGTTGTACTCACGCGAGCCGCGCTCGTCGGCATTACCCTGCAGGGTGATGCGCGAGGAAGGACGGTCACGCAGGTACTTGGCGTGGCAAGCGATGATGGCCTGGAATTCCGGCTTCAGGGAGTCCTGATCCAGATCGAAGTAGACAACGCGCTGGCGCAGGCAGGCATCGGTATCCAGGTCGCCCGGGCCGTACAGGCCTGAGGTCGCCGGGCCGGTGGGAACGGAGGAACTGGTGGTGGTGTCGGTCGGATCAGGCGGAGTTTCCTTCACCTTCTTCGAACAACCAGCCAGCACGGCAACGGACAGCAGGGAGACAAGCAAGACGCGGGTGGACTTGTTCATGGGATACCTAATGGTGGCTCCTGGGCCAATGGGGTTTAACGCAGCGAAATATTAACATTAATGCGCGGTTCGGTAAGGCCCCCATGCGGGTTCTCTTACATCACCATTAGCCAGGACCAGACGCTGGCGGACCCGAGCGTCGGAAGAGACGGCATACAGCACACCTCGGCCACCCTCGCGAGCGGCGTACAAAATCATGCTGGCGTTGGGCGCAAAGCTCGGCGATTCGTCCAGCGAACCCGGCGAAATTGTGCTCCAGCTGGGCGAACCCAGGCTGCGATCCATCATGGCGATACGGTAGGTATTGCCGCTGCCCTGCGCCACGGCGACCTTTTTGCCGTCGAACGAGACGCTGGCGGTGGCGTTGTAGTTGCCCTGGAAGGTCACGCGATTGGCGCTGCCGCCGCTTGCCGAAACCTGATAGATCTGCGGGCGACCGCCGCGATCGGAGGTGAAGTAGATGCTGCCTCCATCCGGTGCCCATGTCGGCTCGGTGTCGATGCCGAAGTGGTTGGTGAGCTGGGTCAGCTGCTTGCTGCCCAGATCCATCACGTAGATCTCCGGGTTGCCGCTGCGCGACAGCGCCAGCGCAAGACGACGGCCATCGGGCGAGAAAGAAGGCGCACCATTGATGCCGCGGAAACTCGAAACCAGTTCACGTGCGCCGGTGGAGATGTCCTGCAGATAGATCGAGGAATTGCCGCGCTCGAAGCTCACATAGGCCAGCTTCTTGCCGTCCGGGCTCCAGTTAGGCGATAGCAACGGCTCGGCCGAACGCACGATGGTCTGTGGGTTGTAGCCATCCGAATCGGCCACCATCAGCGCAAAACGCATCGCACCACCACTGCCGCTGGCAGTCACATAGGCGATGCGGGTCCAGAACGCGCCACGCACGCCGGTGATCTTTTCGTAGATCGCATCGGCCATCTGATGCGAGACATCGCGCATCGCATTGGCGCGTGCGGTCATCGCCAGGCCAAGCAGGCGCTCGCCCTTGGCCACGTCGAACAATTCGTACTCGACGCGGTAAGCGCCTTCGCCCGCATCCATGACCCGGCCGACCACGATGTAGTTCTGCTTGAGCGTGCGCCAGCTCTGGAACTGCACCTCGGTGCCGCGGGTTGGCTTTTCGACGATCTGCGCGGCCGGCAAGGTGCGGAACTGGCCGGAGCGATCCAGATCGGCGCCGACAACGGCCGCCACATCGGTCTGCGGCGCGGTGCCGGAGCCCTGGTATGCCATCGGAATAACAGCGATCGGCGTGGCCGAAGCGCTACCGCCGACGATATCGATAGTGAGCCCCTGCTGCTGCGCGAGGGCACTCAGCGGAAGCAACAGGGCGGTCAGGGCAGCTAACCAACGCAGCGGTTTTTTCATGGATTGCTCGGATCGGGCAGGAAAAGTGTGCAAGAGATACCAATCAGCGAGTGAACATACTCGCAATCGTGAACGGGACAGCGTGAAAGTGGAGCGAGTGGCCGGAAGCAGCACGGCACCGCTGTGACGCGGCTGGCGCGGTGCGCCTGCTTTGCGGATCAATCGTCAGACTGATCAGCACCACAGCGCGCGCAATCCGCAAATGACACCTCCGCAAATGACACCTGTCGAATCTAACCAAGGTGCGGCGCTACCAAGCTGCCGCGCCGTCGGCACCGACCGGTCGTCCAGACAGACCGTTACTGATCCTGCGCAGTGAATACAAAGGTCAGATTGCGCTGGAATACCGATTCGTAGCCGCGATACGGCAGCGGCTGCGCGCTCAACACTGCGGCCTCGATCGAGCGTTGACCTGCCTCGTCGTAGGGGCAGCCAGGCGCGACCTTTGCTTCCATCACCTGCCCGCCTGGCAACTGGCGGATATTGATGGTGCACTTCTGGCCTGGCGGAACCGACGGCGGGCGCACCCACTGCCCCAGGACCTTTTGCTGGATGGCAGCGGCGTACTTGGCCGACAGATCGGTGTTGGTGCCGCCCTGCCCTGCAGTCGGCTGGGCGGTAGCAGCGGCAGCCGAAGAGGCCTGTTGCGCACGCGCGGCGGCAACCTGGCGCAGCTTCTGTTCGGCCAGCGCGGCTTGCTTGTCGGCCTCGGCGCGCTGGCGGCGGATATCGGCGATCTTCTTTTCGCGCTCGGCGTCTGCTACCTGCTGGGCGGAAGCCTGCTTCTTCTTGGCGTCCTCCTCTTCCTGCTGCTTGGCCAGGCGCAACTTCTGCTCGGCCTCTTCCTGGCGTTTGCGCTCGGTGAGGTCGATCTGTTCCTGGCGACGCTTGGCTTCCTGTTCCTGCTTGGCCTTTTCCGCCGACAGCGCCAGGGCATCGACGCGGTCCTGATCGATCTTGTCCGGCTGGGCCACGCGATCCTGCGCCTGCGCTTGCTGCGGCGTAGGCGCATCCTGCGGACGCGGTTCGGGAATCGGCTGCGGCGGCGGCACGCTGTCTTCGGGTGCGGGATCGGGCAACGCTGCGGGCGGCGGCGTGGCAGCAACCGGCGTGGCCTTCAAGGCCTGGCGCGCAACGCGTGCTTCGGCTGCGGACACGTCCAGCGAGGCTTCCATGCTGGGATCGCCCGCGGCCGGCTCGACCGACCGCTCGGGCGACCACAGCCAGCCGGCGATGAACACCAACGCGACCAGGACGTGCACGACCAGGGCCAAGGCGACCGGTCGAAACCAGCCATCCTCGCGCGCGGTCTGTGTGGGGAGTGCGTCAGCGTGCATCGCGGCCTGCAGCACCGCCGGAGTCGGAAATCAGGCCGAATTTTTCGACCTTGGCCTGCTTGAGCACGTCGATGGCATCCATGATCTTTTGATACGGCGCGGCGCGATCGCCGGCCACCACCACGCGTGCCTCTTTGTCCTGCGCCACGATGGCGGCCAGCTGCGCCTGCAGCGCGGCCCCGTCCATCGCCTGCGGCTTGCCCTTGGGCAACTGCAATGCGAGCTGGCCGTCGGCGGCGACCACCACCACGATCGGGTCCTGCTTGCTCTCCAACGCCTTGGCGCGCGAGCTAGGCAGGTTGACGTCGGTGCTCAGGGTCAACAGCGGTGCGGTCACCATGAAGATGATCAACAGCACCAACATCACGTCGATGTACGGCACAACGTTGATGTCGGATTTGAGCTTGCGCTTCTTACGGCGGGAAATACTGGAAATCATCGCGAAACGTTCCTATTTAATCCCACGCACATGGATGTGCGGGATCTTGCGAGGGACTCGCACATCCAGTCCCTCGCACATACGAGTGCGGAGTGTTGCGAGGAACTCGCCCATCCAGTCCCTGCACACGGATGCGCGGGCTTCTGCGAGGGAATCGCATCCAAGCCGGCTGTTGCGAGGAACTCGCATCACTCGTCCGCGCCAGCCTGTCGCTGCAGGATCGAGCTGAACTCGTCGGCGAAGGTTTCGTAGCGCACCGACAGCCGTTCCACGCGGGTGGTGAAGCGGTTGTAGGCCCACACAGCGGGAATCGCCACGAACAGGCCGATGGCAGTGGCGAACAAGGCTTCGGAGATACCCGGTGCCACTGCAGCGATACCTGCTTGCTCGCCGCTGCTGACCATGTCGTGCATGGTCACCATGATGCCGAACACGGTGCCGACCAGGCCGACGTACGGCGCGGTGGAACCGATGTTGGCCAGCAGTTCGAGATTGCGCTCGAGCTGGTCGACTTCGCGGGTGAAGGCGGTGCGCATGGCGCGCTGTGCGCCTTCCAGCTGCACCCGCCCATCCAGGCGACGACGATCGCGCAGGCGCGAAAATTCGCGGAAGCCGCTTTCGAACATCGACTCCAGGCCGCCGACAGTGCGGTTGCGATCGGTGGCCGAGGCATAGAGCTTGGCCAGATCGGCACCGGACCAGAAGCGGTTTTCGAATTCGTCCGCCTCGCGGTTGGCCTGCTTGAAGGCGCGCGCCTTGCGGAAAATGATCACCCAGCTGATGAACGAGCCGATCAGCAGCAGCAACACGATGATCTTGACCGGGATGCTCGCCCGCAGGATCAGCTCGACATAGTTGATGCTGCTGTTGTGCGCCACGCTGGCGGTCTGTGCCGCAGCGGCGGCAACGTCCTGCGGTAGCGCTTCCACTACCGTGTCCTGCAGGGCCAGGAGCAATGCAATCGACATCCGTTTGTTCCTCAGTCTTCTGATTCTGTGGTTTCTAAAGCTTTCAACACGTCGTGTAGCGCATCGTCCATCCCGCGCGGGCGAAAGTCGCTGGCACCGAGCGCGGCAATGCGCACCTGCGCGGTCAGCAGCACTTCGCCCTCGCGACGCACCGACTGGGCGAACAGCAGGCTGGCACGTTTGCATCTGCGCAAGACCGCAGACACCGACAGCGCGTCGTCGAGCCGGGCCGGCTTGCGGAAATCCAGTTGCATCGAGCGGACCGCGAACACCAGATTGTGCTGCTGGCGCATGCGTTCCTGCCCATAACCGAGTGCGCGCATCCATTCCGTACGTGCCCGTTCCATGAAGGCGACGTAGCGCGCGTGGTAGACCACCCCACCGGCGTCGGTATCTTCCCAATACACGCGTGTCGGCCAACTGAATCGGGCATCAACCGACATCCTCGTCCTCCACGAACAGGTCCGGTGCCGGCGCGGCCTTGGGCCTGAGCCCGAGATGACGATAGGCCTTGTTGGTGGCCATGCGCCCACGCGCGGTGCGGATCAGAAAGCCCTGCTGGATCAGATAGGGCTCAATCACGTCTTCCAGCGTGCCGCGTTCTTCCGACAGCGAGGCGGCCAGCGATTCGACGCCGACCGGACCGCCGTCGAAGTGATCGACGATCACTCTCAGCATGCGGCGGTCGAGCTCGTCGAAGCCTTCCGGGCCGACCTTGAGCATCTGCATTGCGGCCTGCGCCACCGGCAGATCGATATGCCCAGACGCCTTGACCTGGGCGAAGTCGCGCACCCGCCGCAGCAGCCGATTGGCGATACGCGGGGTGCCGCGCGCGCGGCGTGCGATCTCGGCGGCGCCATCGGGCGTGCAGTCGATGCCCAGGATCGCGGCCGAGCGAATCACGATCCGGGTCAGCTCCTCCGGCGAATAGAACTCCAGCCTCTGCACGATGCCGAAGCGGTCGCGCAAGGGCGCGGTCAGCAGGCCGGCACGGGTGGTGGCGCCGATCAAGGTAAACGGCGGCAGATCGATCTTGATAGAGCGCGCGGCCGGGCCGTCGCCGATCATGATGTCGATCTGGAAATCTTCCATCGCCGGATACAGCACTTCTTCGACCACTGGCGAGAGACGATGGATCTCGTCGATGAACAACACATCGTGCGGCTGCAGGTTGGTCAGTAGCGCGGCCAGGTCGCCGGCTTTTTCGATCACCGGGCCGGAGGTCGAGCGCAGGCTCACCCCGAGCTCGTTGGCGATGACGTGACTGAGCGTGGTCTTGCCCAACCCGGGCGGGCCGAAGATCAGTACATGATCCATCGCCTCGCCGCGCGCCTTGGCAGCCTGAATGTAGATATCCATCTGCTCGCGCACTGGCTGCTGGCCGAGATAATCGGCCAATCGCTTGGGACGGATGCTCGCATCGACGGCGTCGTCTTCCCGGGTGGCACTGCTGGCGATGATGCGGTCCATCAGTGGCGGGACCGGGGACCGGGGACCGGGGACCTGGGAAACGCATTGCGTCCGATCGCAGGCAGGTCAACAGAGAACAGGGAAGAGATCATGATCTGTTAATTGTAGAAGACTGCAGCACGCTTTTAACGGGCCTCCGGTCCCCGGTCACGAGTCCCGGCATTTAAATCTCCACCTGCGCGCCAAGCTCCACCAACCGGTTACCAGGGATGCGGAAGAATCCTGTGGCCGGGGCGGCGTTGCGATGCATCAGCGCGAACAGCTTGTCGCGCCAGATCGGCATGCCGCGGTTGGCGCTGGCCACGATGGTCTCGCGGCTGGCGAAGAAGGTCGTGTCCATCGGGTCGAAATAGATGCCGCCCTGGTCACAGGAACGCATCAATGCCAGCGGCACATCGGGCGTTTCCATAAAGCCGAAGCGCACGTAGACGCGATAAAACTCGTCAGCGATGGCATCCATCTTCAGCCGCTGCCCGGCAGTGGCATACGGCACGGGCAGTGTTCCCACAGTGAGGAATACATTGCGCTCGTGCAGCACCTTGTTATGTTTGAGGTTGTGCATCAACGCGTGCGGCACCACCATCGGGTCGGCGGTCAGGAAGATCGCCGTGCCGGGCACCCGCACCGGTGGCGCCAGCATCAATCCGGGCAGGAAGCTGTCCAGCCCGATGCCGTCCTTGCGGATCTCGCTCTGCAGGAGCTTGCGGCCGCGCCGCCACGTGCGCATCAGAGTGAACAGGATCAGCCCGAGCAGCAGCGGGAACCAGGCGCCGTCCATGAACTTGATGATATTGGCGTAAAGGAAGGCGCAATCCACCACCAGGAATACCGCCGCCAGCGCCCACAGCAATGGGCGCGGCACACGTGGATTGGCACGCGCGTAGATGATCATCAGCACCGTGGTGATGAGCATGGTGCCGGTCACAGAGACGCCATAGGCCGTCGCCAGCGAGGCGGAATTGCCGAAGCCCAGCACCGCGACGATCACCAGCGCCAGGAGGATCCAGTTGATCGCAGGCACATAGATCTGCCCGATCGTGGAGTGCGATGTGTGCCGGACATGCATGCGCGGGATGTAGCCGAGCTGCATCGCCTGGCTGGTTACCGAATAGGCACCGGTGATCAATGCCTGCGAGGCGATCACAGTCGCTGCAGTCGACAGCACGATCATCGGATACAGGCCCCAGTCGGGCACCGCTTCGTAGAACGGGTTGCGAACCGCTGCGGGATCGCGCAAGACCAGCGCACCCTGGCCCAGATAGGTCAGGGTCAGCATCGGCAGCACCAGGAAATTCCACGAATAGCGGATCGCCTTGGCTCCGAAATGCCCCATGTCCGCATACAGCGCCTCTCCACCGGTGACCGAGAGCACGACCGCACCAAGCACGAATACCGCATGCCAGTTGTGTTCTGCGAAAAAGCGCACGCCCCACCACGGATTCAGCGCATGCAGCACTTCTGGCGCCTGCGCCAGGTTGTAGACGCCGATTGCACCCAAGACCAGAAACCACAACAAGGTGATCGGGCCGAACGCCTTGCCGACTTTTTCTGTACCGAAGCGTTGCGCCAGAAACAGCGCCACGATCACAGCCACCGTGATCGGCACGATGAAGTTGTGCAACTGCGGCGCGGCGACCTCCAGCCCCTCCACCGCCGAGAGCACCGAGATCGCAGGGGTGATCACACCATCGCCGAAAAACAGCGAGGCGCCGAAGATGCCGAGTAACCCAACCACGTACACAGAGCGCGATCCCGTAGGTAACGCGTTCTGCGCCAGCGCGGTCAGCGCCATGATGCCGCCTTCGCCGTCGTTGTCCGCGCGCATGATGATGGCGACGTACTTGAGCGTAACCACCGTCATCAACGCCCAGAACACCAACGACAGAATGCCGAGCACGGTGTCGTGATCGGGAGTCAACCCATAGTGTGGCGAGAACGCCTCCTTGAGGGTGTACAGCGGGCTGGTACCGATGTCGCCGAACACGACGCCGATGGCACCCAGCATAAGCGGCAGACCGGTTTTGCCATGCGAATGGCTGGAGCTGGACGGAGTTTGGGTGGAAGCCATGTGGGAATCAGGTTAGCGCCGCGGGGCGTGAAGAGAGAGGTACGGTAACGGTCAACGCAGCGCGGCCTGGAGTGCCTTGCGAATGACTGTAGCGACTTCGTCGCCTTCTGCCCCGGCTTCGCGTGCCATGCGTGCGGCCTCGGCCGGCTTGTAACCCAGTTGCTGCAATGCCACCGTGGCTTCGGACACCGCATCCGGGCCGAGCTGGCCGGTGATCGGTGCGCCACTGCTGAAGTCGGCGGCGCGGTCGCGCAGCTCCACCACCATGCGCTCGGCGGTCTTCTTGCCGATGCCGGGGATACGCGTCAGTGCGGTGATGTCGCCGCTGGTGATCAGGCGGGCGAACTCGTCCACGGTGACCCCGGACAGCACCGCCAGTGCAATCTTGGCGCCGATGCCGGTGACCTTCTGCACGTCGCGGAACAGCCTTCGCTCGCCTTCGCGCAGAAACCCGTACAGCGACACGCTGTCTTCCTTCTGCGCGTACTGGGTGAACAAAATCACGTCGCGACCGACATCGGGCAGGTCGTAGAAGGTGCTCATCGGCGCCTCCAGCTCATATCCCACCCCGCCCACATCGATCACCAGCCACGGCGGCTGCTTGTAGGCCAGGATTCCGCGCAGGCGGCCGATCACGGTGAAACACCGGGACCGGGGACCGGGGACCGGGGACCCGGGAAAGCAAATATTGCGACGGCGGATTTACCGGCAAACGCACTCCGGTTCCCCGGTCCCCGGTCCCCGGTCCCGAAATACCCGGTCCCGGCGTACCCGCCGCTTCCCATCATCATCGTCATTTGCGGCTCCAGGCCTGTTGGGTATTGACGCCCAGGCGCTGCGCGGTGGCGCGCACGTGGGCGTGGGTAATGGCGACGGCCAGTGCGTCGGCGGCGTCGGGCTGCAACTTGCCTTTCAGGTTGAGCATGATGCCGACCATGTGCTGGACCTGCACCTTATCCGCCCCGCCCTTGCCGACCAGCGCCAGCTTGATCTCGGTGGCAGCGTACTCGTGTAGCGGCAGGTCGCGTAGCACCACCGCGCAAATCGCCGCGCCGCGTGCGTGACCGAGCTTGAGCGCCGAGTCGGCACTTTTGCCCATGAACACCTTTTCGATCGCCACTTCCTGCGGCCGGTAGGTTTCGATCACCTCGCCCAGCCCGTGCAGCAAGCGCTTGAGCCGCTGCGCGAAGTCGCCCTCGCCCAGCAACACCAGCGGCGCGTGATAGACATGCCGGGTGCGACCGATCTCGTCGATGTCGATGATGCCGACCCCGGTGCGCTGGGAGCCGGGGTCGATGCCCAGGATGCGGGTCATTGAGCGGCCGGGAATCGGGAGTTGGGAATCGGAAATGGGTAAAAAAGCAGCCTACTGGCGTGCCCGGAGATGCTGGGCCATGCCAGATGCCGGTTTTTCGATTCCCGATTCTCCATTACCGATTCCCGGCGCTTACGCGCCAAGCGCCGCTTGATCGACGTTCGAATACACGTCCTGCACATCGTCCAGGTCCTCGAGCATGTCCAGCAGCTTGCGCACCTGCACGGCGGTGTCGCCGTCTACAGCGATGTCGTTTTCGGCGCGGAAGGTGATTTGTGCATGCGCCGGCTCCAGGCCGGCGACGGCGAGTGCCTGCTTGACCTGGGCGAAGGCGTCCGGGGCGGTCAGTACGTCGATGGCGCCGTCTTCCTGGTACACCACCACGTCGTCGGCGCCGGCTTCGATCGCCGCGTCGGTGAGGGTGTCTTCGTCGGTGCCGGCGGCAAAGCTGAGCACGCCCAGGCGCTTGAACATGAAGGCCACCGAGCCGTCGGTGCCCATGTTGCCGCCGCACTTGCTGAAGGCATGGCGCACGTCGGCCACCGCGCGCACGCGGTTGTCGGTGAGGCAGTCCACGATCACCGCCACGCCGCCGGGGGCGTAGCCCTCGTAGCGCACTTCTTCGTACTCCACGCCTTCCAGTTCGCCGGTGGCCTTCTTGATGGCGCGTTCGATCACGTCCTTGGACATGTTCGCCGACAGGCCCTTGTCCACGGCCACGCGCAGGCGCGGATTGTTGGCCGGATCGCCGCCGCCGCGTGCGGCCACGCTGATCTCGCGGATAATCTTGGTGAACATCTTGCCGCGTTTGGCGTCGGAGGCGTTCTTGCGGCCTTCGATCGAGGGGCCTCTACCCATGGGTGGTTCCAGACTGGCTTGGATGACAGGGCGCGGATTTTACCTGATTGCTCGCCCACACCGGGGCGGCGGCGTTCAGTGGCGGAATTGGCCGCTACGCAGCAAGCTCAACGCCTGCTGCGCGGCCTCGGGCGAACGCAACAGACCGCTATGGCTTGCCGGTACCACGCAATGGTCGCGCAGCCCGGGCAGGCGGGTTTCGGCCAGTGCGACGGTGCCGTCCGAGCCGCCGTCCAGCGGCGCCAGCAATCGACCGACCCCGCGCGCGACATTGCCGGCGACCTGACCGATCTCGGCTTCGCCCTCCCATTGCACGAACCCTTGCTGCAGCAAGCCCGCGCTGCGCCCCAACGCCCACCGCCCGCCACGTTGGGCCAGGCCGCGCGCGGCGGCGCTGCCGCATAACGGCGAGCCCAGGCAGACCACGCGGCGCACCGGCAACTCGGGCGCAGCGCGCAGGGCCTGCAACGCCATCAGCCCGCCCAGGCTGTGACAGACCAACAGCTGCGCGCCGGTCGCCTGCAGGCGTTCGATCAGCCGCGGCACCGCATGCGCGGGACCGCCCAGCACGCTGGCGTAGCCGAACAGTGCAGGTGCCAGACCGTGGGCACGCAGTCGACGTGCAAGCGGCAGCAGCCAGTGCGCGGTATTCCAGATGCCGTGCACCAGCAGCACATCGGCGGTTGCGGTGGTCGGCGCAGTGCGCTTGGCGTGCCTGGCTACACCTGGAAATGCCGAGGAAGGGCTGGGCATCAGCGCGCTTGCCCAGACGTTGCGCGCAATCGTCGGGCGGGTGCAGACGGCGCCTGCATACCCTCAGTCCTCCACGGCAATCGGCTTGCGGCGCAGGATGTGCTCGCGATCAAGGATGCGGCCGACCGGGAATTCGTACTCGCCAACTTTTTCGAAGCCGTAGCGGGCGTAGAAACGTTGCGCGCCGAAATTCTCCGACCACACACCGATCCACAGCGTGCGTGGGCCGTTGCGCTCCAGCCATTCCAGCGTGGTTTCGAACAGCCGGCTACCCCAGCCGCTGTTCTGGTAAACCTTCAGCAGATACAGCCGCTTGAGCTCTCCATCGCCTGGCCGCACGTCTTCGTGCGGTAGCCCGCATGGCCCGGCGGCGGCGTGGCCGACCAGCAGGTTGTCCATCTCCAGCAGCCAGATCGCATAGTCCGGATGCGCCAGCACGATGCGCCCGCGCTCGACCGCGTAGGTTTCTTGCACAAAACCGTGCAGGTCCTGCTGCGGGTACAGATGCCCGAAGGTTTCGGTAAAGGTTTGCGCAGCCAGCAGCGATAACGCTTCGGCATCGTCCGGTGTGGCGCGGCGGATGCGGGTCATGCGGGCGTCTCGTGCCGGGTGGACGTGGCAGCTTCTCGCATGCGGCGGCGCTACCGCAAGCGGGGGCGACGCGATGCATCTTGCCGCCGTCGCTGGTGGCGGCTAAACGCGGCAACAGCCATCCCTCAAACGATCCGGCTGACACGCACGGAACTGACGATGGGGATTCATGATTCCCGCACCGGCCGCAGCGATCTGACGACAGCGCTGTTGGTTGACGCGGTTGACGCGTCGCAGGTGGTTGATCGCTGCGCACGGCCATGCTTCGCGCATGGCCGTGCGCAGCGATCAGACCTGCTTCAGCCGCACCTGCACGTGCACTTCGGCCAGCTGCTCGGCGGCGATCGGCGACGGGGCGTCGGTCATCAGATCCTGTGCGCCGGTGGTCTTGGGGAACGGGATCACGTCGCGGATGGAGTCGGTACCGGCCATCAATGCGGCGATGCGGTCGATGCCGAAGGCGATGCCGCCGTGCGGCGGTGCACCGTAGTTCAAGGCATCCAGCAGGAAGCCGAACTTGGCGCGCGCCTCTTCGGCGCCGATGCCGAGCAACTCGAACACCGCGCTCTGCATGTCCGGGCGGTGGATACGGATCGAGCCGCCGCCGATTTCGTTACCGTTGAGCACCATGTCGTAACCCCGCGACACGGCCGTGCGGGCGTTGGCGCGCAGGTCGGCGATGTCGTCCACCGCCGGCGCGGTGAAGGGGTGATGCAGGGCCACGTAGCGCTGCACCTGCTCGTCCCATTCGAACATCGGGAAGTCGGTCACCCACAGCGGCGACCAGGTATCGGCGACCAGCTTGAAGTCCTTGCCGGCCTTCAGGCGTAGTGCGCCCATGAAATCGGACACCTTGTTGTAGCCGCCGGCGCCGAAGAACACGATGTCGCCATTGTCGGCACCGACGTGTTTGAGCAACGCAGCGAACGCTTCTTCGCTGAAGAACTTGGCGATCGGCGAGCTGACTTCGCCGGTCTCCGAGAGCTTGATGTACGCCAGGCCCTTGGCGCCGTACTTGGCGGCGTGCGCGGCGTATTCGTCGATCTGCTTGCGCGACAGCGCAGCGCCACCGGGGATGCGCAACGCGGCCACGCGGCCGTCGGCATCGTTGGCGGCGGCGGTGAATACCGGGAATTCGCTGGATTTGACCAGCTCGGCCACGTCGACCAGTTCCAGATCGATACGCAGATCCGGCTTGTCCGAACCAAAGCGACGCATCGCCTCGGCCCAGGTCATGCGCGGGAACTGCGCGGCCAGTTCGACATCGACCACCTCCTTGAAGATGACGCGGATCATGTCTTCGACGAAATCCTGCACGTCGCGCTCGCGCACGAAGGCGAACTCCATGTCGAGCTGTGTGAATTCCAGCTGGCGGTCGGCGCGCAGCGCTTCGTCGCGGAAGCAGCGCGCGATCTGGTAGTAGCGATCGAAGCCGGCCACCATCAGGATCTGCTTGAACAGCTGCGGGCTCTGCGGCAAGGCGTAGAACTCGCCCGGATGCATGCGCGCCGGCACCAGGAAGTCGCGTGCGCCTTCCGGGGTGGCCTTGGTCAGGATAGGAGTTTCGATGTCCTGGAAATCGCGCGCATCCAGATGCCGGCGCAGCGCCTGCACCAGCTTGATGCGGGTGCGCTGCATGCGCTGCATTTCCGGACGACGCAGGTCCAGATAGCGGTACTTCAATCGGGTTTCTTCGCCCGGATTTTCGTGCGCATGGAACGGCAGCGGCGCGGCCTTATTGAGAATGATGATGCGCGTGGCGATCACTTCCACCTTGCCGGTGCGCAGTTTGTCGTTGACCGCGTGCCGCGCACGCACCACACCTTCAACCTGCAGCACGTCCTCGTAGCCGAGGCTGGCGGCCACCTTGAACAGCTCGGCGCTGGCGTCGTCGCCGGCCACCGGTTCCACCGTCACCTGCACGATGCCTTCGTGGTCGCGCAGGTCGATGAAGCACACGCCGCCCAGGTTGCGGGCCACGTCGGTCCAGCCGGCGAGAGTGACGGTTTGGCCGATCAAGGTCTCATCGACCAGGCCGCAAAAGTGGGTACGCATCGAAAGCTCCGCTGAAAAACCCGACACAGGACAGCGCCGGAGAGCCAGATATTCTGGGGCCGGCGGGCGGCAGGAGCAAATGCGCAGGCGCTCACGGTTGCTTAAGTCAGTGCCCGGCTGAATAGGCGCCACGCCCCTTCCACACCAAAGGACGACACGATGCTGCGCACCGCCCTGCTGCTCTGCGGCCTCGGCCTGACCTCCCTGACCGGCCTGCTCACCAGTGCCCCTGCCGCCGCGCAGGACCGTGGCCGGAACAGCCCCAGCATTACCTGCTCCAGCAACGACAACCGTCGCCGCGCGTGCGATACGCCGTTCCGCGGCCGCGCGGTGCTGGTCGAAAACATCTCCGGCACGCGCTGCATCGAAGGCCGCAACTGGGGCAGCGACCGTGGTCGCGTGTGGGTGGACAATGGCTGCCGCGCGCGCTTTGTCGATGGCCGCAACGGGAACGGCGGCGGCTGGGGCGGGGACAACGGCCCCGGCGGTAGCGCTGGCGGGGTAGCCGGCACGGTGCGCTGCGAGAGCAACGACCAGCGCCAGAAGATCTGCGACACCGGCTGGCGCAGCGCCACGCTGGTGCGCCAGCTCTCCAACACGCCCTGCGTGGAAGGCCGCAACTGGCGCCAGGACGGTGGCCGGATCTGGGTGGACGACGGTTGCCGGGGCGAGTTTGCGCAGTCACGTGGCCGCAGCGGTTGGGACCGTGGCGACGGCGGCTACGGTAGTCGCGACGACCGCCCACGTAACGATTACGCCATCACCTGCGCCAGCGACGACCGCCGCCTGCGCACCTGCGGCTGGGATGGCCGCTACGGCCACCCGGTGCTGACCCGCCAGTTGTCTGACACTCGCTGCGAGGAAGGCAGCAGCTGGGGCTACGACGAGCGCCGCGCGACGGTGTGGGTCAACGATGGCTGCCGGGCGCGGTTTGAGGCGCGTTGAGGCGCTGCGCATTGAAGCAACGCGTGCGTGGGCCGGTCCTGGATCGGGATCGGCCTGCTCGTTCAACCTGTCATCGATCGATTGGCGGATAACACGCGCTCCCGGCGGCAGATTGCGCGACTGCGAATCTGTCTGATCAGGTCTCCGGCTGGATACGCGCGTCTTGGCACCGCAGACGATGCCGACGGCTCAGCCAATCGACCGGCTCACCCTCCCCAGGGCGCGGGCGGCAATGCGACCGGCTTGGTGAGATCGAATGCGACCCGGAACAACCTTCCGCCTGGACGGCTCAATTCGTAGACGACGCTGCGGCCTGGCTGAATTTCCAGCGTCCAGGTGTTGCTCAGTGAGGCGGTCGAGCCGAGGCATTTTAATAGCGCGATGGACTCGGCATCGACCGGGAATGCCCGCCGATGCGCACTGTCGGCAGTGACGTTATCGCCGCCGTATTGCGTTAATGCGTCCGCGCTGCCGTCGACATGACGATGATCGTGCTTGAGGCGCAGGACGGTGTCGATACGCGTCAGCACTCAGGTACGCGAGGGTCATCACCCACATGGAAGGGCACCCGCGATTGGCGCGCCGGGGCATCGCAGCCGCGCACATGCATCACCAGCGGTTTGTCGGCGAACGCGTTTGGCGTAGCAGAGACGGGCAGATCGAGAATCACGCGGCCTGCGAAGGCCTGGCCGCAGTGTGCGGCGAGCGCGGCCAGAGAGCGGTGGCGGGCGCGGCGCTTATCGGTGTGGGCGACGTCGCGGACCTGGACGTAGAAACAAGTGATGCATCCGCCCACGGCGACGACCAGCATCAGCAAGGCCAGCACTGGAATAGCCAACGAAATATGGCGAGCAGCCTGCTTCGCTGCGCTCAGCGGCACGCCGCCCTCCCGCCTGCGCGCGCGGCCGTGGATCATGCCGGATCGGATGCTGGTTTGGACGCGGGCTTGGCAGCGGGCTTGCTCTCGGCGACCGCGGCCGGCTTGGCATCGCCACCTGCACTGCTGCGGTCGGTGAGGTTTTTCTTCTTCTCGCCCGCCGACTTGAAGTCGGTCTCGTACCAGCCGCTACCGGACAGACGGAACGACGGCGCGGTGATCTGGCGCTTGATCGTGGCCGCCGCGCAGGCCGGGCAGGTTTGCGGGTCGGGGTCGGCCATCTTCTGCAAGCGGTCGAAGGCGTGGCCGCAGGTGGTGCACTGGAAACCGTAGATGGGCATGGCAGAATCAGCTGAAGACGATGCAGGGGCGCAGATTCTAGACGGATGCGAGCAAGTACGTGCAGTCGTCCTTCTGCGCGATAGGCACGCGGGAGCTGGTTGCGGGCGACAGGCATCGATCAATGTCCGCTTCGACATGGCTGCACGATAACCATAGATGTTCGACGTTGCGGTTATGCATCTGCAGATGCAAGACATGAGAACGCCAAACGCGCATGCCGAGGTCTCCAGCAAACGTGACGATTTCTCGTCAGGTCAGCGCGACTGCGCGGAATACACAATGCGTCACGCAGCCCGCAAAAAACCCGGCGCTTGGCGCCGACCTGGCGACGACCAGGTGCTGTCGAGAGCCTTAGAGACGAGCCGCTTGGATCAGGCAGCAACACCCGTTTCGATCAAGCCGCCACACACCGGCCTGCTACACTCGAACACGTGATCGACGCGCCTTTTCCCCCACAAGAGCCGCATCCATGGTGCGACTGACCGCCTTATTGCTGGGCGTGGCCCTGTTGCTGACCGGCAGCGGGCTGCTCGGCACGTTGGTTGCCGTGCGCGGTGGTCAGGCCGGCTTCGACGCGCGTGCGCTGGGCCTGATCATGTCCGGGTATTTTGCCGGCTTCTTCCTCGGCACCTTTTTTGCGCCATCGCTGATTCGCCGCATCGGGCACATCCGTGCATTCGCCTTTTACGCAGCCTTGGCCGCTATTGCAGTGCTGCTGCATCCGATCTGGTTGAACGCCTGGGGATGGGGATTGCTGCGGCTGGTCACCGGCGCAGCGTTGGTCGGCCTGTACACGGTGATCGAAAGCTGGCTCAACGCCGAGCCGGATGCACGCCGACGCAGCCGGGTGTTTTCGGTGTACATGGCGATCAATCTCTCCGCGCTGGCGCTGGGCCAGATCCTGCTCACGGCCGGCGATGCGCGTGCGCCGGCGATGTTCACGCTGACGGCGATTCTGATCTGCGCGGCAGTGATGCCGGTGATGAGTACGCGACTGATTCCGCCCGAGGTGCCGCACGTCTCGCGCTTGCGCCTGAAAACGCTGTACGCGTTGGCGCCGGTAGCGACCATCGGCGCGGGTTTGTCGGGCTTGGCGATGGGTGCGTTCTGGGGCTTGTTGCCGGTGTATGCCAACCGCATCGGGCTGGATGCCGATGGTGTGGCGATGTTCATGCTCACCGCCATCATCGGCGGCGCGGTGTTGCAGTGGCCGATCGGGCGCATCAGCGATGGGCATGACCGACGCATCGGGCTGGTCACGGTGAGCGTGCTGGCGGCCGGCATCGCGATTGCCGCCGCCGTGCCGATGGTGCAGGCGCAGACCACCATGTTGTTCGTGCTGTTCTTCGTGTACGGCGGGTTGGCGTTCTCGCTGTATCCGTTTGCGGTGGCGCATATGCTCGATTACCTGCCGCGCGAAGATCTGTTGTCCGGCTGCAGCAGTTTGTTGCTGGTGCATGGCGTGGGCGCGGCGATCGGCCCAGCCTTGGCCGGTGGCGCAATGCAGAAATTCGGGCCTGCGGCACTTCCGGTGTATTTCGCGGTGATGCTGCTGGCACTGGCAGGCTTCACCCTGGCGCGACTGCTGCGTTTTGCGCGCCGCCGCACGCATCCCATCGCGTTCCGTCCGATGCTGCGCACCACGCCATCGGCGCTGGAATTGATACCGGAAACCCAGCAAACCGAAGCAACGCCAAACACTAAGAACGGCTGAAAAAATGCCTTCGCTTGGGTCTATTGCAGAGCGGTTTATCTGCCGTTTGACTGCAAGTCGACTACTGGTCTGCGACTTTGCTGCAGGCCCTTGCCTGCCCAGCATCGCAGGACACGCCGCAAGGACGTCGATGTCGGGTGCGGGCGCGAAGCGCAGCGAGGCGCCCGCCCTACGCCCCCTCAATCAACTCCATCCACGCCGCCTCGGCAGCCGCCAACTGCTGCCCAGTCGCTTCGCGATCGCGGCCCAGTAAGGCCATCTTCTCGCTGTCGGGGTAGTTGGCCGGATTGGCCAGTTGCCGGTCCAGTTCCGCCAACGCCGCTTCCAGCTCGCCGACGCGCTTTTCGGCGCTAACCAGCTTGTGCGGGTTGACGACTTTCTTTGGCGGTAGCGGTTTGGTCGGCGGTGGCGGGGTCGGGGCGACCTCGGCCATCTTCTGCTTGGTGCCCTGCGCGGCGGGGCGGCTGCGCAGCCAGGCGGCGTATTCGTCCAGATCGCCGGCGAACGGTTCGACCACGCCGTCGGCCACGCGCCAGAAGCTGTCGCAGACCAGGCCGATCAGATGGCGGTCATGCGAGACCATCACGATGGCGCCTTCGAAATCGCTGAGCGCTTCGGCCAGCGCCTCGCGCATTTCCAGGTCCAGGTGGTTGGTGGGTTCGTCGAGCAACAGCACGTTCGGCTGCTGCCAGGCGATCAAGGCCAGCGCCAGACGTGCGCGCTCGCCGCCGGAGAAACCGTCCACCACTTCGAAGGCGCGGTCGCCAGCGAAGTTCCACTTGCCCAGGAAGTCGCGGAACGCCTGATTGGAGCCATCCGGCGATAGGTCGCGGAAGTGATCCATCGGCGATTGGCCTTCCTGCAACGACTCCACCGTGTGCTGGGCGAAGTAGCCGATACGCAAATCCGGATGCGCACTGCGCTCGCCAGCCAGCGGCGCCAATTCGCCCACCAAGGTCTTGACCAGCGTGGTCTTACCCGCACCGTTGGGACCCAGCAGGCCGATGCGATCGCCCGCCTCCAATCCAAAGCCGACATCGTGCAGGATCACCGAATCGGCGCCGTAGCCGGCGTCCAGATGATTCAGCCGGATCAGCGAAAACGGCAGCCGATTCGGCTGGGCGAATTCGATACGGAATTCGCGCTCGGCGCGCACCGCCTCGGTGCCGGCCATCTTGGCCAGCCGCTTCATACGGCTCTGCGCCTGGCTGGCCTTGCTGGCCTGCGCCTTGAAGCGGTCGATGAAGCTCTGCAGATGCGCGCGCTCGGCCTGGCCCTTGTCGTGCGCGATCTGCTGCTGGCGCAGGTGTTCGATGCGCTGGCGTTCGAAATCGGTATAGCCACCGACGTACAGCTTGGCGGTGCCGCCGTGCAGATGCAGCGTATGCGTGGCCACGTTGTCGAGGAACTCGCGGTCATGCGAAATCAGCAGCAAGGTGCCCGGGTACTTGAGCAGCCATTGCTCCAGCCACAGCACCGCGTCCATATCCAGATGGTTGGTCGGTTCGTCCAGCAGCAGCAGGTCGCTGGGCATCATCAGCGCGCGTGCCAGATTCAACCGCACGCGCCAGCCACCGGAGAACGAGGACACTGCGCGGTGGTGGGTGTCGGCCGGGAAGCCCAGGCCGTGCAGCAACTTGCCCGCGCGCGCTTCGGCGTCGTAGGCACCCAGTTCGGCCATCTTCTGGTGCGCGTTGGCGACCGCCTCCCAGTCCTCGCGCGCGGTGGCCGCCGCCTCTTCCTGCAGGATGGCCGAGACCTCGATGTCGCCACCAAGCACGAACGACAGCGACGGATCGGGCAGCGACGGGGTTTCCTGCGAGACGCTGGCGGTGCGCACCTTGCCGGGCAGGTCGACATCGCCCTTGTCCGCTTCCAGTTCGCCCTTTACCGCAGCGAACAGGCTCGACTTGCCGGTGCCATTAAGGCCCACCACACCGACGCGGTAGCCGGCATGCATGGTCAGGTCGACGTTGGACAACAGCAGACGCTCGCCGCGTCGCATGGAGAAGTTGCGCAGGGAAATCATTGATGGACAGTCCGATAGAACGAAAAGGAATGAGCAGATGAGCAGCATTCCTGCGACGCCATTCTAGCGTTAACGAATAATTAGCGCCTTCAGGCTGGCCGCTGCCTTCATTCGCGATCGGCTTTCTTGCGCCCAGGCTTTGCCCAGTCTTGTTGGTCCTGCTTGGACCCTTGTTTGGAGTTGTCATGAATACCCCGCTGTCCACGCTCGCAGCCGCCGTCGTTGCGGCGCTGCTCGCCCCCCCCGCCCTTGCCCAGACCACCGCACCGGCGACTGCCACCGCCAACACGCTCGATACGGTCATCGTCACTGGTACTCGCGTATCCGACCGCACCGTGGCCGAATCGCAGTCGCCGATCGACATCATCAGCGCCGAGTCGTTGCAGGCCACCGGCACCTCGGAGCTGGCCACCGCGCTGGCACGCGCACTGCCCTCGCTGAACTTCCCGCGCCCTGCATTGAGCGACGGCACCAGCGCAATCCGCCCAGCCCAGCTGCGTGGCTTGTCGCCGGATCAGGTGCTGGTACTGGTCAACGGCAAGCGCCGCCACACCTCATCGCTGCTCAATCTCAACGGCACGATCGGTCGGGGCGCGGCAGCGGTGGATCTGAACACCATTCCAGTCGCCGCCATCGCGCGCGTGGAAGTGCTGCGCGACGGCGCCTCGGCGCAATACGGCTCCGATGCCATCGCCGGCGTGATCAACATCGTGCTCAAGGGCGCTGAAAAGGGCGGCAGCCTGCAGGCCGGTTTCGGCCAGTATTCGGCCGGCGACGGCAGCAATGACGAGCTATACGGCGACACTGGCGTGGCTTATGGCGGCGATCGCGGCTGGCTGCATGTGGCCGCGCAGCTCAATCAGCAGGACCCCACCAACCGTGCACGCGCTTATGCCGGCACACCTAGCGTTTCGCAGCCGGCCGTCGGCCAGAAGGCGTTCAAGATCGGCGACCCCGACGTCAACGCGCAGGCGGTGTCGGCCAATACCGAATTCGCCTTCAGCGACCGTATCACCGGTTATGCGTTCGCCACTGCCAGCAACCGCGACATCACCTCGTTCGCGTTCTTCCGTGCGCCGGGCAGCACCACCCAGAACATCCTGTCGGTCTATCCGCAGGGCTTTCTGCCGGAAATCCAGACCTACGCCAAGGACCGCTCGCTGGTGGCTGGCGTGCGTGGATCGACGGCCAGCGGTTGGGACTGGGATGCCAGCTACAACTACGGCTATAACAAAATCGATTTCCACACCCGCAACACGCTCAACGTGAGCCTGGGGCCGACCTCGCCGACCTCCTTTTACGACGGCGCGCTGGAGACCACGCAGAACATCGTCAATCTGGACGTCAAGCGCGGCTTCGATTGGGGCCTTGCGTATCCGGTGACGGTGGCTTTCGGTGCCGAATACCGCAACGAAAAGTGGAACCAGTCGCCGGGTGAAGTGAGCTCGTATTTCCAGAGCGGCACCTTGGCCGGCGGTGCGCAGGGCTTTGGCGGATTCGCGCCAAGCGTGTCGGGGCAGTATTCGCGTGACAGCTACGCCCTGTATGCCGATCTGGAAGCCGACTTCACCGATACGTTCTCCGCCGGCCTGGCCGGCCGCTACGAGGACTACGACGATTTCGGCAGCCAGGCCTCGGGCAAGTTGTCGGGGCGCTATGCGTTCACCGACAAGATCGCGCTGCGTGGCACGGTGTCGTCGGGCTTCCGTGCGCCGTCGCTGGCGCAGCAGTATTTCCAGTCCACCAGCACCACCTTCCTGGCCGGCAATCCGACCCCGTTCGAGATCCGCACCTTCCCGGCCGACAGCAGCGTGGCGGGCGCCTTGGGTGCCGAGCCGCTGGATGCAGAAACCTCGCTGTCCTACAGCCTGGGCCTGGTGTCGCAGCCAACCGATGCGCTCTACCTCACCGTGGATGCGTACCAGATCGATGTGGACGACCGCATCGTGCTCTCGTCCAACCTCACCGGCACCGGCGTGCGCAACCTGTTGGAGTCGCAGGGCATCTTCGGTATCAACGGCGGGCGCTACTTCACCAATGCGGTGGATACGCGCACACGCGGTGTGGACGTGGTCGGCAGCTACCGCTGGCAGCTCGCCGCCAGCAGCGTGGACCTGACCGCCGGCTACAACTACTCGGAAACCCAGATCCGCCGCGTCGCTGACAACCCGGCCGCGTTGTCTGCCAATGGGCTGAGCCTGGAGCGCATCGACCGCACCGAACGTGGTCGCATCGAAGAAGGCTTCCCGCGCGACAAGTTCCTGATCAATGGCAGCTGGAATCTGGAGCACTGGACGCTGGCGCTGGGTGCAACGCGCTATGGCAAGTACAGCACCCGCCCGGCCGCAGCGGTCAACGACCAGACCTTCGATGCCAACTGGGTGGTGGATGCCTCGGCCAGCTACAAGGTCGATCGCTGGACGCTGACGCTGGGCGCGGACAATCTGCTGGACGAGTATCCGGACGAGAACACCTTCGCCAACTCCACCAGTGGGCAGTTCCCATACAGCAATCTGTCGCCGTTCGGTTTCAACGGTGCCTACGTGTACGGCCGTATCAACTATCGCTGGTAAGTTCTGCGGCTGCAACGTTCTACGTTTGACCACGCCCCGGCCGCTCCGGGCACGTGTGCGTTTTAAGACATGGCAGCCTGTGTCGCGTTGGCCTCGATTGCAACAACGCTGCTGCCAATGTGCAGCAACGTGATGCATGTCACCACGCGCACGCATGCGTGATTCCGAGCGCGACACCCGCGCAGCGGTCTCCGCCGTGCTGCGCAATACCGCACCCATGCGGCGTAGATCACGTTTTTATGCCCAAGTCTCATAACTGGTATCGATGTCCAAGATGGTGCGAGCAAGGCCTTGCCACAGTAGCTCTGGTGCACGCAGCGCATCACTTTGGTGCACGATGACAACGATGGCAAAATCGCGTCGTACATGACGGTTGCACGCGCAACATAACCAAAATTTGACATATCGTTACGCGTGGTTAAAGGTTGCGGACGCACCGCAGCTGCCGCAACGGACGCGGCCCGGGAGGGGCCACTGCGATGCATCCGTTCCCCACTCGGAGTTGTCACCGCATGAATTGCAAGACCAGTCCACTCGCAGTTGCCGTTGTTCTTGCACTGTCGTTTTCCGCTTCACCCGCCTGCGCGCAGTCACAAGCGCCCAGCCAGAAAACCCTCGACACCTTGATCGTGACAGGCACACGCGTGGCCGATCGCACCGTGGCCGAATCGGCCTCGCCGATCGACATCATCTCGCCGCAGGCACTGGAATCGACCGGTACCACCGAGCTGGCTACCGCGCTATCACGCGCGATCCCCTCGTTGAATTTCCCCCGCCCGGCCATCTCCGACGGCTCGGACGCCGTGCGCCCGGCACAGCTACGCGGCCTGTCGCCCGACCAGGTGCTGGTGCTGGTCAACGGCAAGCGCTATCACAGCACCGCGCTGATCAATCTCAACGACACACAGGGTCGCGGTTCGTCGCCGGCCGATCTCAATACCATTCCGATCGCCGCGGTGGAGCGCATCGAGGTGCTGCGCGATGGTGCGTCGGCGCAATACGGTTCCGACGCCATTGCCGGTGTCATCAACATCGTGCTCAAAGGCAGCGGCGAAGGCGGCAGCGTCAGTGGCCGCTACGGCAAGTACAGCGCCGGCGACGGCGAGCAGTACCAGCTGTCCGGCGATGCCGGCTTTAGCTTCGCTGGCACCGGCAAGGTGCATCTGGCCGCGCAGGCCGGGCATTCGGACCAGACCAACCGCGCCCTGCCGTTCCAGGGCCGCGTGGAGCAGCGTTACGGCGATCCGGAGATCGACCAGGGCGCGGTGTCGTTCAATGGACAATACAGCCCCACCGATTACCTGACCTTCTATTCGTTCGGCATGGTCAGCCGGCGCGAAGTGCTGTCTAACGGCTTCTTCCGCTTTGCCAGCGAGAACCGCAATCGCCCGGAAATCTATCCGGACGGCTTCCTGCCGCAGATCTACAACGTCAGCAAGGACGTGTCGTGGGTGGGCGGGTTGAAGACCTCCACCGAAGGCGGTTTGAACATCGATCTGAGCTACAACTACGGCCAGAACAATCTCACCTTCGATGTGCGCAACAGCTTGAACAACAGCCTGGGCGTGAACAGCCCCACCGACTTCCACGCAGGCACCTTGGAAGTCACCCAGAACGTGCTCAATGCCGACTTCACCAAGACGCTCGATTGGGGCCTGGCCTACCCGGTCACGCTGGCCTTCGGTGCGGAATGGCGCGGCGAGAAGTTCAACCAGTCGCCTGGCGATGCGGCGTCCTCGGCCAATGGCGGCATTCCGTCTGCCAACGGCACGTTGATTCCCGGTGCCCAGGTGTTCCCGGGCTTCAAGCTCTCCGATGCCGGTTACTACAACCGCAACAGCCACTCCGCCTACGTGGACCTGGAAGCGGATCTAACCGACAAGTTCTCCGCCGGTCTGGCCGGGCGTTACGAGAAGTACAGCGACTTCGGCGATACCGCCACCGGCAAGCTGTCGCTGCGCTATGCGTTCACCGACAAGGTGGCGCTGCGTGCCACCGCCTCCACCGGCTTCCGTGCGCCGTCGTTGCAGCAGCAGTTCTTCCAGTCCATCGCCACCAACTCGCTCATCGTCACCCAGCCCGACGGCAGCGTCAGCGCCACGCCGTTCGAGATCGGCACCTTCCGTACCGACAACCCGGCAGCGATCGCACTCGGCGCCGAGCCGTTGAAGGCCGAAGAATCCAAGAACTACGGTCTTGGTGCGGTGCTGCAACCGGTCGAGAACCTGTACATCACCATCGACGCCTATCGCATCGATATCGATGGCCGCATCGTGCTGTCGGAGAACCTCACCTCGATTGCGACGCGCAATTATCTGCAGGCCAATGGCTTCCCGGGCATTGGTGGCGGGCGTTACTTCACCAATGCCGTGGACACCAGGACCCAGGGCATGGATGTGGTCGGCACCTATCGCTGGAATCTGGACGGCAGCAGCGTGGAGCTGACCTCCGGCTACAACTACAACAAGACCGAACTGGAGAAGATCGCCGACAACCCGGCAGCGCTGGTGGCAATCGATCCGAACACGGTGCGCATCGGCCGGGCCGAAATCGGTCGCATCACCGAAGGCACCCCGCGCGACAAGTTCTTCCTGGGCGGCACCTGGGCACCGGGCAATTGGTCGTTCACCGGCACCGCGACGCGCTGGGGCGAGTTCAGTACCTTCGGCATCAACGCAGGTAGCAACCAGACCTACAGCGCCAAGTGGACGCTGGACCTGGCCGCGTCTTACACGCTGGACAGGTGGAACTTCACCGTTGGCGGCGACAACGTGCTCAACGAATATCCGGACCGTCAGCAGGCCGGTCTCGGCACGCGCCTCTATCTGCCCTACAGCAGTTCCTCGCCGTTCGGCTTCAACGGTGCGCTGGTGTACGCCAACGTGAGCTACAAGTGGTAAAGCGCTGCACGCTGGTCGGCAGCGACCAGCGCTTGCATCGCCTCGTCACGCACGACGCAGCGTTGAGGCACTAGGTAACACCGCAGCATCGCCCCCCCTCTCGCATTGATGCCAGAGGGGGAGATCACCGCCTGTCTTCAGCAAGGATGCGCAACGCAGCAGCATGGTTGCGTCACAGGCCAACATCATTGCTGCGTACGCGCTCTCCGCCACGCAGGACCACATGGCGCGCAAGCACGACGAGCCACGCAATCGCAATCCAGTCGCACACGCGCATTCCATCTTTAGCGTCCATCATCCCCTTTGAGCCTTCATCCCCATGCACACCTCCAACGCACTCTCGCTTGCGATTTCGGTCGCACTCACCGTCTGCACGTTCGCTGCCAGTGCGCAAACGCAGCCGGCACAGCCGCAGAAAACCCTGGACACCCTGATCGTCACCGGCACGCGCGTCAGCGATCGCACGGTGGCCGAATCCGAATCGCCCATCGACATCATCACCGAGCAATCGCTGCAGGCCACCGGCGCGACAGATATCGCCAGCGCGCTGGGTAAATTGCTGCCATCGCTGAACTTCCCGCGTCCGGCGATTTCCGACGGCAACGATGCTGCGCGCCCGGCCACGCTTCGCGGCCTGTCGCCGGATGCGGTGCTGGTGCTGGTGGACGGCAAGCGCTATCACACCTCGTCGTTGATCAATTACAACCCGTACGTCGGCCGTGGTTCGGCACCGGCGGATTTGAACTCGCTGCCGATGTCGGCGATCGCGCGCATCGAGGTGCTGCGTGATGGCGCCTCGGCGCAATACGGCTCCGATGCGATCGCCGGCGTTGTCAACATCGTGCTCAAACATGGCGCCGATACCGGCAGCAATACCGTGTCGGTCAACGGCGGCATCATGGACAAAGGCGATGGCGAGCAAAACGGCATCGACGGCTCGGTCGGCATGCCCTTCGGCGGCACCGGCGGCGATACAGCACCGGGCTGGGTGCGGCTGTCCTGGAACTACCAGAACACCATGAGCACCAATCGCGGCGAGAACACCAACCGCGCCACCACCGTGCCGGGCACGCCCAATCCGGGCGGTGTGCCGTATCAGCGCCACGGCGACCCGGCCTCCAACTTCTATCAGGGGCTGGCCGCTTTCGGCTACGCGTTCTCGCCGAACCTGGAGTTGTACGGTCACCTCAGCATGAGCCGCCGCGAAGTCACCTCCAACGGTTACTACCGCGCTGCCGACAACACTGCGCGCAATGTGCAGGCGATCTACCCGAATGGCTTCTTGCCGCAGATCTACAACCCCACCAACGACCGCTCGGCGGTGCTGAGCATCAAGGGCAGCACCGAAAGCGAGTGGAACTGGGACCTGTCGGCCGT
This sequence comes from Xanthomonas populi, assembly GCF_002940065.1. Lineage (GTDB taxonomy): Bacteria > Pseudomonadota > Gammaproteobacteria > Xanthomonadales > Xanthomonadaceae > Xanthomonas > Xanthomonas populi. Next base: position 30,107 of record NZ_MDEJ01000014.1, read on the forward strand.
CTACGGCAAGAACGACATGACCTTCAACATCCTCAACAGCATCAACACCAATCTGTTCTGGAGCACCGGCAGCTCGCCGACCAACTTCAATTCCGGCGGTTTTGAAACCGAGCAGGGCACGGTCAATCTGGACGTCAGCAAGGCCTTCGATTGGGGCCTGGCGTATCCGGTCAATGTGGCCTTCGGCGCAGAGCATCGCCAGGACCGTTACCAGATCAGCGCCGGTTCGCCGGAGTCGTACTTCTTCGACCCGAACACCATCAAGCCCGACACCGGCGCGCCGTATCCGGGCGGTGCACAGGTGTTCTCGGGCCTTGAGCCGTCGGTGGCCGGCAAGTTCGGGCGCCACAGCAACGCGGTCTACGCCAACCTGGAAGCGGACATCACCGACAAGCTCTCCGGCGGCATCGCCGGGCGCTTCGAAAACTACAGCGACGCCGGCTCCACACGCTCGGGCAAGTTGTCGGCGCGCTATGCTTTCAGCGATACCTTCTCGTTGCGCGGCACCATCTCCAACGGCTTCCGCGCGCCATCGCTGGCGCAGCAGAACTACGCCTCGGTGGTGACCCTGATCCAGAACGGCGAGCTGGTGCAGGTGGGCACCTATCGCACCTCCGATCCTGTTGCCGTTGCGCTTGGCGCGCAACCGCTGAGTCCGGAAAAATCCACCAACTACGGCCTCGGCGGTGTGTGGCAGCCGACCGCAAACTTCACTTCCAGCCTGGACCTCTACCAGATCCGCATCTGGGACCAGATTCTGTACTCGGACCAGTTACAGCTGGCGCAGCCGATCGGCCAGGTGGGCGCGGTGCAGTTCTTCGTCAACGGCGCCACCAGCCGCACCCGCGGCGTGGACTGGATCAACAGCTACCTCGCCGATCTAGGCAACTACGGCAAGCTCAATCTCACTGCCAGCGCCAACTACAACAAGACCACCATCATGGAGTTGAGCAACCCCAACTTCGGTCGCGCCAGCCAGGGCCTGCTCACCGACGCCACCCCACGCACCAAGTACATGGCCGCGGCGGACTGGACTATTGGCGGATTCGGGATCAATTTGAATGCCACCCGCTATGGATCGATCAAGCGCATCAGCGACCCGGTCGATGGCAGCCAGGATCAGACCTACGACGCGCGTTGGTTGTTGAATCTGGCGGCCAGCCAGACCTGGAACGCGTTCACCTTCACCGTGGGTGCGGACAACCTCACCAACCAGTATCCGACCAAGGCGCAATTGAACACCGCCTACGACGACCGCGCCGGCGGCCTGCAGTATTCGTCGTTGTCGCCGTTCGGTTTCAACGGCCGCTACTGGTACGGCCGGGTTACCTACCGGTTCTGAGTAGCGACTCTTGATCGTAAAGTGCTGATCGAAAGTTCCGATCAACACATCTGTCACGCAAACACCGCCGATCGCTCGGCGGTGTTTGTCGTTGTGGGGGTCCAAATGCACGGTTGCTCCATGGATGGACTCACGGCGTGTACGGCTAGCAGTTAGGGCACCGCGCTCTCGACCTACTCGGCTTGGGAACATCCAGGCGACGCTGACGCTTGAGATCTCGGTCGTCTTGAGAGATGACGGTGCGGATGAGTCGGTTGCAGAGCGCCTGATCTGCGGGTTTGCTGCAGGGTCCTCGCCCGCCCACCGTCGCGGGACACGCCGCAAGTACGTCCTTGTAGGCTCTTACGCGGCATCCATGCCGCGTAAGGTCCCGCAACGGTGGGCGGGCAAGGGCCAGTCGGGATGGTTGGTGTGCAGGGTTACAAGCGGTAGATGCGAAGGTGGGTGTGGCCAACACGTTACCGCCATCTGTGCAGTGTCCAGGAGGTTTCGTTGGCTACTCTTGGACGCTCACCTCACCAGGAGGCGAACAGCGCATCCACGCCACGCAGGTTTGCGCGATCGTTCCAGCTCAACGCGTCGAGGTGCTCCAAACGAAGGTCCGGCAGATGCTCGAACAATGCGGCAAGCGCGGCTTCCATTTCGATCAACGCCAGCCGATTGCCCAGACAGTGGTGGATGCCACCACCGAACGACAGCGCGCGGCCCTGCTGGCGCCGGATATCCAGCACCTGCGGGTCGGTGAATTGCAGCGTGTCGTGATTGGCCGCGCCCAGCATCAGATACAACACCGTGCCCTTGGGAACTTCCACTCCATCGATGTCGAAATCCTGTAACGCGGTGCGTGTGACGATCTGCACCGAGCTGTCGTAGCGCAGGCATTCGAGCACGGCATTCGGCATCAGGCTCGGGTTTTCCTGCAGTAGGCGCAGTTGCTGCGGATGCCGATGCAAGGCGACCAGCGCATTGCAGATCATGTTGGAGGTGGTTTCGTGGCCGGCAAAGAACAGCAGGATCACATTGGAGACGATGTCCTCATCGCTCAGGCGGCGGCCGTTGTCTTCGGCCTGGATGAAACGCGAAATTAGATCCTCACCGCCGTTGCTGCGACGTTGCTCGATCACGTTGTGAAAATAGGTTTCCAGCTGGATGTAGGCAGTGCTGGTGGTCTCCAATTCCGCAGGCGTCATCATGGGATCGAAGACTTTTGCCAGGGCGCTGGTCGCGTGACTCAGGGCGGTGACATCGGCCGCGTCGATATCCAGCATCCGGCAGATGATGGCGATCGGCAGCGGAAACGCGAACTCGGTCAGCAGATCGCAGCGGCCCTCGGCTTGAAACGTCTCGATCAAGCCGGCGGCGGTGTCGCGGGCGACTTCGCGCATGGAGTCCATCTGCCGCGCACCGAAGGCTTGTGTCATCAATCCGCGCAACTGGGTGTGCACCGGTGGGTTGAGCAGCAGAAACATGCGGCTCATGCCCTGAAATAGCGGCAGTTGCACGGCCGCCTCGCCGCAGCGCAGGCGGATGCTTTCCAGATAATCGCGGCCGAGGCGTCGGTCGCTGAGCAGACGATCAACGACCTTGTAGTGGCCGGACATCAGCCGCTTTTCTGCCACTTGCACCAGCGGCCCTTCGGCCCGCAAGCGTGCGTAGGTCGGATACGGATCGTGCCGAAAGACCGGTGTTGCGAAATCGCTGAGATGCATGGCCTGGCTCGTGTGGCGTCACCATCCGCAGAGGGTCTGTCAAACGAACTGTGTAAACGGTATTTGTCATAGCGCGTGCAGCGGCACGCGCTCCTCGCCGAACATTACCCGGAAGCTTTGCAGCGCCGGCTTCCAGTGATGGATCGCTTTCCAGTTCTTCGACGCTTCGCTGATCGCCAGAAACAGCGACTTCAATGCCGACTCATCGTTCGGGAAAATCCGCCGGTTGCGCGTGTACTTGCGCATGACCATGTTCAGCGATTCAATCGCGTTGGTGGTGTAGATCACCTTGCGGATCTCCGGCAAAAACTGGAAGAACGGAATGATGTTGTCCCAGTTCCCGCGCCACAGCCGCACTACCGCTTTGTACTTGTCGCCCCAGTCCGCTTCAAAGGCACCCAGTTCCCGGGCCGCTTCTTCGGCCGTGGCCGAGGTGTACAGGCGGCGCAGGCCCGCGACCACCGCCTTGCTGTCCTTGGCCGTCACGTAGCGCAGGCTGGCTCGCACCAGGTGCACGATGCACAACTGCGTCAGCGTCCTGGGGAACACCGCGTTGACCGCTTCGGGCAGCCCCTTCAAGCCATCCATGCTGGCCACGTACACGTCCTGCACGCCGCGTTGCCGCAGCTCGGTCAGCACCGACAGCCAGAACTTGGCTCCTTCGCTCTCGGCCAGCCACAGGCCCAACACTTCTTTCTCCCCGCGCAGATTCACTGCCAGCACCACGTGTGCCGATTTGTTGACGACCTGCTTGTTCTGCTGCACCTTCACCACGATCCCATCCAGCCACATCAGCGGGTAGATCGCGTCCAATGGCCGGCTCTGCCAAGCCCGGGCTTCGTCCAACACCGCATCGGTCACCTGCGCGATTAACGCGTGCGAGATCGTCACACCGTACAAGTCCACCAGCGCCGACTCGATGTCCCGGGTGGTCATGCCCTTGGCGTACAAGGCCAAAATCTTCGGCTCCATCCCGGCCAGGCGCACTTGCCGTTTCTGTACCAGTTGCGGCTCAAAGGTACCCTCCAGATCCCGCGGCGTCTCCACCTGCAGCTCGCCCATCTGGCTCTGCACCGCCTTGCGGCTCTTGCCATTGTGGGCGTTGCCCGCCACGCTGCGCCCATTCCGTTCGTGGCCCAGATGCGCCTGCATCTCCGCTTCCAGCGAGCGATTTATCATGTGCTGGAGCATCTGCTAATACAGCGACTCCATCTGCTCCGGCGTCGTATAACCAGCGGTCAATTCGTCCAAGCGGTCTTTCGATAACTTCATGCAACAGCTCCTCCCGGCTAAGCGCCGCATCTTCTCAAAGGGCCGTTACACAGTTCAATTTACAGACTCTCCGCAGATGGGCGATGGGGGCATGGGGGCATGGGGGCTGAGGCGATAAGTGCTTGGACTCGATGAAGAACGCAGGCTCTTCAACAGGGGAGTAGAGATTTTCGGCGGTGATTGTCGACCGACATCGCGCACGCGCCTTGCCCAGGCGCGAAGCCTTGTCGTCAAAGTTGAATCGGCGTGGCCTGTCTGTGCAGTGCATCTCGATGTCGCACTGGCGCAAGCACGCTGGTGCAGTCCACATGCCGCGCCCAACGCGTGCATCCGTTTGCGTGCATGCGTCCCATGTCGCATCGCGTTAATCAAGCGCTGTGTAGCCTGAGTGTTCGGCCAACCGGACCTGCAACGCGGTCTTGTTCCCCTCGCCGGAATCCAGCCATGACCACAGGATGCCCGCAGGCGATGCCCGGCGCAGTGCCGTTGTCTGGGTCGCCCTCGACGTTCTCTCGGACACTCTCACAACGGATTGGAATGCATCACGACACCAGCCTCATCGACATCATCGCCGTCGGCCTCGCGGTCGCTTTCGTGCTGGGCACGCTCGCACAGAAAGTGAAGCTCTCGCCGCTGGTCGGCTATCTGCTGGCCGGTGTCTGCGTGGGGCCATTCACGCCGGGCTTTGTGGCCGACCAGACCATGGCCAACCAGCTGTCCGAGCTTGGCGTGATGTTGCTGATGTTCGGGGTGGGACTGCACTTCTCGCTCGACGATCTGATGGAAGTGAAGTGGATCGCCATTCCGGGCGCGCTGGCGCAGATCTTGGTCGCCACGCTGCTCGGCTGGGCGCTGGCCTGGAGCATGGGCTGGCCGTTGGTGCAGGGCCTGGTGTTCGGTCTGGCGCTGTCGGTGGCCAGCACCGTGGTGCTGCTGCGCGCGTTGGAAGAACGCCGCCTGCTGGAAACCCAGCGCGGCCGCATCGCGGTGGGCTGGCTGATCGTCGAAGACCTGGTGATGGTGATCGCACTGGTGATGTTGCCGGCACTGGCCGAGGTGCTTGGCACCGGCGCGCAGGCTGCCGCGCACGCTGGCGAGTCCCCCTCGTTGCTGGCCGCGCTCGGTTTGACGCTGTTTAAGATGATGGCGTTCGTGGCGGTGATGCTGGTGATCGGGCGCAGGGTGATTCCATGGTCGCTGGAAAAAGTCGCCGCCACCGGCTCGCGCGAATTGTTCACCCTGGCCGTGCTTGGCATCGCGCTGGGTGTAGCGTTCGTGTCGGCAACCCTGTTCGGGGTGTCGTTCGCGCTGGGCGCGTTCTTCGCCGGCATGTTGCTCAAGGAATCCGAGCTCAGCCACAAGGCGGCCAGCGATTCGCTGCCGTTGCGCGATGCGTTTGCAGTGCTGTTCTTCGTCTCGGTGGGCATGTTGTTCAACCCGATGATCCTGGTCGAGCACCCGTGGCAGGTGTTGGCGACGTTTTTGACCATCACTGTGGGCAAGTCGCTGGCGGCGTTCGTGATCGTGCGTGCGTTCGGCCACCCCACCGGCATCGCGCTGACCATTTCCACCAGCCTGGCGCAGATCGGCGAGTTCTCCTTCATCCTGGCCGGGCTGGGCGTGCAGCTGACGATCCTGCACGAAACCGGGCGCGACCTGATCCTGGCCGGCGCGCTGCTGTCGATCATCGCCAACCCGTTCCTGTTCTCGTGGCTGGACCGCTGGCAGGCCAGGCAGGCGCAGGACGCCCCCGCCACAGTGGAACCGGAGCTGCCGCCCGGCCCGCCGCTGCAACTGGACGGCCATGCCATCGTGATCGGCTATGGTCGCGTGGGCAGCGCGCTGGCGCAGTTGTTGCGGAGCCGCGGCGTACCGGTGCTGGTGATCGACGACAACGGCGATCACGTGGCCAAGGCGCATGCAGCCGGCATCCCCGACATCCGTGGCAGCGCCGCGGCCGACCGGGTGCTGGCCGAAGCGCGCCCGGAGCATGCCAAGATCGCGATCCTGGCGATTCCGCAGCCGCTGGAAGCCGGCGAAGCGCTGGCCAAACTGCGGGCGATCAATCCCTCGCTGACCCTGCTGGCCCGCGCGCACAGCGATGCCGAGGTCAAGCACCTGCTCGCCCACGGCGCCGACGGCGCGGTGCTGGCCGAACGCGAGCTGGCCTACTCGCTGGCCGAGATGGTGATGTCTACCCCGCCGTATCGGGCGTTGCGTGTGCCGGCGTCGTAACCGCAGCGCGGTATTACGCCAGGCCGCAGGACACGAAAACCCGCCAGCGTCGCCTGCGGGTTTTTTGTTGCCCACAGGTTGTTCAATACGGAAAGGCCTGCGATGACGCCTTGATCAAACTGCGACCAGGGCAGCGCAAACTGCCCTCCAGACACACTTGATAATCATTCCCATCAAGAGCAGGATGAGCGCCCCTTTCCTTGGTGGCCTCTTCCATGGCGTTTGCGGTTGGCCTTCTCAATGCATTGCCAAGCGTGCAGCTATGCGAGCTGCTGGGCCGCATCGGCTATGGCTTTGTGGTGCTGGATCTGGAGCATGTACTGCGCGCGCCGGACGAGCTGGAACACGCCATCCGCGCGTGTGAGCTGTCTGGCTGCGAAGCCTGGGTGCGCGTACCGGAGGTGGACGAAAAACTGATCGGCCGGGTGCTGGATGCCGGCGCGCGCGGGATCGTGGTTCCGCGCGCTGAGTCAGAGGCACAAATGGCCGCTGCCATCGCCGCGGCGCGGTTTCCGCCGTTGGGCCGGCGCGGCATCACCAGCGGGCGCGTCACCGGCTTCGGCAACGTCGATCTGCCCAGCTATATCGCACAGGCCAATCGCGATATCCGCATCGTGCCGATGATCGAAAGCGCGGCCGGTGTTGCTGCGTTGCCTGAAATGCTTGCGCTGCCCGGCGTAGCCTTGGTGATGGAAGGCGCTTTGGATCTTGCGCTGGATCTAGGTCTTGGCCCGCAACCAACGCATCCACAGGTGTGGGAGCTGCTGCTGCAACTGCATGCGCAGTGCGTTGCTGCCGATGTGCCGTTCTGCCCCAATCCGCGTACCGATGCGCAACGCGCGCACTGGCTGCAACAGCCCGATCTGCGCTGGTTGCTTGCCGGCGAAGACCGCGCCCTGATGCAACGCGCACTGCGCGGTCATCTGGCCACCTTCGCCGCACCCACTTCACCACCCGCCTGCAGGAGCACGCCGTAGATGTCGACGTTCCGTTTCCACGCCCTGGCCATCGCCATCGCTGCGATCACTTTGACCCTGCCGCAGTTGGCGTTCGCCATCGAGTCGGCGGATGCCGATGCTAGCGATGCGCAAACGCCGATCCGCGCCTTGGATGCGATCCAGGTGCAGGGCAGCCTGCTCGGGCGTTCCAACCCCGACGATGTGCAGCGCTATGCCGGTAGCCGCCAGGTGATCGACCGCGAACAACTGAGCAACGGCGGCAACCGCTCGCTGGACGATGCGCTGCAGCGCGTGCCGGGCATCAAGATTTTCGACGAAACCGGCACCGGCGCATTGCCGCAGCTGATGCTGCGCGGCCTGTACGAAAGCCGCAGCGGCCGTGTGCAGGTGCTGGAAGACGGCGTTCCGCTGGCGCTGGCGCCGTATGGGCAGACCAGTCTGTCGCTGTTTCCGGTGGGGCTGAATCAGATCGATCGCATCGATATCGTGCGCGGTGGTGCGGCAGTGCAGTACGGCCCGAACAACGTAGGCGGGGTGATCAATCTGGTTAGCAAGCAGATCCCCAGCGAATGGAGCAACACGCTGGCGCACAAGGTCACCGCCGGCGGCAGGGGCCAGTTTCTGCAGGACAGCGCGCTCAGCAGCGGCGGCTACCTCACCGATAATTTCGCCATGCAGGTCGATGCCAATCGCACCTATGGCGAGTATTGGCGCGCGCACAGCGATACCGATATCAGCAATCTGCGCGTGCGTGCGGAGTGGTGGCTGGACGACACCAAGTTGCTCAAGGCCAGTGTGCAGCGCTATCTGGTCGATATGGATCTGGCCGGCGCGCTCAGCCCGGACGATTACCGGCGCGACCCGCGTCAATCAACGCGCCCGTTGGACAGCTTAAACGGCCGTACCACGCGTGCGTCGTTGGGTTATGAGCAGCTGTTCGGAGACTGGGGCCGGCTGAAGGATGTACGCCTGGACTGGACCAACTTCAGCGCGCGCAGTAGCCGCAACTTCATCGTCGGCATGCGTCAGGCCGCCACCGAAACCTGGCGCTCGGATCTGCCGCCGCAACTGCGCCAGACCGCACCGCGCGATTTCCGCGTGGTCGGCAGCGAGCCGCGACTGACCTGGACCATGGGCAATGCCGGTGGCGTGCGTCAGCAGTGGACCGCCGGTGTGCGTGCGGTGCACGAAGACATCGACTTTCTGGTCGGCAATCTGCGTCTGCGCGATGGCTTGTTCACCACCGTGCGCGATTGGCAGTTCGAAGATCGCGCCCTGGCCGCTTACGTCAGCAACGCCATCACGCTGCCCGGAGAACGCCTGACGATTACGCCTGGCTTGCGCTACGAGCGGCTGGATTCGCGCTATTTCAATCGCGCCACCGGCGTGCGCACGCTCAACCAGACCCGCGATGTGTTGCCGGGTCTTACCCTTGGTTTCCAGGCGACAGAACAGTGGTTCTTCTATGCGGATGGGCAGCGCTCGCTGCGTGCGCCGCAGGTCACCCAGATCATCTTCGGCAATAATCTGGATGCAGAATTAGCGTGGAATTACGAAGCCGGCACGCGCTATCAGCCCAACGACCGCACGCGCATCCAGCTTGGTGCGTATATGATCGATTTCGACCAGCAGATCCAGCTGGATAACACCACACGCGTGTTCCGCAATTTGGGCAAGACCAGCCATCAAGGCGGCGAGCTGGAACTGCAATGGAGCCCGGAAACTCTGCGTGCGCTCACCCTCAACGCCGGTTATGCCTATCTGGATGCCAGCCAGGAATCGGGCGCATTCCGCGGCCTGCGCGTGCCTTACACCTCGCGCAATCAGATCACCCTGGGCGGCAACTACACGCTCGGTCACACCACTGTCGCACTGTCGAGCTACTACTTCAGCAAGGCCTACAGCGATGCCGCAAACACCGTGCAGGAGAACGCGGTCGCTTCAGTGGGCCAGTTGCCGGCCTACATGGTGTGGAAAACGCAGGTCAGCCATACCCTGTTCGAACGCGATGGACAAAAATTCAGCGCATCGCTGGCGATCAATAACGTGTTCGATCGGCAGTACTGGTTCCGCGGTGTGGATACCAGCCCCTGGGGCCGCCAGGCCGCGCCATCGCGCACGGTCACCGCCGGGCTGGAATACACGTTTTAAGCCTGCGCCAGTAGGCACACGCTGCAAACGACCGACGCACAGGGGCGCTGGTCGCGCCTGACGGCAAGCGCGGCAGCGCTGGCGAGCGCCGCAGACAACACGGCGTGCATGACGCACGCATCATGGCCGCAGCAATGCGGCATGCGATCACCGCATCGCAGGCCACCCAACGCCCCGCGGCGCCAGGCAGCCCGTTTCATTACCGGTTTTTCCACCGTCCGTCCTGTTGAACGAGAGCTGCCATGACTGCAACATCCGCTGCACCGTTGGTGATCCTCACCCATGTCTACCATCCGGCCATTACCGAAGGCTTTGTGCCTGCCGCGCACGCGCTGGGCCTGCCGGTGTGGCTGCTGACCGATCATCGACTCGATCACCTCAGCTATTTCCGCGAGCACCCCGCGCATGCGCCGCAGCGGGTGATCGAATGCGATGTCTTCAATCCGCTCGGTGTGCTGGATGTGCTGCACGACGCCGATGTGTCGCCGCGCGCGGTGTTCAGCAATAGCGATCATCTGCAGACCAGCACCGCACTGGTTGCCGCTGGCCTGGGCCTGCCGGGCAAGGATTGGCAGGTGTGTTACGCGGCCAAGAACAAGGCGGCGATGCGTCAACGTTTGCGCGCGCGTGGCTTGCCATCGCCGTGGTTCTGCACGCTGGCGCCGAGCGCCGCGTTGCCGGCCGACATTCCGTGGCCGGTGGTCGCCAAACCGCGCGAAGGCGTGGCGAGTCTGGACGTACGCCACTGCGCCGATGCCGCGCAATTGCGAGCCTATCTGGACGATGTATGGCAACGCCACCCGCAGCGCACCGTGTTGCTGGAAGGCATGCTGGACGGCGCGCTGTTTACGCTGGAAACGCTGGGCGATGGGCACACGCTGCAGGCATTGGGCGGCTTCAAGGTGCAGCTGTCGCCACCGCCGCATTTTGTGGAATGCCAAGCGCAGTGGGATGCACGCATCGACACCCCAGTGATTGCGCAGGCGCTACAACAGCTACGCAGCTTCGGCGTCGGCTTCGGGCTGTGCCATAGCGAGTTCATTCTCACCAGCGATGGCCCGGTGCTGGTGGAGATCAACTACCGCAGCATCGGCGACCGCCGCGAATTCCTGCTCGACAACATGTTCGGCAAGCAGTGGTTCAACGCCGCGCTGGCGCCGCATCTGGGCCTGCCGCTGCCGCACCTGTGCAGCGGTCGCACCCATGCCTTGCTGCGTTACTACATCGCCGAACATGACGGCGAACTGGTGGCCGCCAGCGAAGACCGCCGCCATCACACTGCGCACAGCGAGGTGCAGTACCGGCGCATGCGCGCGCCCGGCGAGCGGATCCGGCTAAGCCATTCCAACAAGGACTATCTGGGCGTACTGAGCGCGCTCGCCTGCGATGCGCAAGGACTGGAACAGGCGGTGGTGCATGCCGAAGCGGGCTTGCACTGGCGGATCGACAGCGCGGAGCTGTGCGCATGAGCAGTGCCGCCGACCAACGTTATATCGCGACCCGCATCATTGATGCGTGCCTGCGCGAAGACCTGCGTGGGATCGCCACGCGTGGCAGTGCCGCAATACCCAACGCAACGCTGCTGGCGGTATGGACCGACCCAAGCCCGGTGGAAGGCTGGTGGCGCATTGCGCACTTGCCCGATGGCACGCTGTGGCTGCCAATTCACCGGCAGGGCTATCTGCAGGACGTCAGCGCCTGTGGCGACAGCTGGATCGTGCAGAGCGCTGACGGTGCGCATGTCGAACGCGGTGCGCAGGCGTGGCTGCAACGGATGAGCGCGCAGCTCGACATTGACACCCAACAGCTGCATCGCGCCTATGCGGAAGAAGCCGAGTGCGCCGCTGCACACCTTGGCCTGGCGCGCCAGGCCCTTGATGCACAGGCACCTGCGCTGATCAACGCGCTGCAACACGCAGATGCCGCAGAGCGTGCGTATCGCTGCGATCAACTGGCGAGCTATCGCGATCACCCGTTCTACCCGACCGCACGCGCCAAGGCCGGGCTGGAGGCGTCGGAACTGCGCGATTACGCGCCTGAAATGGCACCCACATTCGCGCTGCGCTGGCTGGCGATTGCGCGTACGCAGATCACCTGCACCAGCGCACTACCGGCCGAGCTGTGGCCAGACTTCGCCACGCTGGGTTTGCCACCCGAACTGGCCAACACGCACCTCGCCTGGCCGGTGCATCCGCTGGTGTGGGCGCGCCTGGAGCAGGACGGTTTCGCGCTTCCTGCAGGCAGCTTGCGTGCACCGCAGGCATGGCTGGAGGTGCGCCCTACCCTTTCGGTGCGCACGCTGGTGCCGCTGCAGCATCCGCAGTTGCATCTCAAATTGCCGATTCCGATGCGCACGCTGGGCGCGCTCAATCTGCGCCTGATCAAACCCTCCACGCTGTACGACGGTTATTGGTTGGAGCGCGCATTGCGAAGCATCGATGCGCTCGATCCGGCACTGCGCGGCCGCTGTGTGTTCGTGGACGAATCGCATGGCGGGCATGTGGGGCAGACGCGTCATCTGGCCTATCTGGTGCGGCGTTATCCCGCGCTGGACGACGCCACGCTGGTGCCGGTTGCTGCGCTATGCGCGGTGTTGCCGGATGGCCGGCCGATGGCGATCCATCTGGCCGAGCGTTTTGCGCAGGGCGATGTGCTCGGCTGGTGGCGCGATTACACAGAGCTGCTGCTCGCCGTCCACCTGCGCCTGTGGCTGCGCTACGGCATCGCGCTGGAAGCCAACCAGCAGAACAGCGTGCTGGTGTATGCCGATGGTCAAGCGACGCGGCTGCTAATGAAGGACAACGACGCCGCGCGCATCGCGATGCCGCAATTGCGCGCGCAACTGCCGGACCTGGACGCTTTGGGCCCGCTGCACGATGCGCGTATCGCAGTGGACGACTCGCACGCCTTGGCGCAGATGTTCTGCACCATCGTGCTGCAACTGGATCTGCAAGCGGTGCTGGAAGGTCTGGCCGAATGGCAGCCCGCGCTGCGTGCGCCGCTGTACACGCAGCTGCAAACGCAGTTCGCATTGACGCTGGCGCAGTTGGACGTCGACGGCATCGACACCAGCCCGGCGCGCCGCCTGCTGGCCGCGCCACGGCTGCCGGTAAAGTACCTGCTCAGCGCGGGCAGCCTGCTCAGCAAACAGCTCACTGGTGCGACGGATATCAACAAGTTCTACGGCGATAGCGCTCCCAATCCATTCGGCGAGGCATTCGCTGGCGCGCAGCACACGCCGCGTCGGCAGGCAGGCGGTCAGCGATGAGGCGTGTCCTGGGCCCGGTACTGGCGGCGCATTACCTTGCCGCCTTCACCGCGTTGGGCATGCCGTTGTTTCTGCCGCAGGTGTTGGCCGAATTGGCGCCGTCGGCTGCGGTTGGCTGGAGTGGTGTGCTGTACGTGCTGCCGACGCTGTGCACGGCGTTGACGGCGAGCACCTGGGGACGCTTGGCCGATCGCTATGGACGCAAGCGTTCGTTATTGCGCGCGCAGTTGGGGCTGGCGCTGGGCTTTGCGATCGCCGGCTTCGCGCCGTCGCTGACCTGGCTAGTGATCGGCCTGATTGTGCAAGGCGCCTGCGGCGGCTCGCTGGCAGCGGCCAATGCGTATCTGGCCAGCCAGCCGCAGGCCGGCCCGCTGGCACGTGCGCTGGACTGGACGCAGTATTCGGCGCGCCTGGCGATGGTCAGCGCTCCCGCATTGTTGGGCCTGGCGTTGGCGTTTGGCCCGGCGCAGTCGTTGTATCGCGCGCTGGCGCTACTGCCGCTGCTGGCATTGGCGCTGACCTGGCGTTTGCCGGCCGATCAGCCTGTGGTGCGGCCAACACCATCGGCAACGACATTCAATAATTCCACCCGCGCGTCTGCGTCATCGACAACGACATCAGCGCTGTGGCCTGCCTTGCTGATCGCGCAATTCCTGTTCTGCTTTGCGATGGTGGTGACGTTTCCGTACTTCATCCCGTATGCGCTGGCGCGCGGTGCCGGCCACGACGCGCTGGCCGGCCTGCTCTACAGCCTGCCGCATCTGGTCTATCTGGTGGTGCTGCCGTGGTGGCGGCGCGGCGATGGACACGCGTGGCTGGTGCCTGGCCTGCTGGTGTTCGCCGTGGCCTGCGTCTGGCAGGCGCTGTTGCACGACCCCGTTGCGCTGGCAGTTGCGCGTGTGCTGTTCGGGTTCGGCATGTTGTTCGGCCTGCGTGGGCTCAACCGCAGCTTGGCACTGGTCGCCAGCGGGCATGGCGCCGGGCGCCTGTTCGGCCGCTTCGATGCCTGCGGCAAATGGGCCGGCGTGTGCGCCGGTGCCGCCGCCGGTGCGCTGGCCCAGGCGGCCGGCCCTGCAACCCCCTTCCTGGCTGCCGCGCTGGCTGCGGCGGCCGCTGCGCTCACCGTTCTGGTGCGCTTCCCTTCGAGGAGATCCGCCGATGTCGCCGCACACGATGCATGACCCCTGGTACGACAGCATGGCCGACGCGCAGGCCTGCACCTGCTGGTTGAACTGCTACCTGCGCGAGTTCGCGATTGTGCAACAGGCCGTGGATTTCGATTATCGCGGGCTGGATCGCCCCGGCCCGCGGATGGCCGAGCAGCGCTGGCTGCGTCTCGCGCTGGGCGACACCGGCGCACTGTGCGTGCGCATTGCCTATGCCGATCGCCTGGGCCGCTGCCGCTTCGCCTCCACGCCGTTTCTCAAGAGTGCGGGCAAACCGTGGCAGAGCCTGGACGCGCATGCATTGGCGCACTGCCTGTTACAGGCGCTGGGTAGTACGCAGGCGGTCAATCCGGAACTGCTCGCACAAAGCGCCAATAGCGTGGCGATCACTGCAGCGCTGTTGCGACAGGCGCAAGGCACCGCGGCAACCGGTGAGGCGATGATCGATGCCGAACAATCGATGCTGTGGGGGCACGCATTGCATCCAACGCCGAAGAGTCGCGAAGGCATCGATCTGGCGCAGGTGCTGGCCTGCGCGCCGGAAGCGCGTGCGGCGTTTCAATTGTTCTGGTTCCGCATCGATCCGCGACTCTTACGCATGCAGGGCCGCGATGTGCGTGCGACCTTGCGGCAGCTGTCTGGCAACGACGATCTATATCCCTGCCATCCGTGGGAAGCGCAGCGCCTGCTCGACGACCCGCTCCTACGCACCTTGCAGGCGCGCGGCCTGATCGCGCCGGTCGGCGCGCTGGGCGATGCACTGCGGCCAACCTCCTCGGTGCGCACGCTGTATCACCCGGAGCTGGATTATTTCCTCAAGTGTTCGGTGCATGTGCGGCTGACCAACTGCGTGCGCAAGAACGCCTGGTACGAGCTGGAAAGCGCGGTCGCGCTCACCGAACTGCTGGCGCCGAGCTGGCATGCGCTGGCGGCGCAGGTGCCGGGCTTCGATGTGATGCTGGAACCGGCGGCCACGTCGCTGGAGATTGCGCAGGTCGATCCCGCGCTGCACGACGCTGACCCGCTGGCAGCGCGTGGCTTGTCGGAGAGCTTCGGCATCCTATATCGGCAGAGCTTTGCTGCCGCGCAACGTGCGCGTTGGCAGCCGCAGGTGGCTGCGGCGTTGTTTACCTGCGATGCACAGGGCAACAGCGTGTGTGCGGCCAAGTTGCAGGCACTGGGCAGCGCGCAGATGGATCGCCATACCGCCACGCTGCTGTGGTTCCGTGCGTATGCCGGGCTGCTGCTGGACGGCGTGTGGAGTACGCTGTTCCAGCACGGCATCGCGTTGGAACCACACTTGCAGAATACCGTGATCGGTTTTGCCGATGGCTGGCCGACACGGGTGTGGGTTCGCGATCTGGAAGGCACCAAGCTGCTCGCACACCATTGGCCCGCCACCCGTTTGCAGGGCGTGGGCGAGCGCGCACGGCAATCGCTGTACTACACGCCGGAACAAGGCTGGAATCGCGTGGCGTATTGCGCACTGGTCAACAATCTGGCCGAGGCGATCTTCCACCTCAGCGAAGGCGATGCCGTGCTCGAAGCGCGCCTGTGGCACTGCGTCGGCGAGATCGCCGCACGCTGGCAGCAACGTCATGGCGCGCAAGCCGCGCTGCAGGGCGTGATCGACGGCGCGCCGCTGCCCGGCAAGAACAACCTGGGCACGCGGCTGTGGCAGCGCGCCGATCGTCAGTCCGATTACACCGCGCTGCCCAATCCCATTCCACGCAGCGCAACGGCACGCCAGGTGGCGGCATGAGCCTGCGCATCGACACCGCCGCCGTGATGACGGCATTGCCAAGCGTGCGCGAACACAGCGATGGCCCGATCTGCGCCTACGTCTACGACCTGGCCGCACTGCACGCGCATGCGGGATGGATGCGGGCGCAATTGCCGGCCGAGTGCGAGCTGTTCTACGCTGCCAAAGCCAATGCGGAGCCGCCGATCCTGCGCACGCTCGCCCCGCACGTGGATGGCTTTGAAGCGGCATCTGGTGGCGAACTCGCCTGGCTGCATCAGCAACAACCAAAGGCCGCGTTGCTGTTGGGTGGACCCGGCAAGCTCGATCGCGAACTGGCCCAGGCCGCTGCGCTGCCCGACTGCACCGTGCATGTGGAAAGTCTGGGCGAACTGGAACGCCTGGCTGCCATCGCAGCGCAGGCCGGTCGCTGCGTGCCGGTGTTTTTGCGCATGAACATCGCCGTGCCCGGCGCGCAGAGCACGCGCCTGATGATGGGCGGGCAGCCCTCGCCGTTCGGCCTGGACCCGGACGATCTGGATGCGGCGATGCAGCGGCTGCGGGCCAGCCCTTCGCTACATCTGGAGGGATTTCATTTCCATCTGATGTCGCACCAGCGCGATGCCGGTGCGCAGCTGCATCTGATCGCCGCCTATCTGCGCACCGTGCAGCAGTGGCGGCAGACCTATGGGCTTGGCCCGTTGCGGGTGAATGCAGGCGGCGGCTTCGGTGTGGATTATCTGGCGCCGGAATCCTCGTTCGATTGGGCCGGCTTTTGCGCCGGGCTGCCTGCATTGCTGCGCGAACACGGCAATGCGCTGCGCCTGCGGCTGGAGCCAGGGCGCTATGTCAGCGCCAGCTGCGGCTGGTATCTGATGGAGGTGCTGGATCTCAAGCGCAGCCACGGCGCGTGGTTTGTGATCGCACGCGGCGGCACCCACCACTTCCGCACTCCGGCCGCGCAAGGCCACGATCACCCGTTCCGCGTATTGCGTGGCGCGCGCGCGCCTGTGCTGCGCGACACGCCGGTCACGTTGGTCGGGCAGCTGTGCACGCCCAAGGATGTGCTGGCGCGCAACCAGCACGTCGCAGCGCTGGCACCGGGCGACTGCCTGGCCTTCCCGCTGGCCGGTGCGTATGCGTGGAATATTTCGCATCAGCAGTTCCTGATGCATCCACCGCCGCAGATGCTGTTCTTGCCGGTGGTGGCTCAGGCGGCCGCGTCAGCATCTGTGGAAAGCTGGACCGGCGCGCGAATGTCTGCACGCAACTCCGCTTCGGCCACTGCTTCTGGATCGTCCAGGTAAAGGTAATGCAGCGGCGCGTCACGAAGGATGTAGCCGCTGTCGGGCAGCCACTGCGCGATCACGCGGTCGAGCGCGTCTTCCAACCCTGCATCCCAACCTAGGTGACGCAGCACCGCATGCGCGCCACCGTCGAGCTGGCGCAATTGCAACGGCGCCGGTGGCGACAGTGCGGCGTCAAAGCTCATGCCGCATTCGAACAGATGCCGGTGCGCCGGCACATGGCGGTGGTCGCTGAGCGGCAGGCCGATCAAGGACTTCAACTGCTCGATCACGCCATCGCGCTCGGCCCAGGCCGCGATGCGGCCGACGCCACGGTCCAATTCGTCGAAGGCGCCGCGCTGGCGTTGATGCGCCCAGGGTTTCCCAGACATCTCATGGCCATGGAAAATGGTCGATTCGGAGGTGTCTATGAGCAGCAAGCGGTA
>NZ_MDEJ01000015.1 GCF_002940065.1 Xanthomonas populi
GAGCGATTACGCACACTGCCCGAACACGTCTACAACCAGATGGTCATGGGCTGAAAAACGTGGGGATACCTCAGGGTCCAGCTCGTCGTAGATCGGCATGCCGCCGGCGTTGACGATGCCCATCTCCATGCCGGCCTTGATCGAACGGAACAGAAACACCGAATGGATCGCCTGGCGCACCATTTCGTTGCCGCGCAACGAGAACGACACGTTGGGAACACCGCCGGAAATATGGCAATGCGGCAGCGTGCGCTTGATCTCGCGGGTGGCTTGGATGAAGTCCACCGCGTCGTTGGCGTGCTCCTAGATGCCGGTGCCAGGGCAAAGAGATTCGGGTCGAAGATGATGTCTTCGGGTGGGAATCCCCTCTGCTCGGTCAGCACCTTGTAGGCGCGCGTGCAGATCTCCACCTTGCGTGCGCAGGTATCGGCCTTGCCCACTTCATCGAAGGCCATCACCACCGCGGCAGCGCCATAGCGCAGCACCTTGCGCGCCTGTTCGATGAACAGCGCTTCGCTTTGAGCAGGCCGGCTTGCGCAAATTCGCGCAAGGTCTGGGCCATCTCTTCCGGGGTTTCGTCGTACTCGCCGACGGCATTCGGCAGGCCGGCGTTTGGATGCGCACTGACGTAAGCATCGGCAATCTGCGCCAGCGTTTCTACGTGTGGGCGCAGATCCTTTGCACCGAGCGCGCAGTTCAAGCCCACCGGCAGCGGCCGCCCGTGCGCGACCGAGGCATAGAACGCCTGTGCAGTTTGGCCAGACAACGTGCGACCTGAGGCGTCGGTGATGGTGCCGGAGATCATCACCCGCCGCCGGCCGCCGCGTGCTTGGAACACTTCTTCGATCGCATACAGCGCGGCCTTGGCGTTGAGCGTGTTGAAGATGGTGTCCACCATCAGCGTATCGGCGCCGCCGTCGATCAAGCCGTCGATGGCTTCGCGATAGGTCTCGCGCAACGCATCGAAACTGGTGCTGCGATACCCGAGATCGTTGACGCCCGGGCTGATCGAAGCGGTGCGGCTGGTGGGGCCCAGCACGCCGATCACAAAGCGCGGTTGTGCGGGGTCAATGCTTCGAGGTCGTCGCGGCATGCGCGCGCGACCTGCGCGCCGGCCTTGTTCAATTCGTACACCAGATGTTCCAGGTGATAGTCGGCCTGGCCCACCGAGGTCGCATTGCAGGTATTGGTTTCCAGCAGGTCGCACCGGCGTCCAGATAGGCGCGATGGATGCCGGCGATGCTCTCCGCGCGGCTCAGCAACAGCAGATCGTTATTGCTCTTCAGATCGTGGCCTTCCGGAGCGTGGGCGTGATCGCAGCCCGGCCCGTGAACGTGCACCTGCGCGCTGTCGTAGCCGCCGGCAAAGCGCGTGCCGCGGTAGTCGGGCTCCTGCAGATCGCGGCGCTGGATCATGGTGCCCATCGCGCCGTCGATGATGAGGATGCGTTCGCGCAACGCAGCGTTGAGTTTTTCGGCGCGCTCGGGGTGCAGCCAGGGCAGGGAAAACGAGATTGCGGATTGCTGAGTTGTGCAGACGTCATGACCCGGTGCTCGGCAAGGCACTGCTCTTGCTTTCAACGACGACCGCATCGCGACTTCCGATTCCCGGCTTCATCGCAATCAACGAAATCACCTCGAAATGCGGCGGGCGCTTCTCGCGCGTCACCGTTTCCAGGCTTGACACGTCCAGCCCGGCTTTCTCGGCGAACTTGCGCAATTCCTTGGACGCAAAACCGAGGTTGACATGGCCGTAGGCATGCACGGCTGCGCGATGCTCGTGCTTGGCCAGGCTGCACAGCAGTAACCGGCCACCCGGGCGCAGCACGCGCGCGGATTCGGCCACCGCTTGCGCCGGTTTTGCCGCGTAGGTGAGCGCGTGCATCAGCACCACCAGGTCGAAGCTGGCATCGGGAAACGGCAGTGCATGCATGTCGCCCTCGCGTACTTCCACATTGCGCAGCTTGCGCAAGCGCTCGCTGGCGGCCGCGACCACGCGCGCACTGGTGTCGATGCAGATGTAGCGGGTGGCGTGCGGGGCCACCAGCTCGGCCAGCACGCCGTCGCCGGAAGCGATGTCGAGCACGTCGCCGGTTTCCAACAAGGGCAGTGCGGTGCGCGCCAGCGCTTCCCAGGTGCGACCGGGCGAGTAATGCCGCTCCATATCGCCGGCCACCGAATCGGCCCAGTTCTGATCGGCGGCGCGATTGGCCAGCACGGTGGCCACGCGCTCGGCGTCCTGGCGTAGCAGCGGGTCGTCGCTGCCGGTGCTCAGTGCCAGCCACAAGGCGCGCTGCGCCGGGTCCAGCGATACCTCATCGAAGCGGTAATAGGCCGACACGCCGGCGCGACGGTCGCGTACCAGCCCGGCTTCCTTGAGCTTGGCCAGGTGCGTGGACACGCGCGGCTGGGCCAGACGGGTGATGGCCGACAGCTCGGCCACGGTGAGTTCTTCCTGCTCAAGCAAGGTCAGCAGGCGCACTCGGGTAGCGTCGGCAAACACCTTCAGGCGCGCCGACCAGTCTTCCAGATCCATGAATATCTCTATATCGCGATATGGAGATATCTTCGGCCGGGGAGGGTGTGCGGTCAACTGCATACGCATGCGAATGGTATTGGCTACAATGGATGCTCAGCCTTAGCCTGGAGGGATGCGACGTGGATTTCAGCTTTACCGAAGAACAATTGATGATCCAGGATGTGGCGCGCCGCATCGCCCAGGAAAAGATCGCCCCCAGCGCCGAGCAGTTCGACCGCACTGGCGAGTTCCCGCTGGAGAACATCCGGCTGCTCGGCGAAAACGGCCTGATGGGCATCGAAGTGCCGGCCGAGTACGGCGGCGCCGGCATGGACCCGATCAGCTACGCGCTGGCGATGATCGAAATTGCCGCTGCCGACGGTGCGCACTCCACCATCGTGTCGGTCAATAACTCGCTGTTCTGCACCGGCATCTTGAAGAACGGCAGCGAAGCGCAGAAGCAGCTGTACGTACGTGCGATTGCCGAAGGTGCGCACATCGGTGCGTTCGCGCTGACCGAGCCACAGTCGGGCTCGGACGCCTCGGCGATGCGCTGCCGCGCGGTGAAACAAGCTGATGGCAGTTTCGTGATCAACGGCAAGAAGAGTTGGATCACCTCCGGCCCGGTCGCCAAGTACATCGTGCTGTTTGCAGTGACCGAGCCGGACAAGGGCTCGCGTGGCATCACCTCCTTCATGGTGGACGCCGACCGCGCCGGCTTCCATCGCGGCAAGACCGAACCCAAGTTGGGCATCCGTGCCTCGGCCACCTGCGAGATCGAGTTTGCCGCTTACATCGCGCAGCCCGATGACGTGCTGGGCGTGGAAGGCGAGGGCTTCAAGACCGCGATGAGCGTGCTCGACGCCGGCCGCATCGGCATCGCCTCGCAGGCGGTCGGCATCGCGCGTGCGGCCTACGAGGCCACGCTGGCCTATGTGAAGGAGCGCAAGGCCTTCGGCGTGGCCATCGGCACTTTCCAGATGACCCAGGCCAAGATCGCCGACATGAAGTGCAAGCTGGATGCGGCGCTGCTGCTCACGCTTCGCGCGGCCTGGTTGAAGGGGCAGGGGCGCAAGTTCGGCACCGAAGCGGCCGTGGCCAAACTCACCGCCTCGGAAGCGGCGATGTGGATCACCCATCAAGCGGTGCAGATCCATGGCGGCATGGGCTACTCGAAGGAAATGCCGCTGGAGCGTTACTTCCGCGATGCCAAGATCACCGAGATCTACGAAGGCACCTCGGAAATCCAGCGCCTGGTGATTGCGCGCGCCGAGACGGGTTTGCGCTGATCCTGGCGTGCTTCAGCACACCTCAGCGTGGTGGTGCTGGAGCGCCTGCGTGGTGTGTGAGCGCATTGATATCCGTCAAGGGATGTCGTACTCCGGCGTTTGCCGATCGTTTGCGCCAAGCCTGGATTGCGTTCAAGCGCGTCTGTGTTCTTTCATTCGTATGCGAGGGTGGTGAGCGCATCTGTTGCATCGCGGTGCGCGCATCTGCGCGGCATCTCGCAACCCGCTTGTGAGCGTGCACGCGGGCAGGCCACAATCGACGGTCTCCAGATCAGAGGGCGTGCCCATGTCCTTGCTCTCGCAGTTGCTTCGCCGCCGTACGCGGCCAGCCGTTATTGCAGCTGTTCTCGCATGTGCGTGCGTATCGACTGCCGCAATGCCGGTGCTCGCACAAACGCCGCCGCCCTCGATCGTGCCCACCGACCGCTTGCAGGAGGCGTGGTGGGCGCAGCGGCATGCGCAGGTGCTGGACGAGGTCAGGCGGCATCCGGACACGCCGCTGCTGATGATCGGCGATTCGATTACCCAGAACTACGAAAAATCCAAGGCGCCGGACGAAGCGTTTCAGCCGACCTGGCAGACCTTCTACGGCAGCCGCGGCGCGCTCAATCTGGGCTTCAGCGGCGACGGTACCGAAAACGTGTTGTGGCGGCTGGCCAACGGCGAGGTCGAGGGCCTGCAGCCCAAGGTCGCATTGGTGCTGATCGGCACCAACAACACCGGCCATCTCGGTCAGACCGCCGAGCAGACCCAGTTGGGCATCGACGCAGTGGTGGCGGCGATCGAGCAGAAGCTGCCGCGCACGCACATCTTGTTGGTGAGCGTGCTGCCCAGCGACATCTCCAGCGAGAAGTCGCGCCGCGATGCGCAGATCAACCAGGGCCTGGCGGTACGTTATGGCGACAATCCGCGTGTGAGCTATCTGGATGTAGGGTCGATCTTTCTGTGCGATGGCAAGCTGCGCACAGAGTTATTCTACGACACACGGTTCCGCCCGCCTGCCGGCGCCTTGCATCCGGACACGCAAGGCCAGCGCATGTTGGCCGAAGCGATCGAACCGACCCTTGCACGGCTGCTCGGCGAGCCGCCGGTCAAGCCGGTCGCCGAGCTCGGCCGCGATTTTGCGACGTCGCTGATTCCGGTCGATTGGCTAGAGCAAGACTCGTACGATTGGTATGCGCGTCATCATGCGGCGCTCGCCGCAGCGCGCACGCGCAAGCCGGACGTGGTGATGATCGGCGACTCGATCACGCATTTCTGGGCTGGCCCACCGCAGGCCACGCGCGTCAGTGGCGCGCAATCGTGGCAGTGGTTGTACGGCACGCGGCCGGTGCTGAATCTAGGCTTCGGCTGGGACCGCACCCAGAACGTGCTCTGGCGGATCCGTCAGGGCGAGCTCGACGGTCTGGATCCGCAATGGGTGGTGCTGCATCTCGGCACCAACAACCTCACCGGCACCGCGCAGTCCCGCGCGAGCACGCCGGCCGAGGCCGCGCAGGGCGTGGAGGCGGTGGTGAACGAAGTGCGTCGCCGCTTGCCCAACAGCAAGCTGATCCTGATGGCGATCATGCCGCGCGGCCGCCATGCGGGCGACGCACAGCGTGCACCGATCGCCGAGACCAACCGCTTGCTGGCCGCGCGCTATGCCAAGGATCCGTCAGTGCGTCTGGTCGATATCGGCAAGCAACTGCTGCAGCCCGACGGCACGTTGCCCGAGACGCTAATGCCTGACGGCACGCATCCCAGTGAAGCGGGCTATGCGATCTGGGCAAATGCGCTGCGCGAGGCGGGGATCACGGCCTCGCCATAGCCTTGCGCCTGCAGCAGCTTCGAATGAGGCTGCTGTCGTCAGGCCATATCGCTTTGCATGGCGCGCCCGCTGATACAGCGCAGCGGGGGGTGATCGCTTGACGCTCCGGTACCCACACACAGCCACTCATCCAGCCGACCGACAACCCGGCGACTCAGCAGCACGCAAGCATTTTCAGACACCAGAAACCAGAAGACCCCCGATCGCTCGGGGGTCTTTTTAAAACTGGTGCCCAGAAGAGGACTCGAACCTCCACGAAGTTGCCCCCGCTAGCACCTGAAGCTAGTGCGTCTACCAATTCCGCCACCTGGGCAAGGTGAGCCGCTAATTTTGCAGGCTCCTGACAAGCTTGTCAATGAGGGGCGTCGGCGATCTGCGCCTGGACGGGCCGGCTTTCAGCCCACATCACGGCTGCACGGGGTAATATGGTGGCAATGACCAAGAAAAACACCCCAGATTCCGATCGGCCGAGTCGCCGCAATTCCGCCAGCATTGACGAGCCCACCACCGCCGAAAAACAGAAGTTGCCGGGGTGGATGCCGGACTTTCTGGTTCGCGCCGCCGCTGGCGCCTCGACCAAGTCCGCCAACAAGCGCGCTGCCGATAAAGCGGCGCAGGTCTCGCCGGAGCTGCAAGTAGCGCCGCCGCTGCCTCAACCGCCGGCTCCGCGCGCACCGCATCCGCGCAAGAGCGGCCCGCCTGCGCCGCCGCCGGAACACCTGGTGCCAGTCCAGGTCGCCACTGCCGCTGCCGCTGAATTCAAGGACCCGCACGCCGATCGCGAAGCACTGCGTTACGCCGAGCCGATCGCCAGCCGCGAAGCCATCCTGCAGCTGCTCGAATCCTGCGACGGCCCGCAAACCGCCGAAGAAATCGCCGAACAACTGCATCTGAGCGACCGCATCGATGCGTTGGGCAAGCGCCTGTCCGCGATGGTGCGCGAAGCGCAGCTGGTGCAGAACCGCCTTGGCGGCTACGCACCTGTGCAGCAAACCAGCCTGATCGCCGGCGTGGTGATCGCCAATCCGGAAGGCTTTGGCTTCCTCAAGCCGGACGAAGGGGGCGACGATCTGTTCCTGCCGCCGTACGAAATGCGCAAGGTCATGCACGGCGATCGTGCGCTGGCCAACGTCACCGGCATTGACCGCCGCGGTCGTCGCGAAGGTGCGATTGCACGGGTGCTCGAACGCCGTATTTCGCGCATGCTCGGGCGCTTTTTCTACGAGCACGGCGTGGCCTACGTCGACCCGGACGACAAGCGCGTGCAACGCAATGTGCAGATCGCACCGGACGGCATCGGCGAAGCACGCGAGGGGCAGTTGGTGGTGTGCGAACTGATCGCGCCACCAGATGCACGTCGCCCCGCGATCGGCAAGATCATCGCGGTGCTTGGCGACAAGCTGACCCCGTCGCTGGTGGTGGAAATGGCCATCCACGGCCACGAACTGCCGCATGAATTCCCGCAGGAAGTGCTGGACGAAGCGGCTGCTGTGCCGCTGGTGGTCGAGCCGCAGATGATCGGCGGGCGTGTGGACCTGCGGCAGATGCCGCTGGTCACCATCGACGGCGAAGACGCCAAGGATTTCGACGACGCGGTGTATTGCGAATCCAACGCCGACGGGTTCCGTCTGGTGGTGGCGATTGCCGACGTGTCCAACTACGTGCGTCCCGGCACGCCGCTGGACAACGAAGCACAGAAGCGTGCCACCTCGGTGTATTTCCCGGGTTTTGTGGTGCCGATGCTGCCGGAGACGCTGTCCAACGGCATCTGCTCGTTGATGCCCAAGGTCGACCGCATGTGCTTCGTCTGCGACATGCAGGTGGGGCGCGATGGTGAAGTCACCGGCTCGCGTTTCTACGAAGCGGTGATGAACTCGCACGCACGCCTGACCTACAACCAGGTCTGGAAGGCAGTCGGCGAAGACGATGCCGACACCAAGGCCTTTATCGGCCCGTTGTTGCCGCAGGTGCAGCGTCTGCATCAGCTCTACAACGTGTTGTCCAAGGCGCGCACACATCGTGGCGCGATCGAATTCGAAACCTCCGAAGTACGCTTCGTGCTCGACAACGCCGGTGAGGTCACACAGGCCGGCATGCTGGTGCGTAACGATGCGCACAAGCTGATCGAAGAATGCATGATTGCTGCCAACGTGGAAGCCGCGCGTTATCTGCTTAGCATGCATGTGCCGGCGCCGTATCGCGTGCACGAGCGGCCGCCGGAGAGCAAGTTCGAAGACCTGCTGGAGTTTCTCAAGGAATTCCAGCTGAGCCTGCCGGCGTGGAGCAAGGTGCGCCCCGGCGACTACACCAAGTTGCTGAAGAAGGTGCGTGCGCGCCCGGATGCTGCCCTGCTGGAATCGGTGCTGCTGCGCAGCCAGAGCCTGGCGGTGTACTCGCCCGACAACAACGGTCATTTCGGTCTGGCATTGGATGCGTATGCGCACTTCACCTCGCCGATCCGGCGTTACCCGGATCTGCTGGTGCACCGCGCGATCAAGCATGCGTTGACCGGCGCCAGCCCGGAAAAATATATCTACGCCCCGCGTCAGATGGGGGCGTTGTCGCTGCAGTGTTCCGAGCGTGGGCGGCGTGCCGACGAGGCCGAACGCGAAGTCGACGAGCGTTATCGCGCCGCGTGGATGGAAAAGCATGTCGGCAGCCAGTTCGATGGCGTGATCAGCGGTGTGACCGGGTTCGGCCTGTTCGTGGAATTGAACGAATCCAAGGTCAACGGCCTGGTGCATGTCACCCAGTTGCCGCAGGACTATTACCAGTTCGATCCGATCCGCAAGACGCTCAGTGGCGAGCGTCGTGGCCGCGCATTCCGCCTGGGCGACCCGGTGCGGGTGCTGGTGCTCAAGGCGAGCATGGAAGAGCGCAAGATCGACTTCCGCCTGGCCGAAGATCGCGGCGATTCGCCCGAACCGCCGCCGCCGCGCGCTCAGCCGGCCAAGCGCAAGAAGAAGCAGTACTAAAAGTGGCTAACAAAACTGCGCAGGGGTTTTGACAGCCGCTCTTAGCGTGTCGACACCATCGCGAGCATCCGTTTGGCGGCTGCTCGCGGTGCGTACGAAGACGGCAGCAGGCCGCTGCTGCGAAGGCTCTCCACCGTCACCGCCGTCCAAACCACGGCCGTGACGTGGCAGGCCGCAGGCCCTACCATTCCTCTTTATCTCTTCGTATGCCCGCGCAATGAGCAAGCAGAATCAGTGGATCGTCGGCGTCAACGCCGTTGCCTCGTCGGTCGAGAACGACGCCGATAACGTGCGCGAAGTGTTGATCGAAGCCGGTAGCAAGAATCCGCGCCTGACCGAGATCGAAGAGCAGGCGCGCAGCAAGGGCATCGAGGTACGTCGCGTCAACACGCAGGCGCTTGACGGCGTCGGTGGGCAGCTCCGCCACCAGGGCGTGGTCGCGCGCTACGCTGCCGCGCGGCTGTGGGCCGAAAGCGAGCTCGAAGCGTTGGTGACCGCCGCCGAAGGACGTGCGCTGCTGCTGATCCTGGATGGCGTGCAGGACCCGCACAATCTCGGCGCCTGCCTGCGTAGCGCCGCCGCCGCCAGCGTCACTGCGGTGGTGATTCCCAAGGACAAGTCGGCCACCGTCAATGCGACCGTGCGCAAGACCTCGGCCGGTGCGGCCGATCGGATTCCGGTGGTGGCAGTGACCAATCTGGCGCGTTGCCTGCGCGATCTGCAGAAGCAGGGCGTGTGGCTGTATGGCCTGGCCGGCGAAGCCGAAGCCTCGTTGTATAGCGTGGACCTGCGCGGCAATGTCGGGCTGGTGCTCGGTGGCGAGGCCGATGGCCTGCGTCGGCTCACGCGCGAGCATTGCGATGGCCTGGTCAAGATTCCGATGCCGGGCGATATCGAAAGCCTCAACGTGTCGGTGGCGGCTGGTGTGACCTTGTTCGAAGCCGTGCGCCAGCGCCTGGGCGCGTAATCGCATTGGCGCGTGAGGACGTATGCGTGCGGATTGAGCGCTAGACCGAAGGCGCATCGTTCAACACGCGCGCGTCGCATGGCCCATAACAATCGTGCAGTGCGCGCACGCTTGCGCAGATGTCGATAGCGATGTGTTGCCGATCGCAAACGCAGCGCTTGTGCATCAGCACTTTCGACAACACGCGTATCGATCACCGACGCGCGCGTGTTTTATTGCCTACGATGGTGCCAGCAAACGGCGTGTGGTATCTCATGAATCGTGGGGCGGGTGCCTGTCATACAGGTCAGAGCACGTGCGCCCTTAGGACGTCAGCACGAAGAGATAGGCAGTCGCAGCGCTGGTTGCGTGGCTGTGCCTGCTTGCTGCTGGCGTTGTGCTCGCGCGTTGCAATTGCCGCACCCGCGGGGACGGCGCAATTGCGCGACTATGCGATCGATAGCTGAATTTCGCGTAATGGATTGCCGCACAACTTGCTGCGCGATTTCGCCAGACCCGCGACGTCTATCTGTGGTTCGCCACCTGGGAAGGCCTGGTGCGCTATAACGGGCTGGAATTCAGCGTCATCGATCGCAGCACGCGCCCCGGCTTGCCGGATAACGGCGTCGGTGCGTTGTATGTCGATCGCAATGGCGCACTGTGGCTGAGCGATGCACGCGGCAATCTGGTGCGTCACAGCGCCGATGGGCACTGGCGGCGCTGGGAGCGCCGAGGGCAGTGGCCGCAAGCGCTGATCCACGCAATGACCATGATGCGTAAGGCCGGATGTGGTTGTTGTTCGAAGGGCGCAGTCTTGGCTGCCTGTGCCCGGATGGGCACTTCGCGTATTTCCCGCCGCGCGATGGCTTGCCGTTGCAGCGCAGCTTCCCGCGCATGGTGTTCGACGACCAGGGCGGCTGCTGATCGGTACGCTCGACGGGTTGATCTACCGCGAGCCGGAAGGACGCATGTATCGTGCCCCGGCAGCGTTCGGCCTGCCGCCCGGCCTGGCATGGCCGTACCGCGCGCCAGACGGCGCCGTCTGGGTCGTCGCGGGCGAGCGGTTGTATCGCCTGTAGGGCAAGCGCGCCCAGCTGAGGCATCGCGTGCCGGGGCAGGAACACTTCACGGCAATGTTGCAGGATCGCCACGGCGACCTGTGGGTGGGGCCCTATGCCGATGGCGTGTTCGTCTTGCGCGCTGGACACGTGCTGCGGCACTACGGCCAAGCCGAGGGCATTCCCAGCGGGCAGATCCGCGCCATCGTGATCGACGACCACGCGACGGTGTGGTTGGCCACGCAGCGCGGCATGGCGTGGTGAAGTTGGCGGATGGCAGGCGAGCGGCGTTGAACATCGACGGCTTGCCCGATGGTGTGGTGACTGCGCTGGCGCGCATTGGTGGCGCGCTGTGGATCGGGTCGGTCGATGGCGCCGCAGTGCTGCGCGATGGCACGTGGATCAGCAGCAATCGCGGCGTCTTGCGCACCGAACTCAGCACGCTCAACGCCGTCGCCGATGGACGCGGCCGGCTGGCCATCGAACGTTATGGCGAAATCGATGGCATGGCCAACGCGCAGGCCCATGGCAGTTCCGGCCCGCGCATGATCGCGCGCGCCGACGGCTCGGTTTGGGTGGTCACTGCAGGCGGCGTCAGCATGGTTGCCCCGACGCGGTTGCAGCGCTTTCGCAAGCGCCGCGCGCCGCCTGCATTGATCGAGAGCGTGCAGCAGGATGGTCGCCCGTTGGCCTGGCGCCAGCAGGCAAAGTTGGCCGGCGGACATCGCTTGAATGTGTCCTAAGTCGGCATGAGTTTTCTTTTGCCGGAACGGATTGAGGACCGCACCCGTCTGGAAGGCCTGGACAGCGACTGGACCGAACGTGGCCGCCAGCGCAACGTGGAATTCATCGGCTTGCCGCCGGGTCGCTATCGCCTGCAGGTGGCCGCCCGGCATCCTGGCGGCACGGGGAGCCCGCACCAAGCGATGTGGGCACTGCGATGTGGGCATTCGAGGTCCTGCCGCTTTGGTGGCAACGCCATGACGTGCGTTTTGCTGCGGTGCTGGGCGCGATGCTTGCGCTCGCCTTGTTGTATCGGCTGCTGTTACATCGCTCCAAGACCCACAATGCACGCTTGGCCGACCTGGTGCGCAAACGCACTGAAGATCTGCAATTGCAGGCGCAGCGCCTGCTGCAGGCCAATCAGGAAAAGAGCGAACTGCTGACCCAGCTGCGGATCGAATCCGACGTGTTCGAGCTTCAGGCGCATGAAGACACCTTGACCGGGCTGCCCAATCGTCGCCACTTCGACGAAGCGTTGGCACGTGAGATCAGCTATGCACGCCGCAGTGGTCGCCCGCTGGTGTTGGCGATTCTGGATATCGATCACTTCAAACGCATCAACGATCACTACTCGCACGCCAGTGGCGATACCGTGCTGCACGAACTAGGTGGGTTTCTCACTGCTGCCGCACGCGCCTCGGATCTGCCGGCCCGCCTGCGCGGCGAAGAGTTCGCCCTGCTGCTCGCCGACACCACGCTGGGCCAAGCGCAGGCGCTGTGCCTGCGCATCCGCGCGCGGTTCCATGCGCGCCACGACTGGGGCGGCGTGGACGGCCTGCAAGCGGCCTTCAGTGCCGGCGTGGCCGAGCTGCGCGATGACGACACCGGCGCATCGCTGATGCAGCGTGCCGACCACGCGTTGTACGAAGCCAAGCGTGCAGGGCGCGACCGGATCTGCGTAGGGTAGGGTTGGGAATCGGGAATAGCGGAATCGCAAAAGCGAGGCGCCTAGCGCTTCCCGTCTCCTGCGGGAGAAGGTGCCCCGCAGGGGCGGATGATGGTACGGCCGCACGCAGTAGTACCGCCAAATGCAGATTTTTTAAGCAGAGAAACCCAACTGTTTTTGCGAATCCCCAATCCCCAATGCCCAATCCCCGCTCAAACAGGCCCCGGCCAAGCATTGGCGATCTTGCAGAACAGCCGCGCGGTCTGCTCGGTGTCGTACACCGCGCTATGCGCATCGGCCGCATTCCAATCCAGGCCCGCGGCTTGTGCCGCGCGCGCCAGCACGGTCTGCCCGTACGCCACACCGGCCAGGGTCACGGTGTCGAACACGCTGAACGGATGAAATGGATTGCGTTTGTGGCCCACACGCGCAACCGCCGCGTTGAGGAAGTTCAGATCGAAATGCGCGTTGTGGCCGACCAGGATCGCGCGCTGGCAGCCATACTTTTTCACCGCCGCACGCACCGGCGCGAACACATGATCCAGCGCGTCTTTCTCCTGCTTTGCGAAGCGGAATGGGTGGTCGAGCACGATGCCGGTGATTTCCAGCGATTTCGGGTCGATCTCCAGGCCGGGTGCCGGCACCAGATGCGCGCTGGCGGTTTGGCCGGGGGAAAAGCGACCGTCTGCATCCATTTCGATCGGTACGCAGGCGATTTCCAGCAGCGCGTGCTTGTTCCAATCGAACCCACCGGTTTCCACATCCACCACCACGGGCAGATAGCCGCGGAACCGCCGCGACATGGGCAAAAAGGAGGAGCCAGGCTGTAGGTCGAGCAGTTCGTTCATCTGCATAGCCTAGCAGGTCGCAGCCGGGCTCGATCGTTGCCTATGCCTGTCACGCAGGCCATTCGGGCAAAGCGATCCTGCAAAAAAAAGCTGCCCTGTGTTGCCACGGATCGGGCCTGTTCGACGACGCGTTCGATAGCCCGCGTCAGTGACCGCCGACCACACTCGCGATCAAACAGGTGACCACTGCAATCAACACGTAATTGTTGTCCACCTGGCGCCATTCGTGCCCGCGCGGCGGCTTGTTCAGATGATGCGTGCGGTAGTCGGCAACGCGGTTGCTGCGATGGTCCGGCGCCAGCCGCTCGCCGCGCAGCTAAGGCGGGCCACGACGATCGTTGCGGTGATCGTCGTTACGCGTGCTGCGGCGATCGTCGCGTTTGTCATCGTGCCTGTTGTCGTCACGGCGCTCGTTGCCGCGATCATCGTGACGCTGCGCATTGCGGTCGCGCTCATTATCGCGGTCGCGGTCGTTATGCTGCTGAGGCGCAGCGAACGCTGCACCGGACATCAGCAGCGCCAAAGCCATGAAAGATCCAATGATGCGTTTCATCTGCGGACTACTGCGTCACAGGAACGCCCTGTTTGATTTCACTCCAGGCCTGTTGAGCTCAATACGTAATGAGAAGCCGTTGAGGCCTGTTCTCAGCATGTCGATAAGTCGCGACGGCACGCGTCCTGGATCAGATGACGCAGGTGGTGTCGTCGCGCTTCAATCGCGGCGGCAGCGGCTGCTCGCCATGCACCAGGAACCACACGTTCTCGGCGATGTTGGTGGCGTGGTCGCCGATGCGTTCCAGATTCTTGGCCATGAACAGCAGATGCGTGCAGGGAGTGATGTTGCGCGGGTCTTCCATCATGTAGGTCAGCAATTCGCGGAACAGCGCTGTGTACTGCGCATCCAGGCGTGCATCTTCATCGCGTACGCGAATCGCCGCATCGGCATCCTTGTTGCGATAGGCCTGCACCGCTTCGCGCACGGCATGCGCGGCCATCTGACCCAGCGCACGCAGGCCCACGGTCTGCGGCAGCGGCGGTGCGCAATTGAGCGCGATCGAGCGCTTGGCGACGTTGGCCGCGTAATCGCCGATGCGTTCGATATCGGCCGGAATGCGCAGGCCGGCCAGGATTTCGCGCAGATCGCGCGCCATCGGACCACGCAACGCCAGGCGCATCACGTCGTGGCTGATCGCATGCTCCAGCGCGTCGATCGCCTTGTCGTTGACCACGATCCGATGCGCTGCGTTGTCGTCGCGACGCTCCACCACATCCAGTGCGGCTTCCAGCTGCGCCACCGCCGTGTCGCCCATGCGCACGATCTCGGCGACAAGACGGTGCTGCTCCTCGTCGTAGCTTTTGACGATATGGTCGTTGAGGTGCTGGTTCATCGTGATCTCGATTCGTGGCAGTGGTGGATGTCCGCCGTGACCTTGGCGACATCGCACGTGATGCGGATGTCGTGCCGGTCGGTGCGGCGGAGCTGCGTCAATGCGGCGTTGCGATGGGGTGCCCTACATCAACCGAAACGACCGGTGATGTAATCCTCGGTTTGCTGCTTGGACGGCTGGGAAAAGATCGTTTCGGTGCGGTCGTGTTCGATCAGGTCGCCCAGATACATGAAGGCGGTGTAGTCGGACACGCGTGCGGCCTGCTGCATGTTGTGGGTCACGATCACGATGGTGTATTCGCGCTTGAGTTCTTCCACCAACTGTTCGATGCGGCTGGTGGAAATCGGGTCCAGCGCCGAGGTCGGTTCGTCCAGCAACAACACATCCGGCCGCAGCGCCACCGCACGTGCGATACACAGGCGCTGCTGCTGACCACCAGACAGACCCAGCGCGCTTTGCCCCAGTTTGTCCTTGACCTCGTCCCAGAGCGCGCCTTGACGTAAGGCGTGTTCGACACGGTTGTGCATGTCGGCCTTGGACAGTTTTTCGTGGTGACGAATGCCGTAGGCGACGTTTTCGAAGATCGTCATCGGAAACGGCACCGGCTTCTGAAACACCATGCCGACCTTGCTGCGCAGCCGGTTCATCGGGTATTTCTGCGAGAGGATGTTCTCACCGTCCAGCACCACTTCGCCACGCGCTTGCATCTTCGGATACAGCGCGTAGATGCGGTTGAAGATGCGCAGCAAGGTCGACTTGCCGCAGCCGGACGGCCCGATCAGCGCGGTGACGCGCTTTTCCGGAATCTCGATGTTGATGCTCTTGAGCGCATGGTACTTGTCGTAATAAAAATCCAGATTGCGCGCGGCCACCTTTATCGGTGCCTGCGCGGTCGGCGACCCCTTGGCGGCCGGGACAGCGATGCGATGCATCTGCTTGGCGTTTCGGAGATCGTTCATGTCGGGTGTCCGGAAGGAGAGATCAGTCATTGGAAATCTTGTTGCGCAACAGCAGCGCGCGTGCGCCCAGGCTGATCAACAACACGAACACGGTCAGCACCAGCGCACCAGACCAGGCCAGGGTCTGCCAGGACTCGTAAGGGCTACCGGCGAATTGATTCATGATTACCGGCACGCTGGCCATCGGCTGCAAGATGTTGCTGTTCCAGTATTGATTGCCGAAGGCGGTGAACAGCAGTGGCGCGGTCTCGCCACTGATGCGTGCCAGCGCAAGCAGAATACCGGTCAGGATGCCGGCCGACGCGCTGCGATAGAGCACCTGCACGGTGACTTTCCACTGCGGAATGCCGAGCGACAACGCCGCTTCGCGCATCTGCGCCGGCACCAGACGCAACATTTCGTCGGTGGTCCGCACTACCACCGGCAGCACGATGAAGGCCAGCGACAGCGCACCGGCAAATGCCGAGAAGCGCCCGCCGGTCTGCATCACGTACAGCGTGTAGACGAACAGGCCCAACACGATTGACGGCGCCGACAACAGGATGTCGTTGACAAAGCGCACCACCAGGCCGGTCTTGCGCGCATTGCCGTACTCGGCCAGCCAGGTGCCGGCGGCAATGCCGAGGGGGGTACCGATCGCCAGCGCCAGGCCGCACATCACTGCACTGCCGAAGAAGGCGTTGAGCAAGCCGCCTTCCTGCATCGGCGGCGGTGTCATCTTGGTAAACAGATTGACGCTGATGCCCGGTACGCCCTTGGACATCAAGGTCCACAGGATCCAGGCCAGGAAGAACAGCCCGAACAGGGCGGTGACGCACGACAGCAGCAGCGCCACCGCGTTGATCACGCGGCGGCGGTTGTAGAGGGATTGCGAGACCGAGGACATCAGTTGCCCTCTCGACGCGACAGCTGCATCAGCATGAAGCGCGCAATCGCCAGAACAATAAAAGTCACGATGAACAGCACGAAGCCGAGCAGCAACAATGCCGAGCGATAGGTCTCGGTGGCCTCGCCGAAGTCATTGGCGATCAATGCAGCGATGGTGGTGCCAGGCTCCAGCAGCGACGGCGACAGCCGTACCGTGTTGCCGACCACGAAGGCCACCGCCATGGTTTCGCCGAGCGCACGGCCCAGGCCCAGAAACACGCCGCCGATCACCGCAGAGCGGGTGTACGGCAGCACGATGTCCCAGCTGACTTCCCACTTGGTCGACCCCAGCGCGTAGGCCGATTCCTTCAAGCGCGTGGGCACGGTCAGAAATACTTCGCGCATCACTGAAGAGATGAACGGAATCACCATGATCGCCAGCACAAAGCCTGCGGTCAGCAAGCCGATCCCCAGCGGCGGACCCTGAAACAGCGGGCCGATCAGCGGCAGCGTGCCGAGGTGATCGTTGAGCCAGGGCGTCACGTGTTCTGTCATCACCGGCACCAGCACGAACAGGCCCCACATGCCGTAGATGATCGAAGGGATGCCGGCCAGCAATTCGATCGCGGTGCCGACCGGGCCGCGCAACCAGCGTGGCGCCACTTCGGTGAGAAAGAACGCGATACCAAAACTCACCGGCACCGCAATCACCATCGCGATCAACGCGGTGACCAAGGTGCCGTAGATCGGCGCCAGCGCGCCATATTTGTTTTCGACCGGATTCCAGTCGGCGGAGTAGAAGAAGCTCAGCCCCTGCGCCTGCAAGGCATGACGTCCGCCCCACAGCATCGACAGCGCGGCGCTGCCGAGCGCCAACAGGACGAAAACGACCGTGGCGGCCAATGCAAGCTTGAACAGGCGATCGGCACGCGCATCGCGCAGGTCGCTGCCGCGTGGTGCGGTCATCGCTTTGGGAATGGCGGTGGCATTCATTCGATTTGACTCGTCACCCACGCAATGGCGGGAGCGTGAGACAGCAGGAACGGCAAGGCGCCCGCAGGCACTTCACCGCAGCGCAACCCGCCACAACAGCGGGTGCAGGGAATTACTTGAACTTGCTGGCCCAGTAGGCCTGGATCTGCTTTACCAGCTCCGGCGGCAGCGGCACATAATGCAGTTCGCTGGCCTGAGTCTGACCGTTTTCCAGCGCCCACTTGAAGAAGTCCAGTGTCGCCTTGCTGCGCGCCGCATCCTTGGGCTGCTTGTGCATCAGCATGAAGTTGGTGGCGGTGATCGGCCAGGCCTTCTCGCCCGGTGCGTTGGTGATCACCAGGTTGAAATCCTTGGCGTTGGCCCAGTCGGCGCTGGCGGCTGCGGCGGCGAAGCTTTCCGCATTCGGCTTCACCCACTGGCCGGCCGCATTCTGCAGCGAGGCGTAAGGCATCTTGTTCTGCAGTGCGTAGGCCAGTTCGACATACCCGATCGAATCCTTGATCTGCTGCACGTACGAGGCCACACCTTCATTGCCCTTGCCGCCGACGCCGCCCGGCCATTGCACGGAGGTGCCTTCGCCGACCTTGCTCTTCCACTCCGGGCTGACCTTGGACAGGTAGTTGGAGAAGTTGAAGGTGGTGCCCGAACCATCGGAGCGGTGCACCAGGTTGATCTTGGTCGCCGGCAGGGTCACGCCCGGGTTGGCCGCGACGATCGCCGCGTCGTTCCACATCGTGACCTTGCCGAGGAAGATGTCGCCCAGCAACGCGCCGGTCAACCGCAGCTTTCCCGGTGCGATGCCTTGCAGATTCACCACCGGCACCACGCCTCCGATTGCCGATGGGAACTGGCCCAGCCCGGCCTGCTGCAGTTCGGCGCTGTCAAGCGGCTTGTCGGTCGAACCGAAGTCCACCGTGCCGGCCTTGATCTGCGCAATACCACCGCCGGAACCGATCGACTGATAGTTCACCTTGTTGCCGGTGGCGGCGTTGTAACCGGCCGACCACTTGGAGACCAGCGGGTAGATGAAGGACGCACCGGCACCGGAGATCTCGGCGCTCTTGCTGTCGCCGGCGGTGGCGCCTGCGCTGGGAGCGCCCTTGGCGGCGTCGCCGGACTGCGCATCCTTGCCGGGCGAGCATGCCGCCAGGGCGAGGGCGATGGTGAGAGACAGAGCGGTCAGGCTGGCCGACTGCAGTTTCATGGAAGCTCCGAGGATGGATTGGCCGGGGTATCCGGCGGACCACGCTATGAAATGATGTTTTTGTTACGCGTGCATGACAGTGCCTTTTGGAAAAGGCATCACAAAAAAGACGCGACCCTGATAAGGGCCGCGTCCCGGTGCCGACGCCGGGGAGAGCGACGGCGTCGTTCCTGCGCCTATCGCTTTCTCTTACTTGGGCAGATTTTTGGCCCAGTAGCCTTCAATCTTGGTCACCAAGCTGTCAGGCAACGGCACGTAGTCCAGCTGTTTGGCCTGCGCATCGCCCTTGCTGTAGACCCAGCGGAAGAACTCCAGTGTGTTCTTGAGGCCTTCCGGGCTCTTGGGCTTCCTCTGCACCAGGATGAAATTGGTGGCGGTGATCGGCCAGGCGTTGTCGCCGGCGGCGTTGGTCATCACCAGGTAGAAGTCCTTACTGTTGGCCCAGTCGGCGCTGTTGGCAGCGGCGGCGAAGGTTTCATCCGACGGCTGCACGAACTTGCCGGCGGCGTTCTTCATCGCGGTGTAGGCCATCTTGTTCTGCAGCGCATACGACAACTCGACGTAGCCGATGCCGCCCTTGATCTGCTTCACATAAGCGGCCACGCCCTCGTTGCCCTTGCCGCCGATGCCGGTCGGCCACTGCACCGCGGTGCCTTCGCCGACCTTGCGCTTCCAATCCGGGTTGACCTTGGACAGATAGTTGGTGAAGTTGAAGCTAGTGCCCGAACCATCCGAGCGATGCACCACGGTGATCTTGCCCTCGGGCAGCTTCACGCCCGGATTGAGCGCGGCGATGGCCGGATCGTTCCAGGTGCTGACCTTGCCAATGAAGATGTCGCCCAGGGTCTTGCCATCCAGCTTGAGCGCGCCGGGTGCGATGCCCGCCACGTTGACCACCGGCACCACGCCGCCGATCACCGAGGGGAACTGCGCCAGACCGGCCGCGGCCAGTTCTTCCGGCTTGAGCGGGGCATCGGACGAGCCGAAGTCCACACTGGCCGCCTTGATCTGGGCAATGCCGCCGCCCGAACCGATCGATTGATAGTTGACCTGCTTCTTGGTGGCCGCGTTGTAATCGGCCGACCACTTGGACATCACCGGATAGATGAACGACGCACCGGCGCCGGTGACATCGGCGGCCTGGGCACACAGCGCCAGCGAGGCGGCAAGCACGCCCACGGCCAGACGGGTCTTCAAAAAATGGATCACGGAACAACTCCTGTAGCGAAGGGATAAGGACGTCCAGCCTGCGTGCCATTGCAGGGCAGGGGCATGACCGCGTGGTGTCGGAGAGATGACATTGACATGACGGTGTTGCGCCGGAGCGCCTTGCCGGGTGTGGCTAAGATGGTTGCCGCCGTAGCGCCAAGAAGCGCGCGCCCTACTGCCGAACCGTTGCTCACTTACCAATAGAACTGCGCACGCGCCTCAACGATCGAGGGGTTGTCGTCGACCAGACCACGCGTGGCGCTGCTGTAACGGGTGCTTTCCACCTTGGCGTAGTCGAGGGCGAACTTAAAGTTTGAGCGCCAGTACCAGTTGGCACCGATCGTCCACACATCCATCTTGCCGCCCAGCACGCCGTCCACGAACGGGGTGCTGCCGTTGGAGACCAGACGGCCGTCGTTGAGATCCAGGGTGTCGTAACGCATTGCCAGCTGCCACAGGCCGGAGGCGGGTGCGTTCGGCAGCGGGGTGGTCGGCACGCCGGCCTTGTAGCCCCATGTCTCGCCGGTGATGTTCCAGACGCCGCTGACGTACCAGCCACCGCTCTTGTAATCGTTGGCGTTGTTGCCGATGCGCTTGGCGTTTTCCTGGAAGAATTCGCTCTGCAGCTTGAACGGGCCGGTGATCCACATCGCCTCGGCACTGGCCACACCCACGCTGTCCACGTTGGTGATGGCGCCGCTGTCGATCAGGCGGATGGTGGTCAGGTCGGCATCCGGACGCGCGCGCAGGCGCAGGGTGTCGTCGTCGGTGTCGTACCCCAGGTAGCTGAGGCCGACGTGCAGCACGTTGCCGCTTTCGTTGATCGGTGCCCAGGTGCTGCGCGCACCGTAGCCGCTGCCATGGGCCTGATTACGGGTCAGTTCGCGACCGAACGCACTGGCGGTCACGCTCCAGTTGTTGTCGCCCATGCCGTAGGCCACGCCCAGCCGGCGCGAGATGCCGTAGGTGTTGGTCACTGCGGCCTTGGAGACGAAGTCATTGGTCTTGGTGCTAGACAGTTCTTCCAGACTGTTGGGCTGCTTGAACTGACCGATCTGCAGATAGTTGTTGGCGTTGCCGGCGAACTTGTACTTGACGTTGTTGTCGAGGAAGCGCCCGGTGCTGCGGATGGTGGTGCTGCGGATGGTGACTTCCTTCAGCACGCTCGGGTCATAACCGGCCACCCATTCGACATTGCCCGGCCCCTTGCCCTTGAGCACCAGCTCGGCGCGGCGGATGCTGAATTCGGAATTGTCGCCATTGGCGCCGATCGGGCCATTGAGGTCCTGCACATCGTTGTGGAACCAGTTGCCGTCTGCCTGGACCAGGCCTTCCAGCGAGATTTCCGAGCCGCCGATCACATCGATGGCGATCTCGGCGTGCGCAGCGGGCGCAGCCAGTGCCAGCAGCAGGGCGGAGCCGAGCAGGGTAGGAGAACGTTTCATGGGTGCGTTGCGACCTGACGAGAAAGTGA
The DNA here is from genome assembly GCF_002940065.1 of Xanthomonas populi. Taxonomy (GTDB): domain Bacteria; phylum Pseudomonadota; class Gammaproteobacteria; order Xanthomonadales; family Xanthomonadaceae; genus Xanthomonas; species Xanthomonas populi. The sequence goes on from NZ_MDEJ01000015.1 coordinate 21,207, forward strand.
GCGCAGGCTATGGCGTGAAAGTTACGTTAAAGTGACAACTTCGAACCGCATCGCAATCATATTTTTGTCAATTAAGACAAACATTTACGGGTATTTTATTTTTGTCATTGTGTGTCATAAGTCTGAACGAAAACCATTTTGTGACAGTTGCGATGACGCCGCTGCACATGCCTCTGGCTGGCTCAAGCTTATGACGACCTGAATCGATGCCCTGAAATGCCGGCCAATCAAGCGCTTATGCGTAGCACCACTTGCGCAGCGCTTTCTAAATTGTTATGTTAGAGACCATGTATCTAAAATTAATCCGTTTGCTGTTGGTCTGCCTACTTGCGCTCACCGCGTGGTCGGTAGCCAATGCGCACGATCGCATCCACGATGCGCTTGTGGGCGACGGCTTGGCGGTGATGGCGGATACTGGCGAAGAACGTAACGCAGCCGAAGATCTGCAGGACGACGGGGACGCACAGACCCAGGTCGATCCCCATTGTGCAGACGACATCCCCTTGCTCTCCCAAGCATGGTCAGTGGTCGCACGCTATTTCCCCTCTTGGTACGCGCACTACGCGCCGGCATCTCAAAAACGCGACCTGATCACGCAACTGCGTCCTCCTAACGCACTGCGCGCCTGATCCTTCGTCTGTCGCGTCAACCGGTGTGCCCACCGGACTTCTTTTGATTTGTTCGTCTTTGCAATTCGCGGTTTGCGCCGTGGATCGCCATCCGTTGCCTATGAGGTACTCCCATGGAAAGTTTGCTAGAAGGTTTTCGTCATTTCCGCAAGGAAGTGTATCCGCGCCAGAGTGCGCGCTTTCAGGAACTGGCCGGTGGCCAGAGTCCGCACACGTTGTTCATTACGTGCGCCGATTCGCGCGTCATGCCGGAGCTGATCTTCTCCGCCCAGCCTGGCGAATTGTTCGTCTATCGCAACATCGGCAATGTCGTGCCGCCTTACTCGCAACACGTGAGTGGCGTTGTCGCAGCGATCGAGTACGCCATCGCCGTGCTGGGTGTGCGTCACATCGTGATCTGCGGCCATACCGATTGCGGCGCCATGAAAGCGGTGCTCAAGCCGGAATCGCTGGAAGACGTGCCGTCCGTGGTGGCGTGGCTCAAGCACACCGACTCCGCGCGTCATGTCACCGCGCATTACGGACACGACCCGCACAGTCAGGACGCGTTGGACTGCATGACCGAAGAGAACGTGGTCTCGCAGCTGGACCATTTGCGGACGCAGCCGGTGGTTGCGGCACGTCTGGCCGCTGGCACCTTGCGCATCCACGGCTGGATCTATGACATCGCCCATGGCGAGATCCGCGCCTTCGATGCCGAGAAGGGTGGCTTCCGTCCGTTGTTGGCGGAAAACACCCCCGAAGCCACCCCACGTCCGCGACTGCAGCAACAAGTCGTGCGCGCTGAACTGGCCTGACGGAGCACATGATGAACACATCAGATATCGGCGGATATTTCCGTCAAGGACTGTTCGGGCGTGATTTGTTGGCGTCTGTCGTTGTTTTACTCGTCGCGCTCCCGCTATGCATGGGGATTGCAATCGCATCCGGCATGCCGCCCGCCGCAGGCCTGATCACCGGCATCATCGGTGGTTTGGTCGTTGGCTTTCTGGCGGGCTCTCCGTTGCAGGTGAGTGGGCCTGCCGCCGGCCTGGCTGTGTTGGTGTTCGAACTGGTCCGGGAGCACGGCATTGCCGCGCTCGGGCCGGTGATCCTGTTGGCCGGTGCGATTCAGTTGGTTGCCGGCCTGTGCCGCGCAGGCGTGTGGTTCCGCATGACATCGCCGGCTGTGGTGGCCGGCATGTTGTCCGGTATCGGCATCCTGATCGTGGCCTCGCAAGTGCATGTGTTGATGGACGCCTCACCCAAGGCGCGCGGTCTGGAAAACTTCGCTGCATTGCCCGCCGTGTTGTGGCAGGCGATCACCGAAGGCACCGGCCGCACCGCGTTGTTCGTGGGCCTGGCCACCATCGGCATTATCTTGGCGTGGGACAAGCTGTGTCCGCAGCGTCTGCGATTGCTGCCGGGTGAGTTGATTGCGGTGGTAGCGGTGACGGCTGCGGTGCAGTTGCAGGGCTTGAACCTCGCCAAGGTGGATGTGCCCACCAACCTGTTCTCTGCGATCAGCATCCCCAGCATCTCGGACATGTTTGGCGTGTTCAACGCGACCTTGCTGGTGTCTGCAGTGACGTTTGCCTTCATCGCCAGCGCCGAGACCTTGCTGTCGGCGGCGGCGGTGGATCGCATGCACCAGGGCGCACGCACGAACTACGACCGTGAACTGGCTGCGCAGGGCGTAGGCAATATGTTGTGCGGTTTCCTCGGCGCATTGCCGATGACCGGCGTGATCGTGCGCAGCGCGGCCAACGTGCAGGCCGGTGCGGCCACCCGTACTTCCACGGTATTGCATAGTGGTTGGCTGTTGGTTTTCGCGGTGCTGTTGCCGTGGCTGCTGCGGATGACGCCGGTGGCGTGTCTGGCCGGTATCCTGATCTACACGGGTGTGAAGATGATCAAGATCGGGCAGGTCAAGGAGCTTGCGACCTATGGTCGTGGCACTGCGGCCATCTATCTGGCGACCACGTTCGCGATCGTGGCGACCGACCTGCTGACCGGGGTGTTGATCGGCTTCGGTCTGTCGTTGTTCCGTCTGGCTTTGCATTCTTCGCGCCTGAAGGTGGACGTGCGTGAGCACGAGCACAAGAAGGACGAAATGCATCTGACCATGCAGGGTTCGGCAACGTTCCTGAAGGTGCCGGCGATGGCACGTACGCTGGAAAGCGTGCCGCCGAATACGGCGCTGCATCTGGATGTGGCCAAGCTGCACCACGTCGACCATGCCTGCATCGAGTTGCTGCGCGACTGGAGCCGAAATGCGGCGTCGCGCGGCTGCGAGCTGGTGGTGAACTGGAGCGAGCTGGATCGACGTGTGGAAGGTCAGCCAACGGTGGAAAGCGTGCTGGTCGAACAGCACGTCGAACACGCCAAGGCGGCGTAAAACTGCTGTAAACATGCGGCGTTCGCGCCGGGTGGCGTCTGTCCTGACCGGATGATGCATGGCGCCGTAAGACGCATCATCCGGTCGCGATTTTTTTATCTCGGGCGATCGGGTAGCAGGCAGCAGTGCGTCTCGATGGCGCTGAACAAAACAGCGCTCAAGTTGTCACTGGGCGTCTTTGTTGGATGAGTGAGCCCAGTGTGCTTTAGGCAGGCCGGTGCCGCGTGCAAGTGGCTGTTTCTGCGCGTTGCTGTTGTTGCGGTTACGACCGGAAACCAAGTTTTGTCAGCTGCCTCAGGTTTCCGTGCATCAATTCTGCGCCACGGTCTTGTCGCGATAACGGCACAGGTCATGAATCACGCAGCCCGGGCAATCGGGTTTGCGGGCCTTGCACACGTAGCGGCCATGCAGAATGAGCCAGTGATGCGCGTCGTGCAGAAACTCTGCAGGAATGACTTTCACCAGTGTATCTTCGACCACGCGCACGTCCTTGCCTGGCGCAAGCCCGGTGCGGTTGGCGACGCGGAAGATATGCGTGTCCACCGCCATGGTGGGCTCGCCGAACGCGGTGTTGAGCACGACGTTTGCGGTCTTGCGGCCGACGCCGGGTAATGCCTCCAGCGCAGCGCGATCGTGCGGGACTTCGCCAGCGTATTGCTCCAACAAAATACGGCAGGTGGCGATGACGTTCTTGGCCTTGGCGTTGAACAGGCCGATGGTGGCGATATAGCGCTTCAGGCCTTCTTCGCCGAGATCGAGAATGTCGCGCGGGGTATTGGCGACTGGATACAGTTTGCGGGTGGCCTTGTTGACGCCGATATCGGTGGCTTGCGCCGAGAGCAAGACAGCAATCAATAACTCGAACGGGGTGGTGTATTCCAGCTCGGTGGTCGGGTGCGGATTGAGTTCGCGCAAACGCTCGAACATGTCCTGCACTTCGCGCTTGTGCATGACGCTGCCGCGACGTGTCGGCGGGGTGGGGCGAGTCGCGTTCATGGTTGTGCTTCACCTGCGGCCTTGGCCTTGGCACGCGCCAGGATGGCGGCGACCAACGGCGGCAATGTGGCAACTGCAGGTTGGCTGGTCGCTGGTGCGGGTGTGCGGCGTGCCTCGCGTTCGGCGGCGCGTCGCTGCAGGCGCGCTGCGCGTGCGCGGTAGCGCTCGCGTGCGGCCCAGGCATCGCGTAGGCGCTGCTGTGCCGCGAGCAATACCGCGCTGAGTTGCGGGCAGGCTGGATCCAGCGCGTCGTCGCGTGGATCGGGCAGGTATTCCATCAAGCCGAGCGCCAGCGCGCTGTCGAGATCGTCGGCTTGCACGCAGCCGAACAGTTGCAGCGGTAGTGGACGCGGCACCGGTATGGGGTCGGACGTCATGGCGAATCGATCAGCGATTGAGAAAATGTGCGGGGCGTTTTTCAAGGAAGGCACGTGTGCCTTCGCGCATGTCGTCGCTGGCGAACAACAGCGCAAATTGCGCAGTTTCCAGCTGCAAGCCTTCTTCGATCGCGCATTCGCCACCGAACACCACCGCATCCAGAATGCCGCGCAGTGCGAGCGGTGCAGCAGCGGCCAGGCGCTGTGCCAATGCCAGGGTTTCATCCTGCAGCGCCTCTGGCTCGACCACGCGGTTGAGCAGACCCAGCTGCAATGCGCGCGCTGCATCGATCAGCAGGCCGAGCAGGCACAGTTCCAGCGCAGCAGCACGACCGGTGAGGCGCAACAGCCGTTGGGTGCCGCCGAAACCGGGGATCAGGCCGAGATTGATTTCCGGCTGCCCCAGGCGAGCGGTGGCCGCGCCGATGCGCAGATGGCAGGCCATGGCCAGCTCCAGGCCGCCGCCCAGCGCAAAACCATTGACCATTGCGATCACCGGCTTGGGCATGCGCTCGATCCGGCGCATCAGTCGCTGGCCGAGCAGCGAGAATTCGCGCCCCTGCATGGCCGATAACGCACGCATCTCGGCGATATCAGCGCCGGCTACGAAGGATTTGGGACCGGCACCGGTGAGGACCACCACGCGCACGTCATCCGCGCTGGCTGCATCCTCAAAGGCCTGATCCAGCGCCCGCACCGTTTCCTGGTTCAAGGCGTTCAGTTTGTCCGGTCGATTGACCGTGATCGTCCGTACACTGGCGTGGTCGGCGATCAGAATGACGTGATTGGACATGGGAATCCTTGCGAACGTAAAAAATTAGTAAATAAGGAACTTCCGAAAGCCTTGCTGGTCATAGCTTTCGTGATGAGTAGCGGTTCGGTATCGCGGCCGCTATCCTAGCGCGTCATCTCAGGCGGCAGACCCGTCCTGTGCCACCACCCTGGAGAATTGTTTGATGAAGTTGCGTTCTATCGCGGTCGCTGTGGCGGCCCTGGCCCTGACGGGCAATGCACTTGCCCAGGACACAACGTCCGAGAAAGGAAAGTTGAGCTATTACTTCGGCTATGACTACGGCAACAACCTTGCCGAGCTCACAGGTCGCGGCGAGCAGCTCGATGTCAATGCGGTGGTGAAGGGTCTGCAAGACGCCTACGCCAAGAAGCAGCCGTCGATCACTGCCGACCAGTTGAAGCCGGCCGTTGAAGCGTTCCAGAAGCGCGAGCAGGGCCGTGCCCAGCAGGCCAAGGCCGAGTACGACAAGGTTGCCGCTGCCAACAAGACCAAGAGCGAGCAGTTCCTGGCCAAGAACAAGGGCACCGCTGGCGTGCAGACGCTGCCGAGCGGCGTGCAGTACCGCGTGATCGAAGCAGGCAAGGGCGCCAAGCCGACTCAGGCCAGCACTGTGCAGCTGGAAGTGGCCGGTCCGTTCCCCTTCGGCGATCGCGAGAAGGCACGTCCGGCGCAGCAGATTCCGGCCATCAAGGTCAGCGAAGTCGAGATGCAGGCCATGCGCGACACGCTGCTGCAGATGCCGGCCGGTTCGAAGTGGGAAGTGACCCTGCCGCCAGAGAAGGCCTACGGTGCCGACCCGCGTACCCCGTTCCCCCCGAACGTGGCTGTGCAGTTCGAGATCAAGCTGGTCAGCGTCAAGTAATTGCGTTTGTTGTTGCTGCGACAACGCCGGCCACCAAGCCGGCGTTGTCGTTTGGGTCCACCAGAGGTGCGCGAACGCAGTGGTGGAGGTCTTGACGATGCGGGGGCTGCAGGAGCGAGCGATGACCGACCCAGTGATGACCGACAAGGATTCGAAAGACGGCAGTCTGCCCAGCCCATGTATCGGTGTATGTTAGTTGGACGCGCAGTCGCACTGTGCCGGCTGCCTGCGCAGCCTGGATGAAATTGCACGCTGGATGAGCATGAGCGACGCCGAACGCCAGAGATATCTGCACACGGTTCTGCCTGCGCGCGCACTGGCGGCGCGGCTGCCCGAATGCGCGCAACTGCAGCGTGCGTTGTATCCGCTGGACACCGCGCCCGACGGGCCGGGTTGGAACCATGCCGAATTTATCGATCTGACCGAAGGCGGCGCCTCCGCCGAAGCGGCGGTGTTGTGTGGTTTGGTGCCACGCGAGCACGGCACCATGGTGCTGCTGACACGCCGCACCGACAGCCTGCGTCATCATGCCGGTCAGGTCAGTTTTCCCGGTGGGCGGGTCGAGCCCTCCGATGCAGATGCGGCGGCTGCGGCCTTGCGCGAGAGTTGCGAAGAGATCGCACTCGGCGCGCAGCAAGTGCATGCCTTGGGCTATCTGGATCCGTTTTTGACCGTCAGCGGGTTTCGCGTGACGCCGGTGGTCGCGGTGATCGACCCGGCGTTCGTGGCGGTGCCGCAGCCGGACGAAGTGGCCGATATTTTCGAAGTGTCCTTGGCGTACCTGATGGACCCTGACAATCTGCGCAGCGTGGAGCTGGAGTTTCGCGGCCGGCTACGCCGCGTGCTCGAATACGATTGGCCGGCCCAGCGCATCTGGGGCGCTACCGCGGCCATTCTTCTCAATCTTCGTCGTCGCCTGGAGCAGGTTGCATGAGTGTCGATACCGACTGGACCACGCTGGTCGATAGCGCCACCTTGGCGGCCGCGTTGCAACATCCGCAGCTGCGACTGCTGGACGCACGCGCCGCGCCACCCACTGCGCCGGACCAGGATGCAGCGCGCAATGCCTATGCGCAGGGACATCTGCCGGGCGCCCATTACGCCGATCTCAACGACGATCTGGCCGATTTGTCGCGGCCTGCACAGGGGAGGCATCCGCTGCCGCACAGCGCGGCATTCGCCCAGCGGCTGGGCGAATGGGGCATCGATCCGGCCAGCCAGGTCGTGGTCTACGATGCTGCGGACGGCAGCATGGCCGCAGCGCGTGCATGGTGGATGCTGCGGTTGATGGGACATCGTCGCGTGGCGGTGCTGGACGGTGGATTGGCCGCCTGGCGCGCATCCGCATTGCCCGAGAACACCGAGCAACCTGCATTGCGTGATGGCGCGGCGTATCCCGGCAGTTTCAACAGCGATGCGGTGGTCGAAGCCGAGCAGATTCTGGCGCGGCTGGATCAGGCGCCGGGCTGGTTGCTGGATGCACGTGCCGGTGAGCGCTTTCGCGGTGAGGTGGAGCCGATCGATCCGGTGGCCGGGCATGTGCCCGGTGCGGTGAGTCGTCCGTTGGGTGTGAGCCTGCGCGATGGCCGTTTCAAGCCGGCAGACGAATTGCGTGCCGAGCTGTCTGCGCTGCTGGGTGCATATTCACCCGCGCAAGCGGTGGTGATGTGCGGATCCGGCGTGACTGCGTGCCATTTGTTGCTGGCATTGGACGTGGCGGGTTTGTCTGGCGCGCGTGTTTACGCCGGCTCCTGGAGCGGTTGGTTGCACGATGACAGCCGCCCGGTCGCGGCCGCTCCCCGATTGCAGGCACAATAGCGCCAGGAACGGTGACCTGTGGGGACGCAGGTTCGCTGCGCGGAGCGCAGTTTCTCGCAGTGGTGAGTGACTCATGCGGTTGCAGTTACAGGTCGGCGCCATCTGCGTCGCGGTTTCGATGATGGCTGCCTGTTCGGCGGAATCGAACGCCGGCGCAGGCGATGGGCGTCTTGTTGGGCGTGCACAAAACTACGCGCGCGATGTCCATCAGCTCGAACTTGAGCGCGCACGTGCCGAGCGATTGACGCGTTTGCGCGCGCCTGATGGTTGGCTGAGCTACACCGGCTCAGGTCGTGTGCGTGCTGGGCAGTATCGCGTGGGAAGCGATTCGCACAGCGACATCGTGTTGCCGGCCGGTCCTGCGCAATTGGGGCAGTTGACGCTGGACGCTGGCGGCCACGTGCAGTTCCAGGCTGCGGCTGGTGTGCCGGTGACAGTGAACGGCAAGCGTATCGATCGCCTTAGCCTGGAATCGGAGCGGGCAGGGCAGCGCGGCGATCGCCTGGATGTGGGCGACCAACAATTCTATCTGGTGCAAACCGGCAGCTTGTTCGGATGGCGCTTCCGCGACCCGGCCGCGCCGGCACTGACGCAATTCGATGGGCTGGACTACTTTCCCACCGATCCGCAGTGGCGCGTCCAGGCACGCTGGCAGGCCTATTCACCGCCGCACGCGACCACCTTGCTCACCTCGATCGGCACGCCGCTCACCGTCGAGGTGGCCGGCGAGGCGGTGTTCTGGCGCGATGGTCACGAGTATCGATTGCAGCCGATTGCGCAGGATGCTGGCGAAGGCCTGTTTTTCCTGTTCGCCGACCGCACCAGCGGCAAGGAAAGCTATGGCGGCGCGCGTTATCTGTACACCGCAACACCACGCGATGGCCGCATTGTGCTCGACTTCAATCTGGCCGAAAATCCGCCCTGCGCATTGACGCCGCACGTGGTCTGCCCGATCGCGCCGCCGGGGAATCGTCTGGATGTGGCGGTGAATGCGGGCGAAAAAACCTACCGCGCGCCAGAGCGCTGAGCGTTACGCTCAGCGTGGCGTGTGCAACCAGCTCACCGCAGCTTCGATGCGCGGCCATGGAAACAGCGGGCCGGGGTCGAGCTTGCGCTGAATCTTGCGCGAGTGATCGTCCCTTGCCGCTTCCTGGGTGGTATCCAGTGCTTGATGACCGGCGATCCGGCTGACTGATGGCAGGCGTTGTTGCAGCCACTGCAGCAGGGTGATCAGCGCGGTGATCTGCACATTCGGATACGGCTCGGTCATGACTTGATGGTGCGAGTCGAGCCAGTGCGGATAGCGGCCGCTGTTGACCAGTTCGATGCCCAGCGTATGCGGGTTATGGCCGCGCACGTGATGGGCGACGCGCTCGAGTGCGACGTATTGCTGGATGCTGCCGTTGCGGTCTATGTAGTAATGCCCGCTGTTGCCAGTGCCGCTGTCGTAGAGCACGCGTTCGCCGTATTCGCGCGCCATTACCATGTCGGGCAATTCGGTGCAGTGGATGACCACCATGTCGATCTGTGTAAGCGAGCGTCGCGGCAACCGCGATTCGTAGGACAACGGCGCGTAGGTGATCGGCGGAGACGGCAGGGCGGCATCGGACATGGAGCGGATGCTAGCATTCGACGATGGCTTTGAATCCCGACAGCCCTTTGGGCAAATTGATGGCAACGCTGCCGCAGATCGGTCAGGTGACCTGGATCGGTGTGCGACCGGCACGCGACGTAGACATGATCGAGGTGGAAGCGGTGCAGGCCACCACCGGCATTGGCCTGGTGGGCGACCGCTATAGAGGCGGCAGCGGCAAGCGTGGCGTGACCTTGATCCAGGCCGAGCATCTGCCGGCGATTGCGGCGCTGACCGGGCACGCCACGATTGCGCCAGCCACGTTGCGGCGCAATCTGATGGTGTCCGGCATCCCGCTGATCGCCTTGAAAGGGCGGCGCTTCCGCATCGGCGATGTCGAACTGGAAGGCACCGACCCCTGCGACCCGTGCTCGCGCATGGAAGCTGCGCTGGGCGCTGGCGGCTACAATGCGATGCGCGGCCATGGCGGGCTGTGTGCGCGCATCCTGCGGGGCGGCGTGCTGCGCATCGGCGATACGGTGCAGGCGCTATGAGTCGCGGTCATTGCATCCTGTCGCACGGGTTCGAAAGTGGCCCGGACGCGCTGAAGGTCACCGCGTTGGCCGACGTCGCCGCGCAATTGGGCTGGACCCACGAGCGCCCGGACTACACCGATCTGGATGCCCGCCGCGAGGTGAGCTCGCTCGGTGATGTGCAAGGCCGGCTGCAACGCTTGCTGGAGATCGCGCGTGCGGCGGCCGACAAGGGGCCGTTGGTGCTGGTCGGCTCCAGCCTGGGTTCGTATATCGCCGCCCAGGTGTCGTTGCAGGTGCCAACGCGCGGGCTGTTTTTGATGGTGCCGCCGACTAGGATGGGCCCGTTGCCGGCGTTGGATGCGGCGGCCGTGCCGATGTCGATCGTGCATGCCTGGCGCGATGCATTGATCCCGGCCGCCGAGGTGATCGCCTGGGCGCAGGCGCGCAATGCGCGCTTGCTGCTGGTCGACGACGACCATCGGCTGGCGGCGCATGTGGACGCGTCGGCGCGTGCCTTCGCCGAACTGTTGCAGAGCCTGTGATGCCTTCGCACCTGCTGGCGTGCTGCATGCGGAGTTACCGATGAACGTGTTGATCCGCGAAGCGAGCGACGCCGACGCCGCTGCCATCGAGCTGCTGACGATGGTCGCGTTCATGCGTTCCGAACACAGCCGCCATGACGAGCAGCACGTGATTGCCGCGTTGCGCAACGACGGCGCATTGACGTTGTCGTTGGTGGTCGACCACGACGGCTATGTGGTCGGGCATCTGGCGGTGTCGCCGGTGTCGCTTTCGGACCATTCGCCGGGGTGGTACGCGCTGGGGCCGCTGGCGATCGGGCCCGGGCATCAGCGCCAGGGGCTGGGTACGCGCCTGGTGCAATCGGCCCTGGCGAACTTGCGCGAGCGCGGCGCGGCCGGCTGCCTGGCACTCGGCGCGCCTGTGTTCTTCAAGCGCTTGGGCTTTGCGGTGGAACCGGGGCTGGTGTTGCCGGATGTGCCAGCGTCCGAGTTGCAGGCGCTGTCATTCGGCGACCGGCTGCTGCCGTTGGCCGATGTGTCCTACCACCCGGCGTTCGGACTGGGTTGAGTCCACGCGATTGTCGTTCACTGCGCGGGTGCCGTCGCATTCGCTGCAGGTTTAAACTGATTGCACAGCAACTCATTGAGGATTGGTCCAATGCGCCATTGATGCCGCCGTCGCGATGACGGCCTTAGCCGCTGCCGATCCGGTTGGATCGGTGCGTGTGCTGGCATGCAATGGAGAAACGTATGACCTGTCCGTCGCTGACGCTGGAGAGCGTTGCGTACGTGCTGCCCGATGGCAGCCCGCTGTTTTCTGATCTGACGATCCACATCGACCAACGCGCCACCGGCCTGGTCGGGCGCAATGGCGTGGGCAAGAGCGTGCTTGGGCGCCTGTTGGCCGGTGAGGTGGCGCCCAGCGCCGGGCGTTGCGTGCGCACCGGCAGCGTGCACTACCTGCCGCAACGCGTGAGCATTGCGCCGGGACAGACCATCGCCGAGTTGGCGGGTGTCGCGCCGCTGCTGGACGCACTGGACAGGATCGCCGCCGGCAGCGTGGATCCAGCCGATTTCGAACAGGTCGGCGAGCGTTGGAGCGCCCATTAGTACTTGGCCGCAGAACTCGAACGGCAAGGCCTGGGCGGGCGCGATCCGCGAGCGCCGGTAGCGCAACTCAGTGGCGGCGAAGCGATGCGCGTCGCCCTGGCCGGCGCGTTTCTGACCCAGCCGGACCTGTTGATTCTCGATGAGCCGAGCAATCATCTGGATGGCCCGCAACGCCAGCGGTTGATGGATCGGCTGCAGGCACGAAGCGGTGGCCTGGTGGTGATCAGCCATGACCGCAGTTTGCTCGAGGCGATGCAGCGCATCCTGGAACTGTCCGCGCACGGGCTGCGCAGTTACGGCGGCAATTACGCGTTCTATGCCCGGCAACGCGTGCTGGAGCAGCAGGCAGCCGGCGATCTGCTGGCCCAGTGCAAACACGCACGCGCACGCGGCGAGCAGGCGCTGCGCGAGCAGCAACTGCGCCAGCAGCAGCGTCAGGCACGCGGCGCGCGTACTGCGGGGCAGGCCAACCACGCGCCGATCCCGCTTGGTCGCCAGAAGCAGCGCAGTCAGGTCAGTGCCGGCCAGCGTCAGGCTGAACAGGCGCGGCTGAGCGAGGCGGTGGTGCAGGCGCAGCGCATGTCGAGATCGATCGGGCCATCGCGGTATTGGCGTCGGCATCGCCGACCGGTGCGTCGCGGCGGTTGGCCACGCTGCAGCAGGTGCAACTGGCCGACGGGCGGCTGGGCGGGCGTCGGGTGGATCAGCTGTTGCATGGGCAGCTGCGGATCGGCCTGGTCGGCCCCAATGGCAGCGGCAAGTCATCGTTGCTGCAACTGCTGGCCGGGCGCTTGCAGCCGAGCGCCGGACACTGCGAGGTGCATGTGCCGGTGGCGTATCTGAACCAGGACTTGGGGCTGCTGGACCCGGCGCGCTCGGCCGTCGCGCAACTGCACGCTGCCGACCCAGTCGCGCAAGCCCACGCACACCGGCTGCGGCTGGCGCTGCTGGGGTGGATCAGACGCGTGCGGACCTGCCCACCGGCCAGCTCAGCGGCGGCCAGCGGCTCAAGGCGGCGCTGGCCTGCGCGCTGTACCGAGCGCAGCCAGCGCAGCTGCTGTTGCTGGACGAACCGACCAATCACCTGGATCTGGCCTCGGTGGAGGCGATCGAAGCGCTGCTGCGCAGCTACGAGGGTGCGCTGATCGTCGCCTCGCACGATGCCGCCTTCCTGCAGCGGCTGGGTCTGCAACAGCGCCTGGACACCGCGCAGACGCAGTGGCGGCTGGCGCCGTGGTGAACCGCGCAGCGGGCGATCCGGCCGCCGGGCTGGTAAAGCCGGCGCCGATGGCCGACCATTTGCGCCCCGCGCGCGGCGGCCACGGCTTTGCCCTTCCGGGCGCCGGCCCAGCGTCCCGCTCTCACGCCCGCCCCCACGGCTAGCGTCTCCATCGATACCTGCCTACGTGAAATTCTTCGCATCCTGTGCCAAGGGCCTGGAATACCTGCTTGCCGACGAGCTGCTCACGCTCGGCGCCAGCAAGGCCACCGCCACCATCTCCGGCGTCAACGTCGAAGGCGATCTGCGCGACGCGCAGCGCGCCGTCATGTGGTCGCGCCTGGCCAGCCGCGTGCTGTGGCCGTTGAGCGAGTTCGATTGCCCGGACGAGGACGCGCTGTATGCCGGCGTTTCCGAGTTGCCATGGGACGCGCATCTGTCCGTTGGCCACACGCTGTCGGTGGATGCGCATGTCTCCGGCACCGCGATCACGCATGCCCGCTATGCGGCGCAGCGCATCAAGGACGCGGTGGTCGACACCATGCGCCGGCAGGGCCTTGAACGCCCGTCGGTGGATGTGGAAAGCCCGGATCTGCGCCTGAACCTGTCGCTGCGCAAGGGCCGCGCCACCCTCTCGGTGGACCTGGGCGGCGGCCCGCTGCATCGGCGCGGCTGGCGCATGGCGCAGAACGAAGCGCCGCTGAAAGAGAATCTGGCCGCAGCAGTGCTGCTGCGTGCCGGTTGGCCACGTGCCTACGCCGACGGTGGCGGCCTGCTGGATCCGATGTGCGGTAGCGGCACCTTGTTGATCGAAGGCGCGCTGATGGCCGCCGACGTCGCACCCGGCCTGCAGCGCTATGGCAGCGATGTTCCCAGCCGTTGGCGCGGCTTCGACCGCGAGCGCTGGCAGCAACTGGTGAGCCAAGCGCGCGAGCGCGACAGCCTTGGCCGCGCCGCGCTCAAGCAGGTGATCCACGGCAGCGACATGGATCCGCATGCGATCCGCGCCGCTAAGGAAAATGCGCAGGTGGCCGGTGTCGCCGAGGCGATCTGGTTCGGCGTGCGCGAGGTGGGCGATCTGCAGACCCCGCAGCAGGCCACCGGCGTGGTGGTGTGCAACCCGCCCTATGACGAGCGCCTGGCCGCCGATGCGGCACTGTACCGCCGCCTGGGCGATACCTTGCAGCGCTGCGTGCCGCAGTGGCGCGCCAGCCTGCTGTGCGGCAATGCCGAACTGGCCTATGCCACCGGCCTGCGCGCGGGCAAGAAATACCAGCTGTTCAACGGCGCGATCGAGTGCGCGCTGATCGTGTGCGACCCGATCGCGATGCCACGACGCACCCCGCTGGCTGCACCGACCGCGCTCAGCGAGGGCGCGCAGATGGTCGCAAACCGCTTACGCAAGAATCTGCAGAAGTTCAAGAAATGGCGCGCGCGCGAAGGCATCGAATGTTTCCGTGCCTACGACGCCGATCTGCCGGAGTATTCCGCTGCCATCGACGTGTATCAGCAAGCCGATGGCGATCGCCGCGTGTTTTTGCACGTGCAGGAATACGCCGCACCGGCGACGATTCCGCAAGCCGATGTGCGCCGTCGTCTCGGCGAACTGCTGGCCGCCGCACGTGAAGTATTCGAGGTGCCGGGGGAACGTGTTGCACTCAAATCGCGCGAGCGTGGCAAAGGCGGCAGCAAGTATGGCCGCTTCGAGCAGCGCAATGAGTTCATCAACGTGCGCGAGCATGGCGCCTTGCTGCGGGTAAATCTGTTCGATTACCTGGACACCGGCTTGTTCCTGGACCATCGCCCGTTACGCGGCACCATGGCCACGCAATCCAAGGGGCGGCGCTTCCTCAATCTGTTTTGCTACACCGGCGTGGCCAGCGTGCAAGCGGCGGTGGCCGGTGCGACATCCACCACCAGCGTGGATCTGTCCGGTACCTACCTGCAATGGTGCGCCGACAACCTGGCCTTGAACGGGCAGGCCGGTAGCAAGCACAAGCTGGTGCAGGCCGATGCGCTGGCGTGGCTGGAAGCCGAGCGTGCGCATTTCGATGTGATCTTCTGCGACCCGCCGACCTTCTCAAATTCCGCACGTGCAGAAGACTTCGACATCCAGCGCGAGCATGTGCGCCTGTTGCGTGCGGCAGTGGCGCGTCTGGCGCCGGGGGGCGTGCTGTATTTTTCCAACAACTTCCGTCGCTTCAAGCTGGATGAGGAGATGGTGGCCGAGTTCGCGCAGTGCGAGGAAATCAGCCCGCGCACCATCGATCCTGATTTTGAGCGACATGCGCGGATTCATCGGGCGTGGCGGCTGACGGCGTGAGGCCCCCGGGTCGCGTCTGACGGCCTGGTGTGCGCGTTGCGATATCGGTCTTGGCCGCGCTCGGCTAGCTGCCGCGCGCCAGCTTGTCGGTCGCGTCTGATCGCGCAGGCGCAGGCGTCATCGCGGCCGGGGATGCGAGCGCAGGGCGTGGCCGCAACAAGCCCACCACAGCGCTGGGGTATGCTGATTCGCATGCTTTGGAGTTAACGATGACCGCACCACCTCGCATCGCCTTTCTCGCCAGTCACGCCGAGCCGGCGGTGGCCGCGCGCGCGCATCTTGTGCAGCGCTACGGCGATCACGCGCTGGCCACCGCCGATATCGTCTGCGCCCTGGGCGGTGACGGTTTCATGCTGCAGACCCTGCATCGGCATGGCGCTGCCAGCAAGCCGGTGTTCGGCATGAAGCTGGGCTCGGTCGGGTTTTTGATGAACCAGTACCGCGACGATGAAGATGACCTCCTCGCGCGTCTGCAACGCGCCGAGCCGGCGCATCTGCGCCCGCTGGAAATGCAGGTGCAGACCGAGTCCGGTGCCAGTGCGGTGTCGCTGGCCTACAACGAGGTCTCGCTGTTGCGACAGACCCGCCAGGCCGCGCATCTGAGCGTGGATCTCAATGGCCAGACCCGCATCGCCGAGCTGATTGGCGATGGCGTGACGGTGGCCACGCCAGCCGGCAGCACCGCGTACAACTACTCCGCGCATGGGCCGATTTTGCCGCTGGGCTCGAATACGCTGGCGCTGACACCGATTGCCCCGTATCGCCCGCGACGCTGGCGCGGCGCCATCCTCAAGGCCGATACCGAAGTGTGCTTCCGCGTGCTGGACCCGTACAAACGCCCGGTCAGTGTCACCGCTGACTCGCACGAGATCCGCGACGTGATCGAAGTGACCATCCGCGAATCCACGCAGCGCCAGGTGACGCTGCTGTTCGATCCCGAACACAATCTGGAAGAGCGCATTTTCAGCGAGCAATTTGCGGTTTGAAGGGCGGTGATTCGGGAGTGGGGATTTAGGATTGGCAACAGCAAGAGCGCGGTACTTAGGCTGTAGGATCGCGCGCACGCGCTACGATGCGGGGCGGGTGAGAAATCGAATTCCGATTTCGAATTCCCGCTTCAACCTATTCCCTATTCCCTATTCCCGGCGCCCAAATGGCTGATAATTCCCCAAGGTTACTGACCGTCGCGGTCACCTCGCGCGCGCTGTTCGACCTCGAAGAAGGTCACGCGCTGTTCGAGGCCGATGGTGTGGAGGCGTATTCGGCGTTCCAGCGCGAGCATGAGGACAACATTCTGGAGCCGGGCGTTGCGTTTCCCGTGGTGCGCAAGCTGCTGGCGCTCAACCACGATGTGCCCGAAGAAACCCCGCGTGTGGAAGTGATTCTGCTGTCGCGCAATTCTGCCGATACAGGTTTGCGCATCTTCAATTCGATTCAGCACTACAACCTGGGCATCGTGCGGGCGACCTTTACCTCTGGTCAGCCGACCTGGCCGTACGTAAAGCCGTTCGGCACCGATCTGTTTCTGTCGGCCAATCCGGAGTCGGTGCGGCGTGCGCTCACCCATGGCATTGCGGCGGCGACCATCATGCCGCGCGCGCCGGGCGAACGTGCCGAGGCCGCAGCGGCGATCGTGGACAACGATGAAAGCCGGTTGCCGACGCAGTTGCGTATCGCCTTCGACGGCGATGCGGTGATCTTCGGCGACGAGAGCGAACGCATCTCGCGCGAGCAGGGTGTGGAGGCATTTGGACGCCACGAGCGCGAACGCGCACGCGAACCGTTGTCGGTCGGGCCGTTCCGCAATTTTCTGTCTGCGCTGCATGCGCTGCAGGCGGCATTTCCGCCTGGTGAGGCCGCGCCGATCCGCACCGCGCTGGTCACCGCGCGTTCTGCACCGGCGCATGAGCGGGTGATCCGCACCTTGCGCGACTGGGGCGTGCGCTTGGACGAGGCCTTGTTCCTGGGCGGACGCCACAAGGGGCCGTTTCTAGAGGCGTTTGGCGCGGATATCTTCTTCGACGATTCGCAGCACAACATCGACAGTGCGCGCCAACACCAACACGTGGCGGCCGGTCACGTGCCGCATGGCGTGGCCAACGATCCACCGAGCAGGTGAGCGATGCACCAAAGCCGCCTGCACGCGCCGCGCTGCGCTCCAGCTGGCGCCAGCTGGAGCTGTATTTCGCCGGCGATACCGTCCAGACCTGCATGTCGCGCTGGGCGCCGTATCGGCTGATGCTGCCGTACACGCGCGGCATGCTGGCCGTGTTGTGGCTGCAGCCGCGCCCCGAGCGCATTGGGCTGATTGGATTCGGCGGCGGCGCGCAGGCCAAGTTCTGCCATCGTTATCTGCGCAGCACGCGCATCGAAGCGGTGGACGCCGATGCGCAGGTGCTGGCGTTGCGCGATGCGTTTGCTGTGCCGCGCGACGATGCGCGGCTTGAGGTCACGCACGGCGATGGTGCGCAGTGGATCGGCACGCGTGCCGGGCGATACGACCTGTTGCTGCTGGATGCCTACGATGCCCACGGCATTCCACCCGCGCTATGCACGCCCGAGTTCTACGCCGAGTGCCGCGCTGCGCTGACGCCAAGCGGTGTGCTGGCGTTGAACCTGTTCCAGGTGCCGCTCGCCGGGCATCTGGCCAAGCTACGCGACGTGTTCGAGGGACGGGTGCTGCTGTTGCCCGAGCCGGATCTGCGCAATCAGGTGTTGTACGCCTGGAATGGCAAACGCACGCCGGGGACTGCGGAGCAGGCGTTGGCGTCGTTGCCGTGGTCGGCGCGTCGGCAGTTGCGGCCGGCGATGTTGCGGCTGCAGGCAGCGTGGATGGAACGGGCCTGGCGGTATGCGTGAGCTGCTGTATCCGGGTGGTCTGACACGTGTCGTCAGCCGGCGATGGTGCAAACTTCACCATCGCTCGCAAACGCACCTTTAGGGGTTGAGCAGATTGCCTGCATCAGCCAGCGGCAACTGGATATCGGTCAATCGCCAGCGCAGGCCTTGTCGCGTCAGCACAAACACCACCGGTGCCCCGGTCGCCGTGCGGGTGGTGGCGGTAAAACGGCGGGTGGATTCGAAGCGCTGCTCGGCGTCTTGTAACGGGCGCGCAGGCGCTGGCGCCGCATAGGTATCCGGACTGACGGTGGCGCCGGTGACGCGATTCCACACGCCATGGCCCTGCAATAGCGCACCGATGCCCAGTGGCGTGACCAGCGTGTCCACACCGGCGCCGCTGATGCCACTGGCAAGCTGCAAGGCGAACCCGCCGAGCAGACTCGATTGCATGCTGCTGCCGGCCTGGCGAATCAAATAATCGTCCAGCTGCGCCTTGAGGTTGACCCGCAAACTTGAGAAATCCACGTGGTGTTCCAGCTGCCCGGCATCGCGATTGGCCACTGCATCGCTGATGCCGCGAATGGCCAGATACGGGCCTGTAACCACGTAAGTGGCCAGCAACAGTACGGTCAGCACAGGCAGTAGCAACCAACGTTTTTTCATGGTTCGCATTCCATTGCTGTTGGTGGCCGGGACGCCATCGATGCAGGCCAACGCGTAGCGAAAAATCGCCGCCGCACGCTGACGGCCGGCGGAGCCTCGATCGCTGTCTGCGCCATGCGCTGCATCAAAATTCCAGATCCAACGCGGCGCACAGATAATCGACAAACGGCGCCAATACCACCAGATCCGCTTCGATGGTCTGACGCACACGCGTGCCAGTCATGGTGGCATCGTCGAGGTGGCGCAGATAGGCCCAGTTGCGATGCTTGAGATCGTCGATGAACTCGAAATCGTTGGGGAATCCGCGCGGTGCACGCACCAGCTTTTCGCTGTCGTCCATTGTAAATTTGCGGCGCAGTTTGGGTTCGTAGGCGACCGCTTTCCAGTTGGCGGGATTGTCGAAGATGAACTGGCGCAGCTTGCGTTGGGTGTCTGTCTCCGGTTGCCACAGCCCTGCACCAACAAAACTCTCGCCCGGCTGCAGATGGAGGTAGAACGACGGCGCCGGCACCTGGCGGCGGCGCTCATGAAACAGGCGCGCACCTTGCCAGTTCTTGTACGGCGATTTGTCGTTGGAAAACCGCGCATCGCGGTAGATGCGAAACAGCGAACCGCCCTGGGTCTTGGGATCGGCGCGATAGTGTTCGCTGACCTTGGCCAACGCCGGCTGCAGATCGGTGATGAGCTGCAGAAACGGCTGGCGCACGTGCGCCTCGTACTGATGCCGGTGGTCGTTGAACCAGGTCTTGTCGTTGTGGCGGGCCAGCGCACGCAGAAACTTGAAACTGGCCTCGGAAAAGTAGGTGGTCATAGCGTGCGTTGGAGGTCCGAACCCCAGGCGGTGAGCTGGTCGAGTAGGGCTTGCTTGGTAGCATCGTCGGGGTGAGCAAGCCGTAAATCCGCGATCTGCGTATGGAACTGGTCGAGCGTGACTTCGCCCAGGCCACGGTCTTCGAGCAGGCGCTGGCGGCGGTACACGTTCCAGCGTTCGTGCTCCTCGAACGTCAGCGTTTGCGGCCAATTGCGCGCGCGGTAGCGGAACAGCAACTCGATCAGGCGCGGGTCGCGCAAGCGCGATTCCAGCGCGCCCAACGCGGCCGGCGCACTGGTGCGGACCTGGGTGAGCAGGCGCTTGTCGCCCTCGGCCAGGAAGCCGTCGTAGAGCGATGCATCGGCATCGTTGACCGCTGGCGCCGCAGCGCGCTCATTGCCGTAGACCTGACGCACTTTTTCGGCCAGCTCTGGGCCGAGCTCGCGTAGGCGCGCGGCTTTTGCCAATACCGCATCGTGGTCGATGCCCAGACGCTGAAAATCCGCTGCGCGCAGATGCTGCCAGGCCACCAGTTCCGGCGACTTGTTCAGATGCACCTCCTTCAGCGGAATGCGCTGTTCGCCTTCGGGCAGATCGGCGGCGCGGATATACAGCCGGTCGGCGATCTCGTCCGGACTCAGGCGCAACAGCCCTTCAGGATCGCTCTCCAGATCGAACACGATCACCCGGCTGTCGATGCGTGGATGGCGCGTCAACGGCAGCACCGCAGCGGCGCACATGCGCGATGCGGGATAGCGCTGCGAGATATGCAGCACCGGCTGCATGGCGATGACGTCGAGCAGCGTCGCCGCAAAGCGCTTGTCGCGTAGACGCAGGGCGTACTCCCATAGTTTGGGCTGGTGTTGCTGGAATTTGCGCGCCATGCCGATGGTGGCGTGCACGTCTGACAGCGCCTCGTGCGCATCGCCTTCGCGCACCGCGTTGGCATCTGCCAGGTGTTCGAGTTTGAACGAGGTGGCGCCATCTTCGCGCTGCGGCCAGACGATGCCGTCCGGGCGCAGGGCATGCACCAGCCGCAACACGTCGAGCAGATCCCAACGCGAGTTGCCGCCGCGCCACTCGCGCTCGTACGGGTCGTAGAAATTGCGGAACAGGCCGCAGCGCACGAACTCGTCGTCGAAGCGGATCGAGTTGTAGCCCAGCGTGCAGGTCTGCGGCCGGCTCATCTGTTCGGAAATACGCGCGAACGCTTCGGCCTCGCTCACACCTTCGCGCAGCGCGTGTTGCGGGGTAATGCCGGTGACCATGGTCGCGTACGGGGAGGGCAGCAGATCGTCGGCCGGCTGCACGTAGAAACTGATCGGCTCATCGATCACGTGCAATTGCGCATCGGTGCGCACCGCGGCGAACTGCGCGATGCGCGTGCGGCGCGGATCCTGGCCGAAGGTTTCCAGGTCATAGAAGAGAAAGCTGTCAGGCATGCCGTATCACATCCAGATCTGCGGCGCGCTGGGGAGGGCGCCCCCAGTGCTGCCTAGTATCTCTCATCTGCGCGCCAGCACGCTGACGCAGGGGGCCTGTGCGCAAGGTTCAGTGCGCGCCTTCCAGCGGCTGCAGACGCGCATGCACGACCGCTTCCAGCGCGGCCCAGTCGATGCGCGACAGATCGGTGTGCCCGCGCGTGGCCTCGACCAGAATCTCGCGCTGGATCTCGCTGCGCGCCAGGGCGATCGAATAGCGCGTGCGCAGGAAGGTCACCATCGTGTAATGCGGCACGAAGCGGGTGGGCCAGCGTGTCTGCAGTTCCTGTTCCAGCGCGCGTTGCAGTAGGAACGCGGCATCGCCGACGCGGTCGCGCATTTCCAGATAGTTTTCCAGCGCCATCTGCTGGATCGCTGCCGCATCGTCGCGGCGCGCTGCTTCGAACGCGGCGAAGGCGTGTTCGAGATCGTCGTGCGCGTCCAATTGCTCTGCCAGTGCAACGCAGTCTTCGAAGGCGCAATTCATGCCCTGGCCGTGGAACGGCACCATCGCATGTGCGGCGTCGCCGATCAGCAATGCGCGGCCGCCCAGATGCCAGCGGTCCAGCGTCAAGGTGCCGAGCAGTCCGGGCGGATGTTCTTCCCAATGCTCCTTGAGTTGCGGAATCAGCGGCAAGGCATCGGGAAAGTCGCGTGCGAACAGGGCTAGCGCTTCGTCGCCGGTGCGCGTGGTAACAAAACTGGGCTCGCCGGCGTTGGGCAGAAATAGCGTGACGGTGAAGGTGCCGCCATCGTTGGGCAGCGCGATGCACATGTAACGCCCGCGCGGCCAGATGTGCAGCGCATTGCGTTCGATACGGAAACCACCGCCGGGCAGTGGCGGAATCTCCAGTTCTTTGTAGGAGTGATCGAGGAATTCGATGCGCTCGCCCAGCGGCGATTTGCGCTGCATTGCCGCGCGCAGCGTGGAGCCGGCGCCATCGCTGCCGATCAGACTCTGGACGTGGATCTCGTGCGGCTGGTCGTCGCGGTCGTCGATGAAACGTGCGTAGCCGGCATCGAAATCCACCGTATGCAGGCGCCGATAAAAGTGCACGCGTGCGCCGGCCTGTTCGGCCAGATCCAGCAGCGCGACATTCAGCGCTGCGCGATGGATCGACCAGATCACTTCGCTGTCGTCGCGCCCGTAGCGCTGCAACTGCGGTTCGCCAATCAGCGGATGCACCATGCGTCCGCGCATCATCACCGCCTTGGCCATCACCGCATCTTCGGCGCCGGCCTGGCGCAGCGCATGGCGGCCGCGTTCGGCCAGTGCCAGGTTGATCGAGCGGCCGGACTCGTAGCCCTTGATGTGCGGATCGCCGCGGCGCTCGTAGACGGTGACCTGCCAGCCGCGACGCGATAGCAGAATGGCCAGCAGGCAACCGGCCAGACCAGCGCCGATCAATGTCAGGGAACGAGGAGTGACTGCGCTCAATGCGGTATCCGGAAGCGGCCGGACGCGGATGCCGGCGAAGAGGGAGACAGTGAAGCGGCTAGCGACGGCGCACGCCGCGGTCATCCAGATGCGGGTCTGGAGTGTACGTGCGCGTGTGCCGGTTCCGACTGGCGCGCACACCTGTTTCGATGACGCCGTCTGTGCCGCGTGCTCAGGCGGCAGCCCAGGTTTCCACCTGCTCCACCAACTGGTGCAGATCGCAGAAGCGGTTGTACAACGGCACCGGCGCGATGCGGATGACATCCGGTTCGCGCCAGTCGCCGAGCACGCCCACCGACTGTAGATACTCGAACAGCGAGCGCCCCTGCGCGCGGCCACCGGCCACCCGCAACGACAGCTGGCAGCCGCGCTGCGCGGGTTCGGCCGGGGTGACGATCTGCAGTACCTGCGGCACGCGTGCGTGGATCAGCTGCTCCAGATTCCCGGTGAGCTGTTCGGATTTTGCACGTAGTGCCGGCATGCCGGCCTGATCGAACAGCTCCAGCGACGCACGGAGCGGCGCCAGCGCCAGCGCCGGCGGGTTGCTCAGCTGCCAGCCTTCGGCGCCGGGCGAGGGCACAAACTGCGGGTCCATGCGGAAGCGGGTCTGCTGCTCGTGTCCCCACCAGCCGGCCATGCGCGGCAGATTGCTGTTGGCATGGCGTTCGTGCACGAAACAGCCGCCCACTGCGCCGGGACCGGCGTTGAGATATTTATAATGACACCACACCGCAAAATCGACGCCATCGTCGTGCAGCGTCAGCGCAATGTTGCCGACCGCATGCGCCAGGTCGAAGCCCACCGCCGCGCCTTGTGCGCGTGCCAAACGCGCGATGCCGCCCAGCTCGAAAGCCTGGCCGGTGCGGTACTGGACGCCTGGCCACAGCACCAATGCAAGGCGCGGACCATGCACTGCGATAGCATCGGCGATCGCCGCCATCGATAACGTGCCATTGGGTTCGTCTGCTTCCACTTCGATCAGGTGCGTGGCCGGGTCCAGCCCATGCAGGCGTAGTTGCGATTCCACCGCATGGCGGTCGGACGGAAACGCGCCGGCTTCGATCAGGATCGCGCCGCGCTCGGGCGTGGGGCGGTAGAAGCTGGCCATCATCATATGCAGATTGACACTCAGCGTGTTCATCGCGACCACTTCGCCGGGCAGCGCGCCGACCACGCGGGCCAGACCATCGCGCACCAACTGGTGATAGGTCAGCCATTGGGTGGGGCCGGTGAAGTGGCCTTCCACCGCGAGTGCGCCCCACTGGTCGAGTACTTCGGCCACCATCGCGCGCGCGGCGCGCGGCTGCAGGCCCAGCGAATTGCCGACGAAATAGGTCTGATCCTGGTCGCCATGCTGCGGGAACACAAAGTCATCGCGCAGGTGGCGCAGTGGGTCGGCGGCGTCCAATGCAACGGCATGGGCGCGGGACAGCAGGTTGGTCATCATCACAGCTCGCAACGCAGGTCAGTGGGGCAGTTTACCTGCCGGCAGCGTGTGCGCCGTCATGCGCGGCCGCTGTCTGGGCCGAGGCGTTGGTTGAGGCTGGTCGGGCAGGCCGCAATAGATGGGCCAACGTGCCGATACTGTCGGTGATGCGGTCGATGGTGTCGGCTAATGCAGCGGTAGTGGGCGAGCTGTCGGGCAGCGCCGCCAACGCATCGGACAAGCTGCGTTCGGCGCTGCGCAAGGTCGCCGCGGCAGGGATGCCGCCATTCACCAGACAGGTAATGAGTTCGGACAGCGCTTGGTCGGCTTGTTCTGCAAATGCAGGCAATGCATCCAATGTGGGCAAGGCGTGGCCGTCGCGCAGCACCGCTTCCAGCGACAAGGTGGCGCGGATCAGCCGGTTGCTGTTGGCCAGCAGCGATTCGGCAAGTTTGAGTTCGTGCAGATTGCGGCGGCTGCGTGGCTCGCCGCGCAGGCGCTCGATCGAGGCCTGCGCATTGGTGCGCGCCACGCGCGCAGCGGCGCGGGTATCGCTCAGATCCTCCATCTGGCCGAGCAACAGGTTGCGCAGATGATCGCGATACGCGCTGATCAGCTGTGCCAGCGAAGCGCGGATATGCCGACGTTCGCGCGTGGGCCACAGCGCATAGGCGATCAGGGCCCATGCGCTGCCGGCCACAGTCGCCTGCACACGCGCGCCAATCGCTTCGCCGGGTGCCACGCCTTCGAACGACAACAACAGCACCAGCATACCGGTCAGAAACGCCACGCCGATGCCGTAATTCACCTGTGTCAACAAGCGGAAACCCAGGCAAAACAGCGCCAGCAAAGCCAGCCGGATGCTGGCGCCATCCATCGCCAGATGCGCCAGCAGTGTCGCCACCAACAGGCCGACGAAGGTGCCGGCCACACGTAAGGCGCCGAAGCTGAAAGTTCCGCCAAAATCCGGCTTGAGCACGATGGCGGCGGTCATCGGAATCCAGAAGCCATGCGGAATCTGCTGCCAACGTTGAAAGGCGATCGCCAGCGCCAGACATACGCCGCAGCGCAATGCATGCCGGAATGCCACCGACGACAGATCCAGATTCGCGCGCAAGGTGGCCCAGGTTGCCGCCGGCCTGAGTGCCGCAGGCAAGCGCGCTTCGGCCAGTTGCGCCTGGATCTCGCCACGGCTGCTGGCCCAATGCGCGTTGCGGATCAGTGCGCGCAACTGGCCACCCAGGCCTTGCGCACGCGCCACTGCCACACGCACCAATCGACGCTCACGGGTATCGGCGTTGTCGAGCTGAAACTGCGCCAGTGCAGCGACCAGATCGTCGAAGCCGGTCATCGAGGCATCGGCCACCAACGGGTCTTCGCCGCCGGTCATGGCGTGGGCGAGTTGTTCCAGCACGATCGCGCTGCGTTCGAGCACACGTTCGATGGCTGGGCGGGCTTGCGAGTCGGCCAGGCGGGTGTCGGCATCGGCCAGCGACAGCAGCTCCAGCCGCACGCGATCGCAGAGCTCGGCAATGATGCGGAAACTCTGCACGGCGATCGCGCGCGAGCGGTGTTCGCCGTGCAGCATCACCATCGCATCAAGCACTTGTTGCGTTGCCTGCGGTGCGGCGCTGGCTTCGGGGCGCTGGCGTGCGATGCCTGCCAGTTGACGCATCAGATCGGCGAGTGCGAAGCGTTCCGGGCGGTAGCGTTGCAGCGGCCACGCCGCCAATGCCAGCACCACCTGCAGCAGGCCACCGGCGAAGATCAACGCCGCAACGCCCGGTGCCTGCTCCACCGGCAAGCGCATATCGGCGCTGACCACCAGCACAATCATGCTGGTCAGGCCCACCCGCGCGGCCACCGGGCCGAGCGCCACCAGCAGCCCGCCGCCCAGACCGAGCAACAAACCGGCGACGACCAATGCAGGGGTGTTGTGGCCGACCCAAATGCCGAGCAACGCGGCCGCACCGGCGGCCAACGCGGCCATCAACATGCGTTGCAGACGCGCGCGATACGGGCCGGGCTGGTCGGTGAACATGGTGTTGAGCGCGCCGGTACACACTGCCAGGCCGGCGGCGACATGACCGGTCGCCACGCCCACCGCCAACGGCAGCACCACCGCAGCGGTATTGCGCAAGGCGACGCGCAGCGGCACGTCACGCGGTTTGAGGTCGATCAGCGTGCGCAGCATGGTGCAGACTTCAATAGTTTCGACTGGCGCAGCAGACTACTGGGTTCGACGGGCGCATCAGAGTTGCCTATTAGGGCCTGTTAACACATACGAAGCCCTTCAACGATCAGGACGAAGCTCAGGAATCCGAGGAACATGACGTCGAGCT